>JAZRVW010000102.1:0-7371 GCA_045599385.1 Oscillospiraceae bacterium | reverse complement strand
ATAGAACTGGTAGAAGGGTGCGCTGCTGAGTCCTGCCTCGGTGATGTAGCCGTTATTCTGCTGCCATGCAAGCTGTTCACCCTTTGCGCTGTACTCTACCATGAAGTTTCCGTCCGCGTCCTGCATTCCGACACGGATTTCTGTAATTTCGCTGTAGTCGAAGTCTATGTACTTCCAGCCGAGATTGTAGAAGTTGGGATATGCTTCACCCCATAGTCCGCAGTCCGTGATTTCGATTGCGGGTGCGGGTGCCTTGTACGGCTCTGCGTAAGGGCCGTTGTACTCGCGGCTTGCGCTGTAGGTCTTGTCCCCTACCGTTACGGTCACATAGAACAGACCGGGCTGCCACGCATCGAATGCTTCGCCCTTGGTTACTGTCCAGTCGTCATCGCGGATTTCTGCAATGGGTGTTCCCTGATACTGCTGATAGAACGGTGCGCTTCTCTGTCCATTCGGGTTGACATACGCATTTGCGGGGTCATACTGCCATGCCACCTGCTCTGCATCGGCTGTGTACTCTACAATGAGCTTGCCGGAGGCATCCTTCATGCCGCAGGACATTGCAGTTATTTCGCTTGAGTCAATGTTTTCAAAATGCCAGCCCAGGTTGTAGGCATCAGGCCAGTTTTCGCCCCACAGGCCAGTATCCTCAAGGACTACCTCGGGTGCAGGTGCCACGGTGAAGGGTACTTCAACGGCGCAAAGCTCCTCATCACCGTCTGCGGTTTTTATGAAGGCATTAAAGGTGTACTCACCTGCTGCATCTTCCGCGAATTTCACTCTGAAAGTGCTGGTTGCATCGGCAAGCGGGAATCCGCTTCCGCCGAAGTTCTGCCCCTTCATGTCATACCAGCTGTTGCCAGCCTTGTATTCAAGTGCTTCAATCTTATCTTCATACGCAACGCCGAAGTCGCTGCCGCCGTAAACTATCACGCCTGCGTAATCGTTTGCGACGGTGCTGAAGGTAAATTCCACCCAGTCGCCGCCTGCAACAAAGCCCTTCTCACCGATGTCGGTGCTGAGAACAGGGGCTTCGGTTTCTTTGTAAGCAGTATCCGCGAGCTTATAGAGCGCAATGGGCTGCTGGTTTACAGACTTATAGTAGCGGAATCTGTAATTATCAGCATTGTTCGTCTTATTAAACTGAAGAGTTGCACCCTTGCCGTTAATACTAATTACGCCATTGCTGATGCTTATTGTGTTTTCGGCAGGGCTACTGCTGCATACAATAGTATTGCTGCCACTTTTACCCGTCATATAGCTACCGGAGGCTGACTTTACAGCATAGCCGTTTCCACATTTCTCAATGGTAAAAGTATTTGCGGCATAATCGCCCACAATTTCTCCATTTGAAATTACAACTTCTTTAACATTATGTGCATCGTCAAGCTTTGACAATGAACCGTCAAAAGCCACATTGTCAGCCTCATAGACAATCAGGTAGGTGCCCGACCAGTCTTCAGGGGCTTCGGTGACCTTCTGATAAGTCTGAGTTTTCTCATCTGCCAATACGGGTACTGCAAGGGTAAGCACCATTGCAAGCACAAGCAGAAGAGAAAGAGCTTTTCTTACAGTCTTCATTTGCTTCCTCCTGTGTGAATTATTTTCCAACAACATAATACCATATATTGCCGTGAAAAGATTGTCGAAATACAAATTCTATGATATATACAATGTGTTCTTTGTCTTTTTGTGTATAATGAATAGATTAAAAAAACAGACTAATATTATTTCAATGATATCAAGCAAGTTCAGTTAATTTGTTCCACGAGGTACGTAGGATTTTTGTCCTGAAAATGAAAAACCGGCTTCGTAGCGGTCTGATTGACCAATCCGAAGCCGTTTTTCGCTTGTTTTACAGTATTTCGGGCTATTTTGTACACCAGTGGGCAGCGCTGCAAACCACGGTTTATATATTTCTTATGGAAGCAATCGTTCCTCTCTATTTCTTTCGGGAAAAGTCTCTATCCAGTCTGCAGTTGGTGTGCTGTCCAATATACCGCCGCCTATTACTTGATTAAGCTCATCTTCGCTAAGAGCTTCAAGTTTCATTTTTAACTTTTCAATTTCTGCCTTTAGTTCATTAAGCTCTTCTTTAGTTTTCATATTGCACCCTTATCAATCCTGATTTATCTTGCTCCCCGTGTTATTTAGCTCCATTGCTTTTTCGCTTATGTATACGAATAAGCATCGAATATGGCTAATCAAATTGGCTTTGCTTACTATTTCCTTAAAATCATTCGTCTTTTGACCAGGATTCCGGTACGGGTTGAATTGTAATATCATCAACTTTGGCCACAATCTGATACTTGTCCTCATATACAATTTCACCCGGCGAATTTGTATAGACCAAATAATAAGGAACGTTATATCGATCCAAGAGCCAAAGCGCAGGTCGTATCCACTTCAGCATTTCGCTGGCGTTTTCGGTCTTGAAATAGCAAACCACACTTTCCTGTCTTTTACACGGCTCCGGCCAGGGAAGATTTTCAGCAAACCATGAATCTATTTCCATGTACAAATCAGCATCTTCCTGCTCCATAACATTATTTCGGATCAATTCCATACATAAACCGAATACGCCTTTTCCGGTAAGCGTATTTATTACAAGATTTCTGCCCTGTATTCTTATGTATTTATACCGTTCTATCATCTCTTAAATCTTTCCCCTTTTCTATAATTGATGCCCGTTTATTGAAATGATTATAGCATGAAGATACAAATAAATCTATATAACAGGAAAAAGGCTCAGCCTTTCGGCTGAGCGCTTATTTTTGCCTAATTTGCCCCAAAAGAACACGAGAAGGGATACTCGGAACGGATTACATTACAAAAACAATTCTGCCGTCCGGGTTTTCCCTGATTTTGTCAGGAAAATTGAGTTTATCCTCATATTTCAGCCCACCGGCTACCTGTTTAAGCTCATCCTCGCTCAACTCTGCGAGTTTTTTGTTCATATTTTCGTATTCTTCTTTGAGCGCATTCAGTTCTTCTTTCGTTTTCATAGCGTTTACCTCCCTTGGTGTTTCCATCTCTTTATACGATGTAAACTCGCAAATGGCTATTCATTTTCGTATCAATTATCTCGGACATGTCGAACAGATTCTTACGGTGCGTAGAGGTAGGGTGTTTGCCCCAAAAACACACCAGACGTCAGTACGACAAACCGGGATTTGTAAGGATCTCTATGGTTTCCGCAATATCCTTTTCAATCAGTGGCCGCATACTGTCCTTATACCGGGACAAATCTGCACTGTGGAGTGCTGCTGATATCTCCGGGATAAACTGCGGTTTTGCCTTCCCTACCTGAACAAGTGACTTGATACACTGCCTTGCGGTAATCGGCTTTTCATCGGTGATATGCGACAGATATTCTGTCATTATTAAAGCAAATTTGTTTTCATCATCCCACTGAGCATTTGCTGCAAGAATAGTTAATGCTCTGTTTCTCACCAACGATTTAGGATGACTCAGCAGTGACGCAAATTCTTCAAAGCAGTCATACCAATCATCCGTTTCCTGACTTTCAGAAATTACTTTCTCAGCATATGCATAGGCATATTTGTCATCTTGTGCTGTCGGCTTTGCTATAATATCCGCTTTCATAATATGCCTCTGCAAATTACTATTTCTCTCCGTATCCCATTCTCACGGTTAGGCCGTGCAGGCTCTTGTCGTACTGTGCCTGCGTAATCGCGCCGTGTAAGTGAAACATTTTTATCTATTTTAACACATCTCAATAAAAAAAGCAAAACAGCCCGCCCTTTCGGGTGGACTGTTTTACTTTGCTGTATTTGCCCCAAACGGTGCGTAGGGGTAGGGTATTTGCTCCAAAAGCACACCAACGGGCCGTCTGCAGTGGCAGATGCGAAGCTTTCAGATGCCGGATTTCATAAAGCGGGGCGCTCACTCATGGAAGCTCAAAGTACTCCGCGTCGTAGTAGGCGCCGATCTCATGGACGGGGGGCTTAAGGCCGCCGTTGCCGACCTCAAGCTCACGGTCGGGGGACGCACCCATGAGTATCCACAAGCAATTACTATTTCCTCCACCTGCACCGCCTGCGACCTGCGCTAGTTCCTCTTCGGTCAGCTCTGCGAGCTTTTTGTTCATGCTTTCGTATTCTTCATGGAGGGCGTTGAGTTCTTCTTTCGTTTTCATTACATTTACCTCCTTTGGTGTTTCCATCTTTTTATACGATGCAGTAGTGCAGTCTGACTGGCATTTATCGCTTCAGATCAATATTTGACCATCGCGCCGCAAGAGCCGCATTTGCAGTAACCGTGTCCGGTAGCGGGGAAAGCGACTGTCTCTCCGCAGGAGCCGCAGAGACCGAATCTGTTGACGCCGACAATATTGTCCGCGCTGGGTCTGATCTCTTCGTTTGAAAGCAGGGGCAGTACCGCCTGGCCGCCGGTGACCTGCTTCAGTTCATCCTCGCTCAGCTCCGCGAGCTTTACATTCAGCGCTTCGAGCTCACTTTTGAGGAAATTCAGTTCTTCTTTGGTTTTCATGGTATTTACTCCTTCTTTCTTAGTTTCATCTTTTTATTCGATGAAGTTGTGAAAATGGCTACTTCAGTTTATATAGTTATGTTTGTATGCTGCTTTTTGATTAAGCTCATCTGGATAAATGACATCAAAGCCACCCGTGCCACGCAGAGAGTCGACACACCCGGATGCTCCGCCGACTACCTGTGCAAGCTCTTCCTCGTTCAGCTCCGCGAGCTTCTTGTTCAGCGTTTCAACCTCTTCTTTGAGGGCGTTCAGTTCTTCCTTCGTTTTCATGGGGGTACTCCTTCTTTATTAGTTACATCTTTTTATACTATATTATTCTGATCCCCAGTAATCCGACCATTTGCCGCTGCCGCTTCCACCCGGATTCGTGGGCGGTGTAGTGCCTCCCGATCCTCCGCTGCCTCCCCAGCCTTCTCCCCAGTAGTCACCCCATGAATTGCCGCCGGTAACTGCCTTCAGTTCTTCCTCGTTCAGCTCTGCAAGCTTTTTGTTCAGGGTTTCAACCTCATTCTTGAGGGCGTTCAGCTCTTCTTTCGTTTTCATAGAAGTGTCTCCTTTCAGATTTATGAGAAATCCCACAGTGTTTTACTATAGGAAGATATCAGGGATAAATGACTTTGGCGACTTCATAGCTACCGAAATCTACTTCATGTCCGCCGTTGACCTGCTTCAGTTCTTCCTCGGTCAGCTCCGCGAGCTTCTTGTTCAGTGTTTCAACTTCCTCTTTGATTGCGTTCAGTTCTTCTTTCGTTTTCACGGTGTTTTTCCTTTCAATAGATGCGAAGCTTTCAGAGACCAGATTTCTAAAAGCGGACCGCTCACTCACTCAAATTCGCGCTCGCTTTTATTTTCGAAAATGAAGTTTGAGGCATACTCGCCGTAGCTGTGGGAAACAAAGTCAAGCTCGATGATTCCGTACTCGTGCTTAACGCCGCCGGAGACCTGCTTAAGTTCTTCCTCGCTCAGCTCCGCGAGCTTTTTATTCAGGGTTTCAACTTCTTCTTTGAGGGCGTTCAGTTCTTCTTTTGTTTTCAAGATAATTTCCTCCGTTGGTCTATTCGTCTATGTATACAAATGAGCTGCGGGTATGGTTATTTTGAGTCAAAATTCGGGCCACATACTCCGCCGTAATTATTTTCCGGAGAGTAGCCGGAGCCACCGCCGATACCGTCACCGTACGTGGGATCGGAAGATATATAAGAATTGTCGATTATTATGCCGTTGTTTTCACCGCAGACACCGCCGTAATAGGAGTCGGCATATGTACCACCAGTTACCAGCATCAGTTCCTCTTCACTCAACTCAGCAAGCTTCTTGTTCAGGACTTCGACTTCCTTTTTGAGTGCGTTCAGTTCTTCTTTCGTTTTCATGTTATCTGTCTCCTTTTTAGTATTTAATCATCTGCTGTGGAACGGTCACAGATTGTCTATCCTGGGACAGAGAAACATATTCTTGACATACCGCGTGCATTTTGACGGGTCGCTTCTCGTGCACGTTAACGCGTCGCGACAGGCGACGGTCGGCCTAAAGCCTCCCTTTCCACCAGTCACTTCGTACAGTTCATCCTCACTCAGCTCCGCGAGCTTCTTATTCAGAGTTTCAACCTCTTCTTTGAGGGCGTTCAGTTCTTCTTTTGTTTTCATCGCGTTTACATCCTTTTATACTATTCTTTTGTTCATAGAGACTTTTTGGCGTCGGTGAAAGCTTGACAGACGGCAGCTGGTTCTGACAGCGCGGTCGGTTATTCTCAAGCATATACTCTTTGAACGAGCAGCGTTGCCATCAGCGACCGTTCGAAGCTCTCCACCATTTTAAAAACTGCTCGCCGGACATGCTTTGCCACGGTCCGATATACGTACCTTCATCCAGCTGCTGGGCAATGCGCATGGCTTCTTCCTCCGACATGCCCGCTACTGGATTGGATATGCCCTGACCTCCCACGACCTTTTTCAGTTCGTCCTCGGAAAGCTTTGCGAGCTTGCCCTTCATGCTCTCGTATTCTTCTTTGAGAGCGTTCAGTTCTTCTTTGGTTTTCATGAGGGTTTCTCCTGTCTATGTAGAATATGTATGCTTTACGGCGGCGTTAAGATTAGCCGCCTGCGGCGGCAGATGCGAAGATTTCAGATGCAAGATTTTAAAAAAGCGGGGGTTATCGGTTCTCTCCGGTCTTGTTATTATGGCGTCGGGAGAATTTCCCAAGTAGTATATACTTCATCATCTATAATCACGTAATTCCCTCCAGAGAAGCCAAGCTTACCATCACAACTAACGCCGCCCGTGACCTGTGCAAGTTCTTCCTCAGTCAGCTCCGCGAGCTTTTTACCAATGGTTTCGACTTCCTCTTTCAGGGCGTTCAGTTCTTCTTTTGTTTTCACGGTATCTGTCTCCTTCAAAATATGATTTCAAATGTCATGTTAATCAAGCATATCTTTTGCATAGTCGATCGTCCCGGGGAGAAAATGATCCTCAATGCTTGCGACCGTCGGGGTCGTGGATGGGTGTCCCGGGATTTTACGTATATTGCGTCCAATCTTTTCGAACCAATCTGAGATATTACTTCCGCCCGTCACAACATTCAGTTCTTCTTCAGAGAGTTCAGCAAGATTCTTGTAAAGCTCTGCACAGTCTTCTTTGATCTTCTCAAGTTCTTCTTTCGTTTTCATAGCATTTACCTCCTTTAGTGTTCCGTCTGTATGCATCTTTATATACGATGCAGTTATGCAAATGGCTACTCGTTTTTGTATCCCATCTTCACGGTCAGGTCGTGCAGGCTCTTGTCGTGCTGCACCTGCGTGATTGCGCCGTGCTAGTGAAACATTTTTTATCTATTTTAACACATCGCAATAAAAAAAGCAA
>JAZRVW010000101.1:0-7283 GCA_045599385.1 Oscillospiraceae bacterium | reverse complement strand
CCCCATTGTCCGTGACGTAAAGCCCGGCGGCGTATTCCTCATTAACTGCCAGTGGAGCTTTGAGGAGCTTGAGCAGCATCTTGACGCAGCCTCCAAGCGCTACATAGCAAAGAACGACATTCAGCTTTACATGATAAACGCCATTGACCTTGCACAGAAGATCGGCATGGGCAAGCGCACCAACACCATTCTCCAGTCCGCATTCTTCACTCTCGCAAAGGTCATTCCTCAGGAAGACGCAATCATGTACATGAAGGAAAAGGCCACAGCCTCTTATCTGAAGAAGGGTCAGGACGTTGTTGACATGAACCACAACGCGATCGACCTGGGCGCTACCGCATTCGTCAAGGTTGACGTTCCTGCCGCATGGGCAGAAGCTGTCGACACCAAGGAAGAGAAGGTTCAGGAAGGCCGCGAGAAGACCGTTAAGATGGTTAAGACCATTCTCAATCCCGTGGGCAAGATGGACGGCGACAGCCTCCCCGTTTCCGCCTTCGTTGACCACGCAGACGGCACCTTCGAGCTTGGCGCTTCCGCATACGAGAAGCGCGGTGTTTCCGCATTCGTTCCCGAGTGGAACGGCGAGAGCTGCGCACAGTGCAACCAGTGTGCATTTGTCTGCCCCCATGCAACAATCCGTCCCTTCGCCATGACCGACGAGGAAGCAGCAGCTGCTCCCGAAGGCGCTCAGATCGTTGAGAAGCGCGGCAAGGGCAAGGGCGCTTACAAGTACACCATGGCTATCTCCCCCATGGACTGCATGGGCTGCGGCGTCTGTGTCGGCGTCTGCCCCACCAAGTCTCTGAAGATGGTCGGTCTCGAATCTCAGGCTGACAAGCAGCCCGTATTCGACTACATGGTATCCAAGGTTTCCGAGAAGAAGGACCTGCAGGACTTCACCGTCATCGGCAGCCAGTTCAAGCAGCCCTACCTTGAGTTCTCCGGCTCCTGCGCAGGCTGTGCTGAGACCAGCTATGCACGTCTCATCACCCAGCTCTTCGGCGACCACATGATGATATCCAACGCAACCGGCTGCAGCTCTATCTGGGGCGGCCCCGCAGCAACCTCTCCCTACACCGTCAACAAGGAAGGCAAGGGTCCCGCATGGGCAAACAGCCTCTTTGAAGATAACGCAGAGCACGGCCTCGGCATGTACCTCGGCCAGAAGAAGATCCGCGATGACCTGAAGGCAAAGATTGAAGGCATCGCCGACAAGGTTCCCGAGGCTCAGGAATGGCTCGACACCTACGACGAAGCATTTGAAAACCAGGTTGCCACCAAGAAGCTGATTGCAGCTCTTGAGGCAAAGAACTGCGGCTGTGAGACCTGCTGTGACGTTCTTGCAAAGAAGGATTACCTCAACAAGAAGTCCTGCTGGATCTTCGGCGGCGACGGCTGGGCCTTCGACATCGGCTTCGGCGGCGTTGACCACGTTCTTGCAAGCGGTGAAGATGTAAACGTCTTCGTATTCAACACCGAGGTTTACTCCAACACCGGCGGCCAGGCCTCCAAGGCCTCCAACATCGGCCAGGTTGCACAGTTCGCTGCAGCAGGCAAGGAAATCAAGTCCAAGTCCCTGGCAGAGATTGCAATGACCTACGGTTACGTCTACGTTGCACAGGTTGCAATGGGCGCAAACATGGCTCAGACTCTGAAGGCAATCAAGGAAGCAGAAGCTTACCACGGTCCTTCCCTCATCATCGGCTACGCTCCCTGCGAGATGCACTCCATCAAGGGCGGCATGACCAACTGCCAGGCTGAGATGAAGAAGGCTGTTGAGTGCGGCTACTGGAACCTCTTCCGCTACAACCCCGCAGCAGAGGAAGGCAAGTTCGCTCTGGACTCCAAGGCTCCCACCGACGGCTACCGCGAGTTCCTCATGAACGAGGCTCGTTACAGCCGCCTGACCCGCGAGTTCCCCGACCGTGCAGGCACTCTGTTCGAGGCATCCGAGGAGAACGCAAAGGCACGCTACGAGCACCTGCAGCGTCTTATCGAGATGTACAAGTAAGCAAATATAAATATAAAAACACGGTGCTTCGGCACCGTGTTTTTTCAGATTCTTCGCTTCGCTCAGAATGACAGCGGTCAGCAGTATTAAAAAATGGTTGTAGGCATAATTCAGCAATAGTGGCGGGAGCAAGCCCCTGCCCTACGGTGCGTCAATCAAAGCGAAGCAGCAAAACTCATCTGTCATTCTGAGGAGCTTGCGACGAAGAATCCCCTTATTAATATGAGATTCTTCGCTTCGCTCAGAATGACAGGCTACGCTGAAAACCGCTTCACAAGAACAAATCCCACCGCAAAAGCGGTGGGATTTGTTTTATTTCACGCTGAACAGTATATCGCCGTAGGCGGGATAGGGCCAGAAGGATTTTGCGGTTATGCTTTCGAGAGTGTCCACGGTTTCGCGGAGAGCTTCCATGGCAGGAAGCACCTCGTTCTTATATGCCATGGCGCGTGTGTAGCATTCGGTGACGGTTTCGACCTCGCTTATTGCGCTGTTGAGTGCCTTGACCTCACCTGCGGCCTCGGAAATCAGTCGGCTTATTCTCTTTGCGTTTTCCGCCTCAAAGCCGCAGTCCGCACCGATTGCCTTTTTGGAAATCACGGCATCGGCAAGAGTCTTGCTGTAAGCGCTGACGGCGGGCAGAATATCCTGCCACACCATTTCCTGCATGGTAAGCGCCTCGATGCGAAGCACCTTGGAGTAAGTATCAAGCTTCATCTTATAGCGTGAGGCAAGCTCAATTTCGCTGTAAACCCTATGGCGCGCAAAAAGCTCAACATTCTTTTCGTGAAGATAGTAAGGCACACAGTCGGGAGTTGTTGGAAGATTGAGAAGTCCGCGTCTCTCGGCCTCCCTGACCCATTCCTCGCCGTAGCCGTTGCCGTTAAAGATAATGCGCTTATGGTCGCGGATTACGCGGCTGAGCAGGTCATGCAGGTCATTTTCAAAATCGTCCGAATTTTCCAGCTCATCGGCAAACTGACGGAGGGATTCCGCCACGGCGGTGTTGATAACCACATTGCTGCCGGAAATTGAAACACTTGAGCCGGTCATGCGGAACTCAAACTTATTGCCCGTAAAGGCAAAGGGTGAGGTGCGGTTGCGGTCGGTGGTATCCTTGGGGAACTTGGGCAGAACGTGAACGCCGACCTTAATCTGCTCCTTTTCCTTGCCGTCATAGGACGCGCCCTTTTCAACGGCATCAAGTATCTCCGCAATCTCGTCGCCCACAAAGAGCGAAACGATGGCGGGAGGTGCCTCGGCAGCGCCGAGACGGCGGTCGTTTGAGGCGCTGGCAACGGACACGCGAAGCATATCCTGATAATCGTCGACAGCCTTGATTACGGCGCAGAAGAACAGCAGGAACTGGGCGTTTTCATAGGGGGTTTCGCCGGGCTCAAAAAGGTTTACGCCCGTGTCGGTGGTAATCGACCAGTTGTTGTGCTTGCCGCTGCCCGTGAGTCCCTCAAAGGGCTTTTCGTGGAGCAGGCATACCATGTCATACTTGCGTGCAAGCTTCTGCATAAGCTCCATGGTAATCTGATTGTGGTCGGCGGCAATGTTGTTTGTGGTGTATATGGGCGCAAGCTCATGCTGTGCGGGCGCGGCCTCGTTGTGCTCGGTCTTTGCAAGCACGCCGAGCTTCCACAGCTCCTCATCAAGCTCGCCCATGAATGCGGCGACACGGGGCTTGATGGTGCCGAAGTAATGGTCCTCAAGCTCCTGTCCCTTGGGTGGCTTTGCTCCAAAGAGGGTTCGGCCCGTGTACATGAGGTCCTTGCGCTTTTCGTACATTTCCTTGTCTATAAGGAAATATTCCTGCTCGGGACCTACGGTGGGGCGCACGGCAGCAACGCTTTCGTTGCCGAAAAGCTTCAGCACGCGCAGGCACTGTATGTTAAGTGTCTCCATTGAGCGCAGAAGCGGAGTTTTCTTGTCAAGGGCTTCACCCGTATATGAGCAGAAGGCGGTGGGAATGCAGAGCACACCGTCCTTGATGAAAGCATAGGAGGTGGGGTCCCATGCGGTATAGCCGCGGGCTTGAAAGGTGGCGCGCAGACCGCCGTGGGGGAAGCTGGAGGCATCGGGCTCGCCCTGAATGAGTTCTTTTCCCGAAAACTCCATGATGACTCTGCCGTTTTCGACCGGGGAAATGAAGCTGTCATGCTTTTCGGCGGTGATACCCGTCATAGGCTGGAACCAGTGGGTGAAATGGGTGACGCCCTTTTCAATTGCCCAGTCCTTCATGGCGTTTGCCACCACATCGGCGGTATCGCGGTCAAGTCGCTGACCTTCCTTTATGGAGCACTGGACCTGCTTATAGATTTCCTTCGGCAGTCTTGCCTGCATTACGGAATCGTTGAAAACCATTGATCCGAACATTTCTGTGACATTTTTCATAGCAGATCCTCCTTGTAAATTATATACTTACAGTATTCTGCAAGTATATTCCGTGCAGCGATATATTGTCAAGATATTTTCCCGGTGTTGACAAATCAGCCGCGTGACTGTATAGTGACAACGTGGCAAAACTATTTGTATATTATTGTAGAGGAACCGCTCAATGAGTAAATCCCTGAAGAACTTAATATGGCTTTTGGTTCTCGTTGCGCTCAGCGTTGTAACGCTGAACGTTGTTGTGAGCAGCTCCGGTGATTTCAGCTTCCGTGATTTCCGGGAAATGGTGCGCAATACAAGCCCGATATGGATTGTACTTGCAGTTGCCTTTTCCTTCGGATTCATTTTCTTTGAGGCCATTGGTCTGCGCTGCACCTGCAAATTCTTCGGCGCTCCCATTAAACGCAGACACGCCCTGCTTTACTCCGCAACAGACTTTTATTTCTCCGGAATAACGCCCACTGCGGCAGGCGGTCAGCCTGCGGCGCTTGTGGTAATGTCAAACCGCGGTCTGTCCACGGCAGTTTCCGCCATGGCGCTTCTGCTCAACCTTATAATGTACACAGCTTCCCTTCTCATAATCGGAATACTGTTTTTCATCATCAATCCGTCTCTGTTTCTCAGCCTTGACACAATATCCAAAATCTGCATCATCATCGGCACTCTTGTACAGATAGTGCTCGTTTGGTGCTATGTCCTGTGTATGTTCAAGGACAAGGTCGTGCTCAGAATCTGTGACTGGTGTCTTAATCTTCTGTGTAAGCTTCACATTCTGAGAAACTACGACGAAAAGCGGGCAAAGCTTGTGAGCACCATTGAGCAGTACAAGTTCTGCGGGCAGCAGCTCCGCCATGAAAAGAAGCTGCCCCTCCGTGTTCTTGCCTGCAACCTTGCCCAGCGTATGTCCGTAATCTGCGTTCCCGTGTGCATCTTCCTCGGCTTCGGCGGAAGCTACTCGGGTATTGTTGACGCACTCTCTGCCCAGACTCTCGCAATCCTCGGCTCTAACGCCATGCCCATTCCCGGCGCCGTCGGAATCTCCGACTTTCTGCTGATTCAGGGCTTTGGCAATCTTACATCTGACGCCACTTCTCTTGATATTCTCAGCCGCGGCATCTCCTTCTTCCTTCCCCTTATCGTCAGCGGAATCATCGTTTTCATCGAAATAATCACAAGAAATATGAGGGAAAAAAATATGAGCCCCGTAAAGTCCGATTCCAAAGGTGTTAATTTCATTTTCAATAAGAAAGCCGGCCGGCCTCTCAAGTGGCTTGTAACCAATCCCTTTGTTTCCGTTGCTGCGGGAAAGTTCATGGACACGGGACTTTCCAGACCGCTTATCAAGAGCTTTATCAAAAAGAACAATATCCGCGTGGAAGACTACGTGAAGGAGGATTACCGCTGCTTCAACGATTTCTTCACACGGCGCATAAGACCCGAGCTTCGTCCCGTGGACTATGATGAAAGCGCCCTTATCTCCCCCTGCGACGGTATGCTCTCCGCCTACCGCTTAAGCCCCGACTGCAAATTCTCCGTCAAGCAGTGCCTTTACACCGTCAAGGAGCTGATAAAGGATTCCGAGCTTGCACGGCGCTATGAAAACGGCATCTGCCTTGTGCTTCGTCTCGGAGTTGACAACTACCACCGCTACTGCTATCTCGATGACGGCACCAAGAGCGAAAACCGTTTCATCAAAGGCAGATACAATCCCGTAATGCCCCTTGTTTCCCTTAACAATCCCGTCTACCGACAGAACAGCCGTGAATACTGCACTCTGCACACAAAGCACTTCGGTGACATAGTTCAGATTGAGGTGGGTGCCTGCCTTGTGGGCAGAATAGTCAACCATCACGGTGCCGGTGCAATACACCGCGGCGACGAAAAGGGTATGTTCCAGTACGGCGGCTCAACAATTGTTCTCCTGCTTGAAAAAGGCGTTATTGATTTGCGCGAGGAAATCTTTGAGCTTACAAAGAACTTTATCGAAACGCCTATAAAGTACGGCGCAAAAATTGCGGAAAAAGCAAACTGACGCCGCATTAATAAGAAACAAAAACGCAGCACTTTGTGCTGCGTTTTTATTTCTTATTATTCTTATTATTCGTACTTTCCGAGCTTTCTCATCTTTACAACGAAGCGGTCGAGCTTCTTCTTTTCGAGGTTCCAGTAAATAGTGCGTGCAGGGGGGAATACGGTCATGAGAACCTTGGATACACCGAAGAGGAAGCAGGGAGAAACCTTCTTCTTGTTCTTCTCGATGCCCTTGTACATCTTCTTTGCAACAACGGTGGGACGCTGTACGGGGAAGGGCTTTTCAAACACAACGCCGTCAGCTGCGGTTACGAAGAAGTTGGTGTCGGTTGCAACGGGGTACAGGCAGGTGAGCTTCATGTTCTTGGGCATCTCGAGGCGGATACCTTCCTGGAAGCCTTCCAGACCGAACTTGGAAGCGGAGTACAGTGCGTAGCCGGGCATTGCCATGGTTCCGATTGCGGATACGGTGTATGCCAGATGACCTTCGCGGCCTGCCAGGTGATGCTTATACTTTACATAGGTGTAAGCGGGTCCGATGGTGTTTGCTTCGAAGATGCGGCTCAGTCTGTGCCAATCCTCATAGTCGAAAACCTCGTAGTAGGGGTAGCCGGAGTTCTGGTAATACAGGTCAATTTTGCCGAAGAGCTCCTCTGCCTTTGCGAAGACGGAGTCAACGCCCTCCTTGGTGGAGGTGTCCGCGTCAAACACGGTGACTTCGTTCTTGAACTCGTCGCCTGAAATCTTCTTGGTTGCGTTTCTGGAAACTGCCAGAATTCTGTTGCCCTTGCCCTGATCGAGAAGCCGCAGGAACTCAAGGCCTATGCCGCCGGAGGCGCCGGTA
>JAZRVW010000100.1:0-9869 GCA_045599385.1 Oscillospiraceae bacterium | reverse complement strand
AATACTCTCTTGGCATAATAATTGTCTCCTAAATAGAATCCGAAGGCAAAGATTACCAACGGAAGTGAGCAAAGGACTTGTTGGACTCTGCCATCTTGTGGGTCTCCTCGCGCTTCTTGACTGCGGCGCCGGTGTTGTTGCAGGCGTCCATGATCTCGCCAGCCAGACGCTCCTTCATGGTCTTCTCGCTGCGCTTGCGGGCATAGCCGACGAGCCAACGCAGACCCAGGGTCTGACGACGCTCAGCGCGGACCTCGATGGGGACCTGGTAGGTTGCACCGCCGACACGGCGAGCCTTGACCTCCAGGGTAGGCATGATGTTGTTAAGGGCCTCAGTGAAAGCATCGAGACCGTTCTTGCCGGTCTTCTCTTCAATGATGCCGAATGCTTCGTAAACGACCTTCTGGGCTACACCCTTCTTGCCGTCGAGCATGACGCTGTTAACCAGCTTAGATACCAGAACGCTATTGTACATAGGATCCGGCAGAATTTCTCTTTTGGGAACGCTACCTCTTCTGGGCACTATTCTTCCCTCCTTCATTAAAAAATGATTTCACAGGTACTCGGAGCAACATTGTGCTCCGTCTGCGCCCCGAGGTTATCAATATGATAAACAACAGGGCAAAATTTGCTGTTGGTTAATTACTTTTTCTTTGCAGCTTTGGGTCTCTTTGCACCGTACTTGGAGCGGGACTGCATACGTCCGGTTACGCCCTGTGCATCGAGGGTGCCGCGGATGATGAGGTAACGTACACCGGGAAGGTCCTTAACACGACCGCCGCGAATCATAACGACGCTGTGCTCCTGAAGGTTATGGCCGACACCGGGAATGTATGCGGTGACTTCGTAGCCATTGGTCAGACGTACACGGGCGATCTTACGGAGTGCGGAGTTAGGCTTCTTAGGAGTAGAGGTACGGACTGCGGTGCAGACGCCTCTCTTCTGGGGTGCGCTCAGGTCGGTCTCGCAATTCTTGATGGTGTTAAGACCTTTCTGCATTGCGGGAGAGTTGGACTTGTAGGTTACCTTTTCTCTGCCTTTTCTTACCAACTGGTTAAATGTAGGCATTAGTTTCTCCTTTCTTCAAAAATTTTCCCTTGAAATTCAAGGCTTTGCGGGATTTCTGCGAAATTGGGCGCAGTAAACCCCACACGGATAAGAATTTTATCAGATTGCACAAAAATAGTCAAGAAAATTTTTACACAAAAACGAAAATAATTTTCCTGATTTTCGCATATAAATGCCAATTTTACGTCATTCACGGACACTTGTTTTTCGCCGAAAAGCAAAAAGAGCATCGCCTTGCGATGCTCTTTTTAATTAACTTAAAGTGCGTTGTTCTTGCCAACAAGTGCGGAAAGGTCAACGTATTCCTCTGCCTCTGCGGCAACGCTTTCGTCGGTCTTATCCTCAAATTCGCGGTACATTGCAAGACCGCTGCCTGCAGGGATAAGCTTACCGATAATGACGTTCTCCTTAAGACCTACAAGACGGTCAACCTTGGCCTTGATGGCGGCTTCGGTAAGAACTCTGGTGGTCTCCTGGAAGGAGGCTGCGGACATCCAGCTGTCAGTTGCAAGAGAAGCCTTGGTGATACCGAGAAGCAGCTGGGTGTAGGTTGCCTTGGTGAGTCCCTCCTCGCCTGCTGCGATGCGCTTGTCGATTTCGCGGTTTGCTGCCTTGAGCTCGCTGATGTCGATGGTTGCGCCGGAGATAAGATCGGTGCTGCCTGCATCCTCGACCTTGATCTTGCGCATCATCTGGCGGACGATAATTTCAATATGCTTATCGTTGATATCAACGCCTTGCTGACGGTAAACCTTCTGGACTTCCTGAATGATGTAGTTGCGTACGCCGGGACGGCCGAATTCATCATCGTTTACGCCGCGGATACTGAGTACATCGTGGGGATTGAGTGCGCCCTTGGTGAGCTCCTGTCCCTTGTCCACGTGGTCGCCGTTTTTGACAAGGATACCTGCGGAGTGCGCGACCTCGAAATTGCAGGGCTCGCCGCCTTCCTCGTTGGTGACGCTGACGGCAAACATTGCGCCCTTCCTGGTCTCGACAATGGAAACTTCGCCGCTGCACTTTGCAAGGACTGCCTGCTTCTTGGGTCGGCGTGCCTCAAACAGTTCTTCAACACGGGGAAGACCCTGGGTGATATCATCGCCTGCAACGCCGCCGGAGTGGAAGGTACGCATGGTAAGCTGAGTACCGGGTTCGCCGATGGACTGTGCAGCGATAACGCCGACTGCCTCGCCTGCATTGACGGGCTTGCCGATTGCAAGGTTGATGCCGTAGCACTTTGCACATACGCCGGTGCGTGCCTCACAGGAGAGGACGCTGCGGATGAGAACCTTGTGAATGCCGTGTGCTTCCAGTACGGCGGCATCATCGGGCATGAGCATGTGGTCGGTATCGAAGATGACTTCGCCGGTGGTGGGGTCAACAACGGGAACTGCGGGGAATCTGCCGTGAATGCTTACGCCGAAGGACTGAACCATCTGTCCCTTGTCGTAAACAGCGGAGGCCCAGACACCGTCGGTGGTGCCGCAGTCGGGCTCGCGAATGATAACGTCCTGGCAGACGTCAACCATACGGCGTGTAAGGTAACCGGAGTCAGCGGTACGAAGTGCGGTATCGGCCATGCCCTTTCGTGCGCCTCTGGAGGAGATGAAGTACTCCAGAACGGAAAGGCCTTCACGGAAGTTTGCCTTGATAGGAATTTCGATGGTCTTACCTGCGGTGTTGGCCATCAGACCACGCATACCTGCAAGCTGACGAATCTGGTTCATGGAGCCACGGGCACCGGAGCTTGCCATCATGTAGATGGGGTTGTAGGTGTCGAGGCAGTTTGTCAGGGCGTTGGTAACGTCCTTGGTGGTGTTTTCCCACTCAGCAACAACAAGGCGGTAACGCTCATCATCGGTGATGAAGCCGCGCTTGAACTGACGCTCGATTGCAAGCACCTTTGACTCGGTAGCGGAGATGAGTTCCTTCTTTGCTTCAGGAACGGTCATATCAGCGATGGAGATTGTGATTGCGCCGCGGGTGGAGTACTTGTAGCCCATGGCCTTGATGCTGTCCAGCACTTCTGCGGAAATGGTGAAGCCGTGAATCTTGATGCAGCGGTCAATAATATCGCCCAGCTGCTTCTTGCCGACCTGGAAGCCGATTTCGTGGTCGAAGGCATGCGCAGGGTCGGTACGGTCAACATAGCCCAGGTCCTGAGGAATGTTGGAGTTGAAGATAATGCGGCCAACGGTGCTTTCTATTACGCGGAGCTGCTCAACGCCGTCGATAATCTTGCTTACGCGGACAAGAATAGGTGCGTGAAGGCTGATTTCACCGTGGCTGTATGCCATGATTGCTTCCGCGTCATCGCGGTAGCAGTGCATGGGCTTATAGGTGGGAGCAACGAGCTTGTTCTCCTCTGCGTACTTTTCAGCAGCAAGGAAGGTGTCGCTGTCCACAACCTCGTTTACGGGAAGGTCGGTGCCGCCGCAGCTGGTGACGAACACCTTGTCGGCACCCTTCTGATCATTGCCGATGCGCTTCATGGTCAGATAGTAGGAGCCGAGAATCATATCCTGGGTAGGAACGGTTACGGGGTGGCCGTCCTGAGGACGAAGCAGGTTGTTTGCGGAGAGCATGAGGATACGTGCTTCCGCCTGTGCCTCTGCGGACAGAGGTACGTGAATTGCCATCTGGTCGCCGTCAAAGTCGGCGTTGTATGCGGTACATACCAGGGGGTGCAGCTTCAGTGCGCGGCCTTCAACGAGGATAGGCTCGAAGGCCTGAATGCCGAGGCGGTGAAGAGTAGGCGCACGGTTAAGCAGTACGGGGTGCTCCTTGATTACGACTTCAAGTGCGTCCCAGACTTCAGTACGCTGCTTATCAACCATCTTCTTGGCGGACTTGATGTTATTTGCAACGCCGTCCTCAACCAGCTTCTTCATGACGAAGGGGCGGAACAGCTCGATTGCCATTTCCTTGGGAACACCGCACTGATAAATCTTCAGTTCGGGGCCGACAACGATAACGGAACGGCCGGAGTAGTCAACACGCTTACCCAGCAGGTTCTGACGGAAACGTCCCTGCTTGCCCTTGAGCATATCGGAAAGGGACTTGAGTGCGCGGGAGTTTGCGCCGGTAACCGCTCTGCCGCGGCGGCCGTTGTCGATAAGTGCGTCAACGGCTTCCTGAAGCATACGCTTCTCGTTGCGGACAATGATGTCGGGAGCGTTGAGCTGGATAAGTCTCTTGAGACGGTTGTTGCGGTTAATGACTCTGCGGTACAGGTCGTTGAGGTCGCTTGTAGCAAATCTGCCGCCGTCCAGCTGTACCATAGGACGAATTTCGGGAGGAATTACGGGCAGAACGTCAATAATCATCCACTCGGGCTTGTTGCCGCTCTGGCGGAAGGCTTCAACGACCTCAAGGCGCTTGACAAGCTTTGCCTTCTTCTGACCGTTGGCATTCTGCAGCTCTTCCTTCAGCTTTGCTGAAAGCGTCTCGCAGTCAATCTGCTGCAGGAGCTTTTTGATTGCTTCTGCGCCCATACCTGCGTCAAAGTCGTCCTCATACTTCTCGCGGAGGTCGCGGTACTCTTTTTCGGTGAGTATCTGGCACTTCTCCAGAGGAGTGGAGCCGGGATCAGTTACTATATAATTTGCAAAGTACAGAACTTTTTCAAGAGTGCGGGGAGTCAGGTCAAGGAGCAGACCCATACGGCTGGGGATACCCTTGAAGTACCAGATGTGAGATACGGGTGCTGCAAGCTGGATATGGCCCATACGCTCACGGCGAACCTTGCTCTTGGTGACTTCTACGCCGCAGCGGTCGCAGATTTTGCCCTTGTAGCTGATTTTCTTATACTTACCGCAATGGCATTCCCAGTCCTTTGTGGGTCCGAAAATACGCTCGCAGTAAAGACCGTCACGCTCGGGCTTGAGGGTGCGGTAGTTGATGGTCTCGGGCTTGGTAACCTCGCCGAAGGACCAGGAAAGAACCATTTCAGGGGAGGCAATGCCTATTTTGATGGCGTCAAACGGTGTATAACTCATTATTATTCATCCTCCTCGCTGTCTTCATAATCATCGGGTGCAAAGAAGAAATCATCATCGTCCTGCTCGGGAATGTCTTCAACGGTGAAGCCCTCTGCAGCAAACTCATCATCGCTTGCGGCGAAGGTTTCGTCCTTGATTCCGGCATACTTGAATTCTTCTTCATCGTCGTCCTTAAGCTCGATTTCCTCGCCGTCCTTATCCAGAACACGAACGTCAAGGCAAAGTGCCTGAAGCTCCTTAACGAGAACCTTGAAGGACTCGGGAACACCGGGAGTGGGAATGTTGTTGCCCTTTACGATGCTCTCATAGGTGCGTACACGGCCGGTTACATCGTCGGACTTGACGGTGAGGATTTCCTGCAGAGTATATGCAGCGCCGTATGCTTCGAGAGCCCAGACTTCCATTTCGCCGAAGCGCTGGCCGCCGAACTGCGCCTTGCCGCCGAGAGGCTGCTGAGTTACAAGGCTGTAGGGGCCGGTGGAACGTGCGTGAATCTTATCGTCAACAAGGTGATGCAGCTTGAGGAAGTAAACCCAGCCGACAGTTACGTCGTTATCGAACTTCTCGCCGGTACGTCCGTCGTAAAGCTCGCTCTTGCCGTCCTCGCGGAGACCTGCCTGACGCAGAGTTTCGCGAATGGTTTCCTCGTTTGCGCCGTTGAAGATAGGAGTTGCCACCTTCCAGCCCAGCGCATGTGCGGCATAGCCGAGGTGAACCTCGAGTACCTGACCGATGTTCATACGGGAAGGTACGCCCAGAGGATTCAGTACGATATCCAGAGGAGTGCCGTCGGGCAGATAAGGCATATCTTCTCTGGGGAGAATGCGGGAAACAACGCCCTTATTACCGTGGCGGCCCGCCATCTTATCGCCAACAGAAATCTTGCGCTTCTGTGCGATATAAACTCTGACAACTTCATTTACGCCGGGGCCCATTTCGTCGCCGTTTTCACGGGTGAAGACCTTGACGTCAACGATGATGCCGCTTTCGCCGTGAGGTACCTTCAGCGAGGTATCGCGGACTTCCCTTGCCTTTTCGCCGAAGATTGCGCGGAGCAGTCTTTCCTCAGCGGTGAGGTCGGTTTCGCCCTTGGGAGTTACCTTACCAACAAGGATATCACCGGCACGGACTTCTGCGCCGACAGTGATGATGCCGCGCTCGTCCAGATACTTGAGTGCGTCTTCGCCGACACCGGGAATATCGCGGGTGATTTCCTCGGGTCCGAGCTTGGTATCGCGTGCGTCGCACTCATACTCTTCGATATGAATGGAGGTGAATACGTCCTCCATGACAAGACGCTCGTTCAGAAGAATTGCGTCCTCGTAGTTGTAGCCTTCCCAGGTCATAAAGCCGACAAGAATGTTCTTGCCGAGGGAAATTTCGCCCTGGCTGGTGCTGGGGCCGTCAGCGATGACATCGCCGGCAGTTACGCGCTCACCGAGAGCAACAATAGGTCTCTGGTTTACGCAGGTGCCCTGGTTGGAGCGGGCAAACTTGATGAGCTTGTAGCTCTTGATTTCGCCGTCGTCATACTTGATGGTGACCATATCTGCATCGGCACGGGTAACAACGCCGTCGCCCTCTGCAACAACTACTACGCCGGAGTCAACAGCACACTTGTGCTCGATGCCGGTGGCAACGATAGGTGCCTGAGTAACCATGAGAGGAACTGCCTGACGCTGCATGTTTGCGCCCATCAGAGCACGGTTTGCGTCGTCGTTTTCAAGGAACGGAATCATTGCAGTTGCAATAGAAACCATCATTCTGGGGCTGATGTCGATATAGTCAACAAGCTCGCGGTCAACCTCGACGATTTCGTCGCGGTGGCGGCAGGTAATACGCTTGTTGATAAGGCAGCCGTTTTCATCGCGGGGCTCGGTTGCAGGAGCAACGATGAATGCGTCTTCCATGTCAGCAGTGAGGTAATCTACCTGATCGGTAACACGGCAGGTGCCCTTTTCAACCTTCTGGAAGGGAGCGACAAGGAAGCCGTGCTCGTTGGTGCGTGCGTAAGATGCAAGGTAGGAAATAAGGCCGATGTTAGGACCTTCGGGAGTCTCGATGGGGCACAGACGGCCATAGTGGCTGTAGTGAACGTCGCGGACGTCGAAGGAGGCACGGTCACGGCTCAGACCGCCGGGGCCCAGTGCGGACATACGACGCTTATGAGTAAGCTCGGACAGAGGGTTGGTCTGGTCCATGAACTGAGACAGAGGAGAAGAACCGAAGAATTCCTTAATAGATGCGGTTACGGGGCGGATGTTGATGAGGCTCTGGGGAGTGACAATGTCAAGATCCTGCAGAGTCATACGCTCGCGGATAACGCGCTCCATACGGCTGAAGCCGATGCGGAACTGGTTCTGAAGCAGCTCGCCTACGCAGCGTACGCGGCGGTTGCCCAGGTGGTCGATGTCGTCCTTGACACCGATGCCGTTGGCAAGGCCGTTGAGGTAGTTGACAGATGCGAACATATCGTCAACGATGATGTGCTTGGGGATAAGAATGTCGATGTTCTCGAGGATTGCTTCCTTGAGTGCCTCACCCTCATACTGCTCCATGAGCTGCTTGAGGACGATGCCGCGGACCTTCTCGGTGATGCCCAGCTCTGCGGGGTCAAAGTCAACGTATGCGCCGAGGTTGACCATGCCGTTGGAGAACAGACGTACCTTCTTGCCCTCCATGTTCAGCATTACGCTGACAACGCCTGCTTCGTCAATGGTCTCTGCCATTTCTCGCGAAATGACGTCGCCTGCTTCTGCGATAACTTCACCGGTGCGGGGGTCGGCAACAGCTTCTGCAAGCTGAAGTCCGACAATGCGGTTGCGGAGAGCAAGCTTCTTATTGAACATATAGCGGCCAACGTTGGAAATATCGTAGCGGCGGCGGTCAAAGAACAGACCGTCAAGCAGAGCCTCTGCACTTTCAACAGTGGGAGGATCACCGGGGCGCAGCTTGCGGTAAATCTCAACAAGGCACTCTTCGCGGTTGTAAACGTCCTTGTCGAGTGTTGCGATAATGCGCTCGTCCTCGCCAAAGATTTCCTTCATGCGCTCATTGGTGACAGCGCCCACAGCGGTATCGTCAACGCAGGAAAGCCATGTTTCAGGCTTATCGGCATTGTATGCACCCATTGCCTTGAGGAACCAGGTGATAGGGAGCTTGCGGTTCTTGTCGATACGGACATAGAACATATCGTTCGCATCAGTCTCATACTCAAGCCATGCGCCGTGATAAGGAATAACGGTGGAGGCATAGAGGCTGGTCATGCTGCGGTCGGTGGTCTTATCGTAATAGACGCCGGGGGAACGAACAATCTGGGAAACGATGACACGCTCAGCACCGTTGATGATGAAGGTGCCGCCCTCGGTCATGAGGGGGAAATCGCCCATGAAGATTTCCTGTTCCTTGATTTCCTCGGTTTCAAGGTTGCGCAGACGCACGCTGACCTTAAGAGGTGCAGCATATGTTGCATCGCGTGCCTTGCACTCCTCTTCGGTGTACTTGGGCTTCTCGTCCATGGAATAGTCCACAAAGCTGAGCTCAAGGTTTCCGGAATAGTCGGTTACAGCAGCCGTATCCCTGAACACCTCACGGAGACCGGTTTCCAGAAACCACTTGTAAGACTTCTTCTGGATTTCCAGCAGATTAGGCATGTCCTGAATTTCTTCCATTCTGGCGAAGCTCTTTCTCAGAGTTTTGCCGTACAGAACATCTTTTGGCATTCGCACACACTCCTTAATCGTAATTAAGAACACCCGGGGCAGTTGTCACTTTCTGTGTTTTGGGTGTTGTATTTACGTTTCATAAATGCTATATTGTGATTGTAGATGATGGGGGTGTATCCCCGTTCATACTCAAAAACATAGCAAGTCATTATATCAATTTTGCATTGCATTGTCAAGCAAAGATTAATAAAATCGTAATTTTCGGCGGATAGTATAGGCATCCGCCGCTTTTTTGTATCTATTGACGAGGTATTTTCATGGAAATATACGTCTTTATTGTGCTTGCGCTGGAGCTTGCCCTTGCATTTTTCCTGCTGTGGCGCGAAAAATTAATAAACACTTTCGGGAAATTCCTTATTTCCGCCCTGCTTCTTGTCATGATAATGCTTGTTAAGGCAACGCTGCTTGACTTCGAAAGCAACGACTATCTCAGTTTTCTTGCGCCATGGACACAGTTTTTCCGTGATTACGGTTTTGCAGGGCTCGGATATGACGTGGGCAACTACAATCCGCCCTATATGTATCTGCTGTGGCTTTTCTCCCTCTTCCCCGTAAATGAGCTGTATCTTATAAAGCTCACTTCCCTGCTCTTCGATATTCTTCTCGCATGGGCGGGTATGAAGCTTCTTTCCCTGTGTACCGAAAACCGCATCAAGCTTCTCGTGTGCTTCTTTGCGCTTCTCCTCTTCCCTACATTTATAATAAACGGTGCAAAGTGGGCGCAGTGTGACAGCATTTACTGCTTCTTCGGAATATTCAGTATTTACCTTGCGCTTACGGACAGACCGTGGGCGGCAATGGGAAGTATTGCCGCGTCCCTTGCCTTCAAGCTCCAGGCCGTGTTCATCATGCCCGTATTCATCGTTCTGCTTATTGCAAGGAAGATTAAGCTTAAGCATTTTCTCGCTTTCCCCGTAGCCTACATTATTTATATGCTTCCTGCGCTCATTGCGGGCAGACCGTTTATGAAGGTAATGACGCTGTATTTTACGCAGGCAGGCACCGTAGGCGATGCACTCAACTACAACTCCCCTGCCCTCACCTCCATGCTTGATAATGTGAGCAACCCCGAGCA
>JAZRVW010000099.1:0-13225 GCA_045599385.1 Oscillospiraceae bacterium | reverse complement strand
TTTCGTTTGCGTCAAAGGTGTACTTGCCGCGCTCTTGCAGATTTGTGATGTAGCGGCGGATGACGCTTTCCTTCACTTCGTCAACCTGTGTAATGTGCAGCTCATCATTGCACCATCGTTCAAAGAGCCGCAGGGTATGCTCATAGCTCTCAATTGTCTTCATTCTGAGCTCTCTGCTGCGGCAATAAACCATGAACTCGTCGATCTGATAATCAAAGCTTAAATCAGTCAAAAAAACACTTCCAATCGTCGGATTTTGCACTCAACTGATTGGAAGTGTTCATAGGTTCGGCCAAAACAATAGGTAGGCTCGAAAAATCGGCTGTCATAATAATTTCGGCGTATAGGTAGGTTTGACTAATTATTAAAAAAAGCCGCAACCCATTGAAAAAACGAAGCTTATTTCACCTCACGCCCTGCTTCTGACGGAGGGACAAACAATCAGCTATCATGGCGATGAACTCCGAATTTGTGGGCTTTCCCTTGATGTTCGACACGGTGTAGCCGAAGAATTTTTGCAGAGTTTCGATATCGCCTCTGTCCCACGCCACTTCGATGGCGTGGCGGATTGCGCGCTCAACGCGGCTCGGCGTTGTGTTGAACTTCTTTGCCACCGTGGGATAGAGCACCTTCGTTACTGCGTTTATGATGTCCATATCGTTTATGGTGAGGATTATGGCCTCGCGGAGATACTGATAGCCCTTGATGTGCGCAGGCACACCGATTTCGTGAATGATTTCCGTAACCATGGCCTCAAGGGAGGCTTCGCCGCGGCTTGTCTGAGGGACGGCGCCCACGGTGAGCGAGGGCTTTTCCGAATAAGCTCGAATCTGGCGGATACGTCCGAGGAGAGTTGCGGCATCGCAGGGCTTGGGAATGAAGTAGCTTGCGCCCGCCGAGGCGCAGTCCGCAATCACCTTATCGTTATAGAAGCCCGACACCACAAGCGCCTTTGTTTCGGGGCAGGCTTCGGGCAGACGCTTCAGCACCTCAATACCGTCAAGATTGCGCAGCACGATGTCCATAACAACAATGTCGGGGCGGTACTCCGCAGTCAGCGCCAGAGCCTCGATTCCGTCGGCGGCGCAGCCCACGGGCTCCATGTCCTCCTCGCCGCGCAAAAGCTCGGTTACAAGGTTTCGGAAGTCTTCGTTTGAATCAACTATCAGAACTCTCGTTTTAGTTTCCATAATATATTTCCTCCATAATTCTGCATATAAGGCAACGCGTAGTGTTTTTGAGCAAAAACTACCGCTTTGTGAGATAAATTTACCATATATCAACACAATTTTTTGTGAAATCTTGTCGAGAGACAAGTAATTTTGTTGACATAATTCGACGATTCCGTGTCTGATTACAAATTAGTTTGCCGTTTTATAATGCCGTTTGTCGAATTTTGTCGAAAAGTTATTTTTAAGATATGCCGGACATCTGCGCAGACACAAAATCCGCTGATATCCGGCTTATTGATTTTTCACCTGAAAACGAAAAACAGCATGGCAGTCCAGCACAGAAAACCGAACAGCATTGCCGCAGGGGAAAGCGGAGGGCATTCGTCCCTCTCACAGACTTCACTTTCAACTGCGTCACGGAAGCCTTGCACATAGGCGCGGAGGAGCGCCGCATCGCGAGGAGCGCAATTCACAGCCGTATTACCGACGGAGGCGGTCAGTTTTTTCATTTGAATCGTCCTTTCATAGTGCCTTACGGTGTCATTATAGTTTAACGGAAACGCTTCGGCAATATACAAATTATTCCTTTGGGCAGATTTCCTCCCGCAAAAAGAATAAATTTTATGTAAACTTTACATAAAGTTGCCGAAATGTACTTGCAGTTCTTGATAATTTATCTTATTATATATATTTGCATAAGTGTCTTTATGCCCATTTTTATCAATTTTCAGTCAAGAGGAACCCAAATGGTAAAGAGAAAGCGCAACCTGAAGCGTCTTGCCGCGTTTATTGTTGACAAGCGCATGATAATAATGATTCTGTTTGCAGCGGTACTTGTAGCCTCGGTTTTCACCGCAGGACTCACCGTTGTTGAAAATGACCTGTACCGTTTCCTGCCGGATTACACGGAAACGAGGCAGGCGCTGGACGCAATGGGCAGCGAGTTCTATACCTACGGCACTGCAAAGGTCATGGTAGACGACATTTCCCTTGAGGACGCTTTCGATTTGTCTTACCGTCTGAGAGACTGCCAGGGTGTAAAGTCTGTCACCTTCGGCTTCGACAACGAGCATTACAGAGGCTCGTCGGCGCTCTTTGACGTAACCTTCAAGGGACAGACCACCGACAAAATCAGCGAAATAGGTCTGCGTCATGTCAAGGACGCGATTGAGGATTATCCCTCCACGCACGTTTCAACGGAGGTCGGCCTTGACTACACAAAAAATATCGTCAAGAACATGCTCAAGGTTGGCATCATTGTCGTTCTGATTGTTATTGCAATGCTGCTGCTCACAAGCCGCAGCTATGCCGAGGTTCCGATTCTGCTTATAGTGTTTGCCACGGCGGCGGTAATCCAGCTCGGCACCAACTTCATTTTCCCGAGTATATCGTACATATCGAACGCCATAACGCTGATATTGCAGCTGGCACTTGCCATTGACTATGCGGTTATACTCTGCAACCGCTATTCCGAGGAGCACAGAACCAAAGCTCCCCGCGAGGCAGTGACCGCCGCGCTTGCAAAGGCAATTCCCGAAATCTTCGCCAGCAGCCTTACCACCATCGGCGGCCTCATCGCCATGAGCTTCATGGAGTTCGGTCTCGGCAAGGATCTTGCAATGGTTCTTATCAAGTCCATCATTCTCTCCATGCTGACGGTGTTCATGCTCATGCCCGGGCTCATAATGCTTTTTGCCAACGCAATCGACAGAAGCCGCCACCGCAACTTTGTTCCCAAAATCTCAAAGGTCGGCAGCTTTGCGTGGAAAACACGCAAAATCGTGCCTCCGCTGTTCCTCATAGTCCTTGTGGCAGGCTGCTATTTTGCCACAAACCTCGGCTACGCCTACGATTATGAAAGCCAGGTGCCGTTCACAAAGAACGAGCGTCAGGAGGCAAAGGTTGCCATCAGAGACACCTTCGGCAACAGCAACATGATGGCGCTGGTCGTTCCTTCGGGCGATTACGAGGTTGAGGCGCAGCTTCTGGAACAGATTGAGGAGGACCCACACGTTATTTCCACCTTCGGTCTTGCAACCGTTGAGGTCGCGGGCGATTACCGCCTCGGCGACAAGATTTCCATTGACGAGTTCTCCGAGCTTGCGGGACTTGACGAAATGTCCTCCACGGCGCTGTTTGCCTTGTACGCGGCGCACAACTCGGAATACGAGATGGCGGCGGAGGACCTGCACACCTACAAGGTTCCCCTGGTTGAGCTGTTCATGTTCCTTTACGAAGAAACGGAAAACGGCGCCCTCGAGCTCAGCAAAGACCAGGTTGACATGATTGAGGGCTACTACAATCAGCTTATAGACGCAAAGCTTCAGCTCAAGGGTTCAACCTACAGCCGCATGCTGATATACTCCGATTACCCCGTACAGTCCGAAGAGTCCTACGCTCTCATAGACCGCATCCACGAAATTGCGGAAGGCTACTACAACGACAAGGTCTTCGTCGCAGGCAACACCACCAGCTCCCGCGACCTTGAGGATTCCTTTAAGACCGACAGCGTTATTAACACGGTGCTTTCGGCACTCTTTGTTATTGTTGTAATCATCTTCACCTTCCGTTCCGTAGGTCTGGCGGTACTGCTCATCACCGTTATTCAGGGCAGTATCTGGATAAACTTTACCATACCCTATTTCACGGGAAGCGAGGTATTCTTCCTTTCCTATCTGATTGTCGGCGCAATTCAGATGGGCGCAAATATCGACTACGCCATCGTGTTGTCCAACCGCTACACCACACTCCGCGAAAAGAACTACGGCAAGCGTGAGTCCATCACAGCCGCCATCAACGGCGCTCTGCCCACGCTTCTCACCTCGGGCAGCATTCTTGCGCTGGCAGGTCTGCTCATAGGTCTGTTCGTCAGCGAAGCCTCTTCCTCCGGCATCGGCTTTGCTCTGGGACGCGGCACCTTCATCTCTCTGCTTCTCGTACTGTTCGTGCTGCCGCAGATTTTGCTTCTCGGCGATAAATTCATCGCCAAGACAACCTTCAAAAAGCAGCTCAGTCTCTCCGTGCCTTCCCGTTTTGAAAACGACTTTGAGGCCCTCGGACGCAGCGCCGCGGCGCAGAAGACAAAGAGCTCGGCAAAAGGCTCCTCAAAGCATACGGGAGGCAAAAAAGCACCTCAGAATCAGAAAAACCAGAAGAAGAAAAAGAAGAAATAAGCCATAAATAGTCTTAGAACCAATTAAAAATAAGAGCTTCGGGGGAAAGCTGCTCTTATTTTTCCATAACGGCGAAAGGAAGTAACATTATGAAACGAACGTTGCTTACTGCAATCAGCGTGATACTCGTTCTTGTCTCCATTTTCGGCATATATGCCTCCTTCACGGGACTTGACGACATTGACGGCATCATGCTCGACAAAAACAAGCAGAAGGTCGAAATCATTCAGAACATTGACCTGATAGAAGACAGCGTGGACGAGCTTGACAGGCTTGCGGAAGAACGCGCAAATGACGAAAAGGCGTTTGCCGAGGGAACCGCTGCCGAGGAAGTCGGCGGTGACGAGCTTGCCAAAGGCGAAAACGAGTATTATGTGGGCAAGGCTCAGTATGAAAAAGGCAAGGCAGAGTACGATGCAGGCGAAAGGGAATACGCCGCCGCAAAGGCGCTCTATGACAGCAAGAAGGCTGAATACGACCACGCCGTAGAAACCCTCGAGGAAGCCGAGAATCAGCTTGCATGGGCAAAGGAGCAGCGCGACGAGGGTCAGGCTACGCTTGACGCGGCAACCCCTGCATACAACGCGCTTGTTCTGGCGGGCTCCTTTAGCGGCGAGGCTGCAGATTTCCTCGCAAGAAGCTATGGCTATTCCAGCGCCGCGGCCGCAATCTCAGAGTATCAGGCAGGTCAGTCTCAGCTCAACTCCGCAAACGCAGAAATTGCCAAAGCCGAGCAACAGATTGCCGACGGCAAGGTTCAGCTTCAAAAGGCAAAGAACGAGCTTGACGACGGCAAGAAGCAGCTTGACGCGGCACGTGCAAAGCTTGACGCAGGCAAGAAGGAGCTTGACGCAGGCAAGGCAAAGCTTGACGCAGGCAAGAGCAAGCTTGACAACGGCAAGAAGCAGCTTGAGGAAAAGAGCGACGCCATGGCAGGTGCTCTCGACAATCTGAAGAACTATGACAGCGCGCAGGACATTGTCAAGGTGGGCATCGCCGCGCTTCTCGCTAATGACGCAATTGCCGAGAAGGTCACCGACAAGACCGACTATCACGAGGTCCTGGATGTTTCCCGCACATACATGGAAGAGGATTCGGAAAATGTTTCCGCAGAGCTTGAGGTGCGCCAGCATCTTTACTCTCTGCTGCGAATAATCAGCTTTTTCGGTATCATCGCAGGCATTATCTGCTTCATTGCCGCCTTTGCTCCCACGCTTAACAAGCTCAGAGCCGCTCTGATTGCCGCCGCGGTATCCGCCGCAGCATCAATCGCGCTCAATGTTTACGGAGCTATGCAGGGCTACACGGGCTTTGCCTACAGCCTTGCCGACGGTTCGGGCAGCGGAAGCATACAGCTTGCCGCCATAATCGGCATTGCCGCAGTTTCCGTCATTGCCGCAGTTCTGTCCCTTATCTGCCTCCGCGCCTATAAAATCGGTCTCGGCATGATTGCTCCCAGAAAGGAAAAGTCCGAAGACGAAAGCATTGAGGTCTTTGATGATGAGGACGAGGAAGACGAGATTACCGTCACTCCCGAGGACCTCGGCATAGTTCCCGAAGAGACCGCGAAAGATGAACCCAAGCCCGAAAAGAAAGAAAAGAAGGGCAAGTCCGAAAAGAAGAAAAAAGAGAAACCCGCAGCCGAAGAAGCTGCGGTTGTTGAGGAAAAGACGGTCGCCGTCAGCGGTGAAAAGCCCGCCGCTTCCGAAGCGGCTCAGGAAAGCGAGCTTGAAAGAGAGCGCCGCCTGAAAGCCGAAAACAACGAGCTACGCGCCAACCTTGAAAACATGGAATACGAAAAGGCGCGCAAGGAATACGAGGCCGCCCTCAAGAAGTTTGAGGAAGCCCGCAATAAAGCCCTGAACGGCAAATAAGAACGCAAAAAATCCCCGACTCCGTCGGGGATTTTTTATACTAAACTTCAATAAAAAGCTTTAAGAATGAAGTGAAGATGCTTTTCGTCAGGCAAGGCAAAGACCGCAGGGAATACTGTCGTATTCCCAAGGGATTTAACGCAGCATGGCGGAAAGCAGACCGCTTCAAATTATATGTTTTTATTGAAGTTTAGTATAATCAGTATATCAGATTTATCAGTGCCAGTGTATTGTCGATGAGCTCCTGGGAAACGTAAACACCGTTGACCTTGTACAGCCATGTGTCGTAAACGGTTTCGCTGTCGTTGTATTTCAGCGTTACCTTCACCGCGCAGGCCTCCTCAACGCTTGCTTCGTGGCATTTTTCGCCCATTGCCGCATACAGCGCAACAACCTGCTTTGCGGTTTCCGTATCACAGCCGAGGCCGTCGGCGAAATAGCTCCACGAGCTGTCACCCCACTGCGCCGCCTCGTTTGTCAGAACGCTGATACGGTCATACAAATCTTCAAGCTCCGCGGCAAAATCCTCATTTGCCCGCGCCTCAAGCGCTTCCGTTTCGCAGCCGACATACTCAAAGTGCCAGTCGCTGCCGTATTTTTCCGCGTATTCGCTGCGCCTGCTTTCAATCTCCGCGTTTTTCTCCGCCAGAGAAAAGCCCACGTTTTCGCAATCGGAAAGGATATTCACAAGGCTTATGAAATCTTCACCGAAATAGCTGTCGCAAATCATGCTCCAGTACTCTGCGAAATCCGCATAATTCATATTGTAGCGGTCCACAACCGTCTGCGCCCATATATCCTTTTCGGTGAGCGGGGCAGCAGAGGCTTTCGGCTCTGCCGTTTCTTTTGCCTTGCCGTCACCCGTGCCGCAGGAGCAGAGCGCAAGCAGCATTGCCAGCAGGAGCAGAACGCTCACAGTTCTTTTCATTTTTTCACCTTTTTCTTCGATGCTTCAGGTGCGGCTTTTTTGGAAGCCGGCTTCTTTGCGACGCTCTTTTTTTCCGCTGCTTTTTTGCGGCGGGACTTGTTTCGCAGCATAACAATCACAAACACAAGGACAACAAGCGCAGCAAGTGCGCAGGCGATTATCTTCCAGTTTTGCGCAAGGAAGCTCTTCGTGTAGTCCTCGAGATACTCGTCAACCGCAAGGTTAACATCGTCCTTGGTTTTAACATCGACCTCACCGAAATAGTCGCCGTTTTTGTCATAGACCTTTACCTTGCCCACAACGGTATCCGCCTTGACGGGAGCCTCAAGGCTTTCGTGTTTAAGCTCAAGTCTGAGGTCAAGATACTCGGAGGTGAGTCCCATGGGGGCAAAGGCAATCACATCGTCGGCAGTCACAAGCTCAACGGATTTCGCACCGTCACCAAGGCTTACGGGGATTTTGCCCACAACGGTGTCTTTTCCCAGCAGGCAGCGGTTGCTGAAGTTACCGAAGGCCCAGTCAAAAAGCTTAACCGCGTCCTCGAAGCTTTTGAAATCCTTGCTTTCAAAGTCGCCCTCCGCACCCAGAACAACGCACATAACATTGAGGTCTCCGTGCTTTGCCGCGGCAACAAGGCAGTGTCCCGCGGCATCGGTACGTCCCGTTTTCACGCCGTAGGCGCCCTCGTAGTAATAGGATTTGCCGTAGACAGACTCCGTATTGATAAGAGCGTTTGAGTTGTGAAGCTCGCGCTCATCGCTCATGTTTGTGGCCGAGGTAATGTAGCTTGCGGTATCGCAGATTTCCACAAACTTTTCATGCTTTACCGCCTCGGAGGCGATGCGGTAAAGGTCGCGCGCCGTGGTGTAGTGGTTGTCGTCGGGCATGCCGTTTGTGTTGACAAAATTGGTGCCCGTACAGCCCAGCTCTGCGGCACGGCTGTTCATAAGCTCCACAAAGGCGGAAACGCTTCCCGAAACATACATGGCAATGACATTGCAGGCCTCGTTTGCCGAGGGAAGCATTGCACAGTACAGCAGGTCGCGGAGGCTCATTATCTCGCCTTCCTTGATGCCCACATTGCTGGCGTCATCGGTGATGCCCGTCATAAATCCGGACTTCGCCGTAACCATATCCTCAAGGCTTATTTCGCCGCGCTCAACCGCCTCAACGGTAAGAAGCACGGTCATTATTTTTGTCGTGCTTGCAGGGAAGGCCCGCTCGTCCGCATTGACGGAATACAGCTCAGTGCTGCTGCCAAGCTCCACAAGCAGAATGCGCTGTGAGGAGGCTTCGGGGGTTGTGGTGTAATCCAGAATATCCGCCGAAGCAAAGGGCATAAGCACCGCTGTGAGAAGGCACAGCACCAACAGAACGGGAAGTATTTTCAGCTTTCTCATTATTTTTTCACCTCATGCGCACCCTGACGGCGTTTGGCAAGCTTCGCCTTGTGGCGCTTGTAGCTTATATACATATATCCGAAGAATCCGCCTGCAAGCAGCAAAAGGACAAGAACAATCCATACCCAGACGTGACTGAAAAGTCCGCCGCCCGCGGCAGAGCCGTCGGATTCAACGCCGTCGGCGGCAACAAGCTGCATGGTGGCATAAACATTGCCCGAGGCATCGGTATAGCAGACCTCGCCGAGCACGGCGCCTTTTTCAACGGGTGCGGCTACGGTATCCTTGAAAATTCTCACCGTCTGCTGAAGCTCGGCGGGATTCATAAGGCTTCCGCATATCACGTCGGTTTCGTCCATGGTCACAAGGTCAACCGAGCTTGCGCCATCGCCGCCTTCAACGGCAACGGTACCCATCTTTACGCCCTTGTCAAGCAGCTTTTCACTGCGAAATTCGCTGAAGGCCCAGTCATAGAGATTGACGGAGTCGGTGAAATTGCTGAATCCCGTTCCGTAGGCATAGCCGCCGAAGACAACAACCATGAGATTCATTCCGTTGCGCTCAACGCAGGTTACAAGGTTGTAGCCTGCAAGCTCCGTATGTCCCGTCTTGACGCCGTAGCAGCCGGGATATACATAGTGGTCGCCGTAGAAGGATTCCACGTTAATCAGCGCGTTTGAGTTCGTGAGATGGCGCGCCTCGCTTTTGTTTGTTGCGGGAATGTCATGCTGAACGGTTCCGACTACGGTTGCGAAAAGCTCATGCCGCATACACTCGCGTGCAATGAGGAAAAGGTCGTATGCGGTTGTGTAGTGGTTATCGTTGCTGATGCCGTTGGGATTGGAAAAATGAGTGTTGGTGCAGCCTATCTGCTTTGCACGCTCATTCATCATATCCACAAAGGCCTCTCTTGAGTCGGCAAGCAGAACGGCAATGATATTGCAGGCCTCGTTTGCCGAGGGAAGAAGAGTGCAGTAGAGTATGTCCTCAAGCGTCATTTTTTCGCCGCCTACGATGTGGGCGGTGCTGGCATCGTCGGGAACTCCCACGCGGCAGTCATCGGGGGCGGTGATTACATCGTCAAGCTGAAGCTCGCCGCGTTCTATGGCCTCAATGCACAGCAGGGCAGTCATAATCTTGGTTATGCTCGCAGGGGGGTGCTGCTCATAGCCTCCCTGCTCAAAGAGAACCCTTCCCGTGTCCATGTCCGCAACCAGCGCATATTTTGAGCTGACATAGGGTACAGTGTCGGCATAGGGGTCCTTTTCCGCCAGCGCCGCGGGGCAAAGCACCGTCAGCACAAGGCAGAAAATCAGCACAAGCGGAATTAAGCGTGATTTTTTCATGTTTTTCTCCCGTTTTGACTTCTTTTATGTTATAATGCCATTAGTTGATAAATTAATGCTTTATTATATAATATTTTTACACCTAAAATCAACTGCCGCAGAGGATTTTTGACCATGAACAACGTTTGTCCCATTCAAAAAAAGCTTGCGGAGGCGGGACTTGACGCGGTTTTAATCTTTGATGAGAAAAACCAGCGCTATGCCTGCGGCTTTCCCTTTACCGACGGCGCCGTGCTTGTGACGCGGGAAAAGGCGTTTCTTTTCACCGATTCCCGATATATCGAGGCGGCGGAAAAGACCGTTGACGGCAATGTGACGCTTCGGCTTTTCGGCGCGGGAAAGCCTCTTGCCGACCTTCTTCTTTCGGCACTGAGAGAATGCGGCGCGGCGAAAATCGGTGCCGAGGAAGGCAGTCTGCCCCACGCAGAATATCTCCGCTGGGAAGCGGTTCTCGGAACGCCGCTCATACCCGCGCAAAAGCTTTTCAGCGAGCTCCGCGCAGCGAAGACCCCGGAGGAGCAGCAGTATATGCGCGAGGCGCAGGCCATTGCCGAAAAAGCCCTTGACGATGTGCTCGGAATAATCCGTCCCGGCATCACGGAGCGGGACATAGCCGCGGAGATTACCTACCGCCTTCTGAAGCACGGTGCGGAGGGCAACTCCTTTGACCCCATCGCAATTACGGGCGCAAACACAAGCATGCCCCACGGCGTTCCCGGCAACACGGTTGTGAAGCCCGGCGACTTTGTCACAATGGACTTCGGCTGTCTGCACAGGGGTTACTGCTCCGACATGACGCGCACAGTTGCCGTAGGCTTTGCGACAGACGAAATGAAGCAGGTATATGACACCGTTCTGAAGGCGCAGCTTGCGGGTATATCCGCCGCAAGAGCGGGCATTCCCGGCTGTGACATCGATGCCGCCGCAAGAAAGGTGATTTCCGATGCGGGATACGGAGAAAACTTCGGTCATTCCTTCGGTCATTCGCTGGGGCTCTGCATTCACGAAAACCCCAACGCATCACCTTCCTGCAAAACGCTCATGCCCGTTGGCGCAGTGATTTCCGCCGAGCCCGGCATATATATTCCGGGAAGCTTCGGCGTTCGCATTGAGGACGTTCTTATTCTCCGTGAAAACGGCTGCGAAAATATAACCCACGCTCCGAAAGAGCTCATTATTCTATAAGTGGAGGAACAGCAAATGTCAAAGAAAGTTACCGACAGAAGCCAGCCCAAAAAAAGCAGAAAGAAAAAAGAAGTTAAGGAAGTCACCATGACGCCCCTGCTGACCATGGGCATAATCTTCATTCTCGCAACCCTTATTCTCGGCGCAATTTTCCCCGGCATACCCAGCATTGTCACCAACCTCATGTACATCGTGGGCATTCTTTCTCTGGTGGTTTATATGATTCAGGTTGCCTTTGAAAAGCGCACAGGCAAGGCAGAGCTCTCCGAAGACGAGATAAAAGAGCTGAAAAAGGCACAAAAAAAGAAATCCAAGGGAAAATAATCTTGCATTATGCGCTTGTATAATGTAAAATATTAAAGCTGAAAAATTAATTTGTAATCTTAACATAGGAGGACACCTATTATGCCTATTACTGCAGGCGATTTCAGAAACGGCGTTACTTTTGAAATGGACGGCCAGGTTATGCAGGTCGTTGAATTCCAGCACGTCAAGCCCGGCAAGGGCGCTGCTTTCGTACGCACCAAGATGAAGAACGTCATCACCGGTGCCGTTACCGAAACTTCCTTCAACCCTTCCGCAAAGTTTGAGAGCGCAACCGTTGACCGTATGACCATGTCCTACAGCTACAACGACGGCACCCTCTACTATTTCATGAATCCCGAAACCTACGACCTCGAGCCTGTTGATGAGTCCGTTCTGGGCGACAACTTCAAGTTCGTCAAGGAAGAAATGGAATGCACCATTTACTCCTACAAGGGCAAGGTCTTCAACGTTGAGCCTCCCTTCTTCGTTGAGCTGGAAGTAACCGAAACCGACCCCGGTTTTGCTGGCAACACCGCAACCAACGCAACCAAGCCCGCAACCCTCGAAACCGGCGCAGAGATTAAGGTTCCTCTGTTCATCGAGCCCGGCGAAAAGGTCAAGATTGACACCCGCACCGGCGAATACCTCAGCCGCGCATAATTTTTTCAAAATTATGCTGCGCACCGCAAACGAAGTTTGCTGTGCAGCTTAAATTCCCTATTGTTCGGAAATAATAAAAAGAGGAGAATTAAATTCTCCTCTTTTTTAACAACGCATCTCACAAGGAGGTAAACTGTGATGACCGCATCAGAGAAAGTCGCATATCTTAAGGGTCTTGCCGAAGGTCTCGGCATCAGCGAAAACAGCAGCGAGGGCAAGCTCATGCTGGCCATGATTGAAATCATGGACTCACTTGCCGCGGACATAGAGGACCTTGAGGCAAATCTTGCAAATATGGCCGAGACCATGGACAGCTTCAGCGAAGACATTGCCTACGTTGAGGACCTCGCCCTCGGCGAAGACGAGGATTTCGATGAAGAGAGCGAAGGCTGCGACGGAAACTGCAGCGCCTGCGGCGGCTGCAGCGATGCAGACTATGAGGTCACCTGTCCCTCCTGCAGCACCGTCATTCCCGTTTATCAGGAGGACATTGACTTCGGCAGCATCATCTGCCCCTCCTGCAGCGAAGAGCTTGAATTTGACAACGAGGAAGACGAATAATACAAAAACCCGCCCCGATATCCATCGGGGCGGGTTTAGCGTAGGGAACGGTCTTGACCGTTCCGAACGCACAGCATCCCCATAGCTGTCATTCTGAGCAAAGCGAAGAATCTCCCTGTTCGTTGGGGATTCTTCGTCGCAGGCTCCTCAGAATGACAGACGGGCGGAACAGGCAAGCCTGTTCCCTACTGTGATGCGGACGAAAGCTTTCGCTGTAGGGAACGGTCTTGACCGTTCCGCATTATCATACAAAAAGCTCCGACTTTGCGTCGGAGCTTTTGATGTTTTTCTTTTATTTTGCGGCCTTCATTGCGAGGAAAGAGTTGATAAATCCGTCAATATCGCCGTCCATGACGTTAGTAATGTTGCCATTTTCAAAACCCGTTCTCTGATCCTTGACAAGCTGGTAGGGCATGAAGACGTAGGAGCGGATTGCAGAGCCGAAGTCAATCTTCATCTGAACGCCCTTGATGTCGGAAATCTTTTCAAGATGCTCTCTCTCCTTGATTTCCGCAAGCTTTGCGCGGAGCATCTGACGGCAGTTTTCGAGGTTCTGGAAGTGGCTTCGCTCGACCTGTGATGCAACGACGATGCCCGTGGGGATATGGGTAAGGCGGACT
>JAZRVW010000098.1:0-12885 GCA_045599385.1 Oscillospiraceae bacterium | reverse complement strand
AGGGAATTTGCGGTCGCAATGTGCTTTTCAAGACGACCGTTGAGGCTCTTTACGAGCTTAATTCTAAGATTTGCCATGGTTCGTCCTCCTTAACCCTGAATCTCTTCGGGGGTCTTGCCTCTGACTGCTGCAACCTGAGCTGCATCGCGGAGAGACTTGAGGCCCTGCATGGTTGCTGCAACAACGTTTGCGGGGTTGTTGGTGCGGAGGCACTTGGTACGGATATCCTTGTTGCCTGCTGCTTCAACAACTGCACGGACTGCGCCGCCTGCGATAACGCCGGTACCGGGTGCTGCGGGCTTAAGCAGAACGCGGCCTGCACCGAACTCACCGATGATTTCGTGAGGAATGGTGGTGCCCTGCAGAGTGATGGTTACGATGTTCTTCTTTGCGTCTTCGAGGCCCTTGCGGATTGCTTCGGAAACTTCGTTTGCCTTGCCGAGACCGTAGCCTACGCGGCCCTTGCCGTCACCGACAACACAAAGTGCGGAGAACTTCATAATGCGGCCGCCCTTAACGGTCTTGCTTACGCGGTTGAGGGAAACTACCTTTTCTACGAATTCGGAAGCTTCCTCGTCTTTACGACGATCTCTTCTGTCGTTATTGTATGCCATGAATAGTTTTCCTCCTTCCTTAGAACTTAAGGCCGCCTTCGCGGGCGCCTTCTGCCAGTGCTGCTACACGGCCGTGGAAGATGTAACCGCCACGATCGAAGACTACTTCTTCGATGCCCTTTGCCAGAGCGCGCTCAGCAATGATGTTGCCAATCTTCTTTGCAGCTTCGCAATTGCTGCCGTTGCCCTCGAAGCTCTTTTCGACGGTGGAGGCGGAGCACAGAGTGTTGCCCGCTACGTCGTCAATAATCTGGGCATAAATGTGGTTTTCGCTGCGAAAAACGGAGAGGCGGGGTCTCTCGGGAGTGCCGGAGATCTTACCGCGAACTCTTGCATGGCGCTTAATGCGCTGTGCTCTTGTATCAGGTCTTTTAATCATTTAGGCACACCTTCCTTTACTTAGCACCGGTCTTGCCTTCTTTGCGGCGGACAACTTCGTAATCGTACTTGATGCCCTTGCCCTTGTAGGGTTCGGGAGGACGCTTACCGCGTACTTCTGCTGCAAACTGGCCAACCTTCTGCTTGTCAATACCCTTTACGATGATCTGGTTGGGGTTGGGAACTTCGGTCTGAACAAACTCAGTATCGGGAACGATAATCTGATGGGAGTAGCCGATGTTGAGAACGAGGTTCTTGCCTTCCTTGGCTGCACGGTAGCCGACACCGTTGATTTCCAGGGTCTTGGTGTAACCTTCGGATACGCCGACGACCATGTTGTTGATCAGGGTGCGGGTCAGGCCGTGGAGGGAACGGTTCATCTTCTCATCGTTGGGACGGGAAACGGTGATGACGCCTGCGTCAAATTCGACCTTCATGGTGGGTGCTGCGGTCATTTCAAGTGCGCCCTTGGGGCCCTTGACTGCTACCTTCTGGCCGTCAATCTTTACTTCAACACCTGCGGGTACGGTGATGGGAGCTCTACCAATTCTAGACATAATTCAGCTTCCTCCTTACCATACAAATGCCAGGACTTCACCGCCGACGTGTGCTGCGCGAGCAGCCTTATCGGTCATGACGCCCTTGGAAGTGGAAATGATTGCGATGCCGAGGCCCTTGAGAACCTTGGGCAGCTCGTCTGCTCCGGCATAAACGCGGAGACCGGGCTTGCTGACACGGCGAAGACCCTGAATGGCCTTCTCCTTGCCGGGGAGATACTTGAGGGTGATGCGAATGATGCCCTGAGTACCGTTGTCGATGATCTGGAAGCTCTTGATGTAGCCTTCTTCGAGAAGGATCTCAGCAATTGCCTTCTTCATCTTGGATGCGGGGACATCGACAGATTCGTGCTTTGCGCTACCGGCGTTGCGGATGCGGGTCAGCATATCTGCAATGGGGTCAGTGATCTGCATGTGTTTTTCCTCCTGTTTTTAGAGTTACCTTATAGGTTTGGCGTTGAGGTTCTGCACTAATACATGATTAGCCGCAGCCTTTCAGCGTCTTAAGTTTGAGCCTGACCGCCGTACTTGATCAGGGCACGGTGTTACAAGTCCAAACCGCTGGGGATTCTGTGCTTTCTTGAAAGAAAGCACCAAAGAACTTTCAGCTCGTCACGAACGTCCGGCAGGATTAAATTGCAGCCGCTCGAAACGAACACGCCTTGGGTTTTGGTCTTAAATAGCGCCGAAATAGTGCTAAAAAAGACCTTTTCAAAAAACCGCCGAAGAGATACACCGGGTTTCCGGTGTATCTCATCTTCGTTTTTTCGCACATTTGGCATCATTTCATTTTACATCTAATGCACAACTTTTGCAAGAGAAATTTGTGGAATGATGACAATTTTTTGCTTCTGCGGAAGCTTGAGATTTTTTCGCAGGCAATCTTATCAAATCCTGAGGGATTTTTTCGCGAGACAATCTCGCGAAGGCGAAGCTGTATTGGTATACAGTGAGCCGACAAGAGGCCGTATCGCGGAAAAATTACCAGGATGCCTTGCGGACACCGGGGATCTGGCCCTTGTAAGCCAGTTCTCTGAAGCAGATACGGCAAATGCCGTAGTCACGCAGATAAGCATGGGGACGACCGCAGATCTTGCAGCGGTTGTACTGACGGGTGGAGAACTTTGCAGGAGCCTGCTGCTTGAGAATCATAGATTTCTTTGCCATTTTTCAGTTCCTCCTTAGTTCATGAAGGGAGCGCCCATAAGCTTGAGCAGCTCGCGTGCTTCTTCGTCGGTCTGTGCGGTGGTGGTGATTGCGATGTTCATGCCGCGCAGCTTTTCGATCTTATCGTAGTCGATTTCGGGGAAGATAATCTGTTCCTTGAGGCCCATGGAGTAGTTGCCGCGGCCGTCAAATGCGTCTGCGGAAATACCGCGGAAGTCACGTACACGGGGAAGTGCAACGTTGAACAGACGGTCCAGGAACTCCCACATACGATCCTGACGCAGAGTTACCTTAACGCCAACGTGCATGCCCTCACGAAGCTTGAAGTTAGCAACGGACTTGCGAGCGACGGTAGCAACAGCGTGCTGACCGGTGATTGCGGAGATCTCCTTGATTACGTTATCAAGAGCCTTTGCGTTATCCTTGCAGTCGCCGCAGCCGACGGATACAACGATCTTGTCGATCTTGGGAATCTGCATAACGGGCTTGTACTGGAACTTCTCCATGAGAGCAGGAGCAACTTCCTCAACGTACTTTTTCTTCATTCTAGTCATTGTAGTTTACTCCTTTCTCAGATTTCTGCGCCGCACTTTTTGCAGACGCGGATCTTCTTGCCGTCAACAAACTTGTAGCCTGCGCGTACGCCCTTGCCGCACTTGTCGCAGTAAAGCTGTACCTTGCTGACATAGATGGGGGTTTCAACCTTGATGATGCCGCCGTCCTGGCCCTGCTTGCGAGGCTTCTGGTGCTTGGTTGCGACGTTGACGCCTTCAACGATGACCTTCATGCCCTTGGGGTCTGCGGACATAACCTTACCGGTCTTGCCCTTGTCCTTACCGGAAATAACAATAACTTTGTCGTTAGTCTTAATTTTCATTCTCTGTGCCCTCCATTAAATCACTTCGGGAGCAAGGGACAGGATCTTCATGTATTCCTTGTCGCGAAGCTCACGAGCAACGGGTCCAAAGATACGAGTGCCGCGGGGGTTCTTATCGGTACCGTTGATAAGAACTGCTGCGTTCTCGTCGAAACGAACATAAGTGCCGTCTGCGCGGCGTACGGGCTTTGCGGTACGAACGACAACTGCCTTAACAACGTCGCCCTTCTTAACGGAACCGCCGGGAGCTGCCTTGCGGACGGAAGCGACGATGACGTCGCCGATGGTTGCGTATCTGCGCTTGGAACCGCCAAGGACGCGGATGCACTTGATTTCTTTGGCGCCGGTATTGTCGGCAACCTTCAGATAAGTTTCCTGCTGTATCATTATGCTGCCTCCTTACTTTGCCTTTTCTACGATTTCGACAACACGCCATCTCTTGTCCTTGGACAGAGGGCGGGTCTCCATCACGCGAACGATATCGCCGATGCCACATTCGTTGTTTTCGTCATGTGCCTTCAGACGGTAGGTTCTGCCGATGATCTTCTTATAGGTCTTGTGTGCGACGCGATCTTCTACGATGACGACTACGGTCTTATCCATCTTGTCGGATACTACCTTGCCTACGCGCATCTTACGGGAAGTTGTTCTTTCATTCATTTTGACTTACCTCCTCACTGCTCGAGTTCTTTCTCGCGGATAACGGTCTTGACTCGGGCAATGTCACGACGTACAGCGGAAATCTTGGTGGGGTTCTCAAGATGATTGGTGGCATGCTGCATACGGAGCATGAACAGGTCTTTCTTGAGCTCTGCGAGCTTTGCATTGAGGTCCTCTACGGACATGGAACGTATTTCATTTGCCTTCATCTTATTCACCACCGTTCTCAGACTCAGCGGCCTTGGTAACAATCTTGGTCTTGCAAGGCAGCTTGTGGCTTGCGAGGCGAAGAGCTTCGCGTGCGACCTCTTCGGGTACGCCTGCGATCTCAAACATCACTCTGCCGGGCTTAACTACTGCAACCCAGTACTCAGGGGAGCCTTTACCGGAACCCATACGGGTTTCTGCGGGCTTTGCAGTAACGGGCTTATCGGGGAAGATCTTAATCCAGACCTGACCGCCACGCTTGGTGTAACGGGTCATGGCGATACGGGCTGCTTCAATCTGGTTGCTGGTGATCCAGCAGGGCTCAGTGGCCTGGAGGCCGAAATCACCGTATGCAACGAAGTTGCCGCGGGTGGCTTTGCCCTTCATACGACCGCGATGTACTCTGCGGTACTTAACTCTCTTAGGCATTAACATTAGTTGTTGCCTCCTTCCTTAGCGGGTGCGGGGCGCTTGAAGCCCTGACCTGCGGGACGCTGGCCATAGCTGCCCTGACGGCGTTCGCCGTTCTGCTGGCCCTGGCCCTGACGGTTGTAACCGCCCTGACGGCGCTCTCCACCCTGACGACGATCGCCCTGACGACGATCACCGCGGCGGCGGTCACCCTGAGGCTTGTTCATATCCATTACGCGAGGAGTGCTGCGGAGGGTCTGGGAAAGGACTTCGCCCTTGTAGATCCAAACCTTAACACCGATGCGGCCGTAGGTGGTTGCTGCTTCAGCAAAGCCGTATTCGATGTCAGCACGGATAGTCTGAAGAGGAATGGTACCGTCGTGGTACTGCTCAACGCCTGCGATTTCACGTCCGCCGAGACGGCCGGAGCACATGACCTTGATGCCGCGTGCGCCCATGCGCATTGCACGACCCATTGCGTTCTTCATTGCGCGGCGGTGAGAAATACGCTTCTCGATCTGCTGTGCGATGTTTTCTGCAACCAGCTGTGCGTTGGTGTCGGGGGTGCGAACCTCAACGATGGAGATCTTTGCGGGCTTGCCGATCATCTTCTCAACGTCGAGACGGAGCTTTTCAATTGCTTCGCCGCCCTTGCCGATGACAACACCGGGTCTGGAGCAGTGAATGAAGATATTGACCTTTGCGGAATCGCGCTCGATTTCGATGGTGGGAACACCGGCGGAATAGAGGGTCTTCTTCAGATATTCACGAATCTTGTAATCTTCGACGATAAGATCGCCGACTTTGTCTGCACGTGCGTACCAGCGGGAATCCCAGTCCTTGATAACGCCTACACGCAGGCCATGAGGATTAACTTTCTGTCCCATTTATTCTGCCTCCTCCCTTATTCTTTCTCTGCCACACAAATGGTGATGTGGCTGGTGCGCTTGTTGATACGGTACATACGGCCCTGTGCTCTGGGACGGCCTCTCTTGAGGGTGGGGCCGCCGGTTGCGTATGCGGTCTCAACATAGAGCTTCTCAGGATCCATTTCAAAGTTGTTCTCTGCGTTTGCGCATGCGCTCTTGAGGAGCTTGATCATATATTCGCAGCCCATCTTGGGGGTGTTCTGCATATATGCCATTGCGGTCTTGGTGTCCTTGCCGCGAATCATGTCGCAGATAATCTGAACCTTGCGGGGAGAAATGCGAACAAACTTAACCTGTGCTTTTGCAATTTTCTTTTCAGCCATTGTTCTTTTCCTCCTTACTTACCGGTCTTGCTGCCTGCGTGGCCGCGGAAGGTACGGGTGGGAGCGAATTCGCCCAGCTTGTGACCGACCATATCTTCGGTGACATATACAGGAACATGACGGCGACCGTCGTGAACAGCGATGGTGTGTCCTACGAAGGACGGGAAAATAGTGGTAGCGCGGCTCCAGGTCTTGAGAACCTTCTTCTCGCCGGCCTTATTCATTTCGTCGACTCTCTTCAGAAGCTCAGGTGCTGCGAAGGGGCCTTTCTTAATACTTCTGCTCATTTACGTTTTCCCTCCTTACTTAGCGTTGCGGCGCTTGACTATGAACTTATCGGTTGCGTTCTTAGTCTTGCGGGTCTTGTAACCCAGTGCGGGCTTGCCCCAGGGAGTTACAGGGCCGGGACGGCCGACAGGGGACTTGCCTTCGCCACCGCCGTGGGGGTGGTCACAGGGGTTCATGACGGAACCGCGAACGGTGGGACGGATGCCCATGTGGCGCTTGCGGCCTGCCTTGCCGATGGAAACGTTGGAGTGGTCAGCATTGCCGACCTGGCCGATGGTTGCCTTGCAGTCCATGCGGACCTTGCGGTACTCGCCGGAGGGAAGACGAACGGTTGCCATGCCGTTTTCCTTTGCCATGAGCTGTGCTGCAACGCCTGCGGAGCGAACCAGCTGTGCGCCCTTGCCGGGGTAGAGCTCAATGTTGTGGATAACGGTACCAACGGGAATGTTTGCCATGGGGAGTGCGTTGCCTGCCTTGATGTCGGCGTTTGCGGAGGAGACGATAACGTCACCGGCCTTCAGACCGACAGGAGCCAGGATATAGCGGCGCTCGCCGTCGGTGTACTCAACGAGGGCGATGAACGCGCTGCGGTTGGGGTCATACTCAAGGCGGAGTACGGTTGCCTCGACATCGAGCTTGTTGCGCTTGAAGTCGATTACACGGTACTTCTGGCGGTTGCCGCCGCCCTTATGACGAACGGTGATGCGGCCGTAGCTGTTGCGGCCGGAATTCTTCTTCAGGACCTCAGTAAGAGCCTTCTCAGGTCTTGCGTGCTTATCAACACCGTCAAAACCGGAAACGGTCATCTGTCTGCGGGCCGGAGTGGTAGGTCTGTAAGTTTTAATAGACATTCTTCTTTACCTCCCCTTATGCCATGCCTTCGAAGAGCTCAATGTTCTTGGAGTCTGCACTGAGCTTTACGACTGCCTTTTTCCAAGAGGCGGTTTTGCCTGCGGGGTATGCACCCTGACGCTTGGACTTGCCCATGACGTTAATGGTGGTAACCTTGATTACGGTTACGTCAAAGATTTCTTCGATTGCCTTTTTGATCTCAACCTTGTTTGCGTCCTTAGCAACCTCGAAGACATACTTCTTGATGTCCAGGTCTTCCATGGACTGCTCGGTGATGATAGGACGAATTACGATATCATAAGCAGTTTTCATCATGCATAGACCTCCTCGATTTTTGCAAGTGCTGCCTTGGAGACAACGATCTTGCGGTTGTTAAGAATCATGTAGGGGCTGAGAATGGTTGCGATGGTGGTGGTCACGCCTGCAATGTTGCGTGCGGACTTAACTACCTTCTCGTCAACAGCCTCGGTGATAACCAGGGCTTTGCCGGAAACCTTGACTGCATCAAGGAATGCCTTGAAGGTCTTGGTCTTGATTTCGTCAACCTTGATTTCGTCGATAACAACGATTGCGTCCTCTGCAGCTGCTGCGGAGAGAGCGCTCTTGAGTGCCAGACGCTTTACCTTCTTGTTGAGGGTGTAGCTGTAATCGCGGGGCTTGGGTGCAAATGCAACGCCGCCGTGGGTCCATACGGGAGAACCCTTGTAGCCTGCGCGTGCACGGCCGGTGCCCTTCTGACGCCAGGGCTTTGCAGTGGTGTAGCTGACTTCGCCCTTGGTGAGTGCGCTCTGGGTACCCTGACGGCAATTTGCCAGGTGGTTCTTGACGGAGTCGTGAAGAACGGACTTGTTGGGCTCGATGCCGAAGATGGCTGCGGAGAGCTCGATCTCGCCGACCTTCTCGCCTGCCATGTTGTAAACGTTAGTAATAGGCATTTAAGATACTCTCCTTTCCTTACTTGTTTCGTGCGGAAGCCTTCTGCGGATTGACACGAGCAGATGCCTTCTGCGGGTTGAGGCTGATGCCTGCTGCCTCGCCCTTCTTGACGGGCTGAGTCTTTGCGGTGCTCTTTACATAAACGAGGCCGCCCTTGGGGCCGGGGATAGCGCCGCGGATAACGATCATATTGAGTTCTTCGTCAACCTTGACTACATCGAGGTTCTGAACAGTGACCTGCTCAACACCCATGTGGCCGGGCATGTTCTTGCCCTTGAAGATGCGGCTGGGGTCGGTGGAGGAGCCCATGGAACCGGAGTGACGGTGAACGGGGCCGCCGCCGTGGCTCATCTTCTGGATGTGGGTGCCGTGACGCTTTACTGCGCCGGCGAAGCCGTGGCCCTTGCTGACACCGGTGACGTCGACCTTTTCGCCTTCTGCGAAAACGTTTGCCTTGATGACATCGCGAACGTTCATCTCTGCTGCGTTCTCAAGCTTGAACTCCTTGAGGTGCTTCATCATGCCTACGCCGGCCTTCTTGAGATGGCCTGCTTCAGGCTGAGAGAGCTTCTTTTCGGCTACTTCTTCGTAACCGAGCTGGACTGCATTGTAGCCTTCCTTTTCAACTGTCTTCTTCTGAGTTACGACGCAGGGACCTGCCTCGATGACAGTTACGGGAATGACCTTGCCCATTTCGTCGAAGATCTGCGTCATGCCGACCTTCTTGCCGATAATGGCTTTCTTCATTATTTTTTCCTCCTAATGGTTATTGGTTACCTCGCTTAGCTCATGGCCAGAGGCTGGCAACTTAACCCGTCCGTATTCGCAAGCTACGGACATTGGGTTGTTTGACAAATTAAAATGATGTGGGTGGGTTAGCGCGTTTTATTTTAATAAGGTATATCGCCTTACCTTACTTCCCTGAAATCAGAGCTTGATTTCGATTTCAACGCCTGCAGGCAGCTCAAGGGACATCAGAGCCTCAACAGTCTTCTGGGTGGGGTTCATAACGTCGATGAGGCGCTTGTGAGTGCGGCGCTCAAACTGCTCACGGCTGTCCTTGTACTTATGAACAGCGCGGAGAATGGTGATGATTTCGGTCTTGGTGGGAAGGGGGATAGGACCGGAAACGGTTGCCTCGGTGCGCTTTGCAGCTTCAACGATGGTTTCTGCAGCCTTGTCGATGAGCTGATGGTCATAGGCCTTGAGGCGAATGCGGATCATGTTTTTGTTGCTTGCCATTTTTGTTTACTCCTTATTTCGTACGTTTTCGGCGGCATTGGGTACCGCCTTCATTTTTCCCGTACGGATGAAGCATTTTCTGTACACACTACCGGGCGTATCAGACCCTGCCCGAAAAACAAACCGGCTTGGAGCCGGTCTGAACCGTACAGACGATATACGCAGTGTACGGAACGCTTCAGCCGCCCGATTGTGTATCGACACGGGGATCGATACCGGACATACTCCACGGAAGTTACCTCGAAATTCGAGCAATCTCCCGCTTCATCGCATAATACGCCCACTAGCAACGCGCAGGCGCTCTTGTAGAATAACAAAATCCCCTACTGTTGTCAATAGGGGATTTAGCTATTTTACAGAAAAATCTTATATTTTTTTGTGAAAAACAGAAAAATTTCCGTTTCCGCTCTGTAACGATTGGCCGCGAAACGCGCTCTGCCTACATTATTATAATATAGCGCGCATTTCTGCCTCGGTTTCGTCGGCAAGCCGCAGAATTTCCTTTGCCCTCGGGAGAAGCTTCTCCCCTGCCTCCGTTAAACCGAAGACCGCATTTTCGCGCTCAAGGAGCTTTACTCCAAGCTCCTCCTCAAGCGCGGCAACTCCGCGGCTGGTGGTGGAATGGCTAACATACAGCGCACGGGCGGCTTTTGAAAAGCTTCCCGTTTCGGCAACTGCCGTAAAAATTCTTAACTGGCTCAGCTCCATATCAGTAATCAAACACCTGAGGCAGAAGCTCCTTAAGCTTGTGGCTGACATAGCCGCCGCTGCCCTTTGCGCAGAGGACGTCCATTTCGCCGTCGTTGAACTCGGTCATAAACTGGCGGCAGGAGCCGCAGGGGTAGCAGTAATTATTACTGTCTGCGTAAATGGCGATGCGAACGAAGCTTTTGTTTCCGTCGCTTATGGCCTTGACCATGGCTGTGCGCTCGGCGCATATCGTGTCGCCGTAGGCGCTGTTTTCCACGTTGCAGCCCGTATACACCATTCCGTTGGCGCATTCAAGTGCGGCGCCGACGTTGAACTTTGAATAGGGCGCGTAAGCTTTTTCGGAGGCGGACTTTGCTATCTTGAGAAGTTCAATATCTGTCATTTTCATTCTCCTTCTGCCGCGGCTTTCCGTCGGCCAATTTGCTTTTTATCCTAACCCGATACTTTGCTGAAGGTAATATCCCAGTTTTGCACATTCATAAGCGGATTGTTCTCGCAGACGTTCACGCCGACAATTACACCCCTGTGGGTTATCATCTGATGCTTTTCAAAGCAGAGCGTAATCAGATAGCCTCCGCCGCAGACGGTGTTGCACATATCCGCGCAGGCCTGAGCGCGTCCCGCGTCATCGGACTGGAGATAAGCGCTTATGGCGCTGTCAACCTCCTCAACGGCCAGCTGCCCGTAATTCATGGCTCCGCCCGTTGCGATAAGCCTTGAAATATCAAAATCGGGGTTGATGCGTGTTTCGCCGTAGTACATATCGTAGTTGCCCGCGTTGATTGCGGAATTGTAATCGCTCCACGCATATTCAAGAAGCGTAACCTGCACGCCCATGTTGCCCATATCCTGAGCGAACTTTCGCGCAACGTTAAGCTTGATACTGCTGTCCGAACAAACGAGGAAGCGGATATTTATCTCGGTGTAGCTGTCACCCGTTTTCATCTCAACATAGCCGTCCTGGTCATAATCCTCGAAGCCGAGATTCTTGAAGATGTTGCGGCACACATCAAGATTGTAGCTGTATTCCTCGTTGAGCGACTCGCTGTACCAGGAGCACGAAGGATTGACGGGGATTGCGGCAGGCACCGCATAGCCGCCCATCTGTGCCTTGAGATATTCTCTGTCAAAGGCATAGTTCATGGCAAGGCGCAGCATTTCATTGGAAAACACGCTGCTGTAGGCGTTAAAGCCTATATAGTGCATATTTGTGGTATTAAAGCCGCGGATTTCGTTTGACTCACCGTAGCCCAGGTTCGTGGTTGCGGTGGGATCGTTCATTACAACGTCTATGAGGGAGTCCTCAAAGGCGGAAATGGTTTCAACGCCGCCGCTGTACTCGGCAAGGTAAACCGTGTCAACGGGCAGATTTTCATAGCCGGGATACTTGCTGTATGCCACAAGGGACTTATGGTCCTTTGAATATGTGTAGGGACCGGTGCCCTGAGGGAATGCGTCGTTGAAGGTTCCGCTTTTGATGATGGGAATGCACATAAGCATCGGGAACATCATGTTCCTCTTGCCGAGAGTCACAACAAACGTGTTCTCGTCGGCGGCGGAGCTGCCGTAGACATAGCTGAAGCGGCCTTTATAGCGGTCGGAGTTGACGGCGCAGGTCATGGAATAGGCCAGGTCGTATGCCGTCATCTTGCTTCCGTCATGGAAATATCGCTCGGTGTCCACATGGAAAACCCATCGCTGTCCGTCGGTGGTTTCCCATGAGGTGATGATGTTGGGTATTACATTATAATTATTATCCAGCTCCAGCATATTCTCGTAAACCAGATTGCACACAAGCTGGTTATTGGTGTTTGTGGCAATGAGGGGATTCATGCTGTAGCTTTTATTGCAGTTGAGGGTGAATACGGAATCCGCCGCCGCAGTCTGCCCCAGGTCCTTGCCCGCGCTTTTGCCGTCAACGTAATCGTCAACGGGCCCCAGCGTTCCGCAGGCCCCGAAGGGCAGGCTCATGAGCAGCACAAGTATTAAAGCTGTTATTTTTCTTTTTTTCATAGAGAAAACCTCTTATTCAAGCATTATTGCGGCGCACATGGAGCCGCGAATGCCCTTTGTCCCACGGTGAGACCAGTATTTATGCTGATTGCACATGGTGCATTCTTCCGAAACATCAATGTTTTCGCTTTTCAGCCCCAGCTGAAGCAGTCTTCTTGCGTTGGCACCGCGCAGGTCAACATGGAATTTGCCGTTTCCGTCCTCTCTGATGAGCCCTTCGGTGTCACCGCCCAGATATTTTTCCACCGCTTCGGGCACCTCGGCGCCCGTTTCAAAGCAGCAGAAGCCTATGCTTTCGCCCACGGCGGCATGAATATTTTCCGCTTTTGCACCCAGAGCAAGCATTTTGCCCACGGCAACGCCCAGAATATCCGCAACACTGCTCTTCCAGCCGCAATGCACGGCGGCAATTACGCCCGCTTCCCTGTCCTCCATGAGCACGGGAACACAGTCGGCAATATATATAAGTATGGGCAGACCTTTTTCTTTTGTGACAAGTCCGTCAATTTCATAGGGCACGGGCTCTCCGATTTTATGGCGGTCGCTCTCCGAGGCAATGCGCACTTCGGTGCCGTGTACCTGACGTGTGACAACGAAGCCGTCGGCGCTTACGCCGAATATCTCGCCCGCTCTGGCAAAGTTTTCGCGGACATTTTCAATTTCGTCGCCGCGGTTTTCGCCGAAGTTCCAGCTTTCCCACACGCCGCTGCTCACTCCGCC
>JAZRVW010000097.1:0-4660 GCA_045599385.1 Oscillospiraceae bacterium | reverse complement strand
TATTAATTCAGTAAAATTACTGCGGAGGTGCAGCATGAGCAAGATAATTACAATCGGACGTGAATTTGGCAGCGGCGGCAGAGAGCTTGGCCGCAGACTTGCCGAGGAGCTCGGCATTCAGTATTACGATAAGGAAATCATCAGCGAGATTGCAAAGAACATGTCCATGTCCGAAAGCTTCGTTCAGAAGGTGGTTGAGGGCAAGCCTCAGCGCCTTTTCCCCATAACCATCGGTCAGAGCTTTGCCGTTGCACCCGACTATCACATGATGCAGATGCAGAGCATCTATCAGGCGCAGACAGAGATTATCACAAAGCTTGCGGAAAGCGGCGACTGCATCATCATCGGACGCTGCGCAGACTACATTCTCCGCGATTTTAAGCCCTTCAAGATTTTCGTTCACGCTGATATTGAAAGCCGCGTACAGCGCTGTCTGGAAAGGCAGGGCGAGAACGAAAACCTGACTGCCGATCAGGTGCGCAGGCAGATTCTTGCCATAGACAAGGACAGAGCAAGATACTATAACGACTTCACGGGTCAGAAGTGGGGCGACAAGCGCTATTACGATATGTGCATCAACACCACGGACTTTGTAATTAAGGACATCGTTCCCTACATAGCAAAGCTGTTTTAATTAAATAAGAACTCAAGGACACCTTTGGGTGTCCTTTTTGACTGGTAATCCGAAACTCTGTATTGCAGTAGCCGTAAACATGTGCGCGCGCCTGCAGGAAAGATTAGATGAAGTGTCTGCATCGGGGGAGGTAACGTAAAGAGGGTGCGCGGATATGGTTTCTGTGCGGCTGATTTTTGCTGACCGGGGTTTCCAAAGGGCATAAGCCCTTGGCTGCGTTTCTTTTGCAACTTTTCTTTGGTAGCACAAAGAAAAGTTGAGAAAGTTCGCCATAAGGCAAAATAACCATTTACAAAACGGGAATAATTTAGTAAGATAACATGACCCGTGGGATAAACCCGACGGCTTAAAAATAACAGTTGAGGTGAAATATGAACAAGTACGATTTGTGTGTACCCTGCCTTTTAGGTCTTGAAGGACCCATTGCTGATGAGCTTAAGCGCATGAAGCTTGAGAATGTCCGCAGCGAAAACGGCAGGGTTTATTTTTCGGGTGACGATTTTGCCGTAGCCAAGGCAAATACCTGCCTGCGCATCGGCGAAAGAGTCCTCATTGAAATGGGACGCTTTGAGGCGCGGACATTTGACGAGCTTTTTGAGAAAACCAAGGCTCTGCCCTGGGAAAAGCTCATTCCCGCAGATGCAGCCTTCCCCGTCAAGGGCTACAGTCTTAATTCAAAGCTGTTCTCCGTTTCCGACTGCCAGAAGATAATCAAGAAGGCCGTTGTGGAGCGCCTCAAGCGCGTTTACGGTCTGGAGTGGTTCCCCGAAACCCGCGAATGCTATCAGATTCAGTTTTCCATCATGAAGGACGTGGTGTCCATGTGCATCGACACCTCGGGCGAGGGTCTGCATAAGCGCGGCTACCGTCCCGCACACAACGCCGCGCCCCTGAAGGAAACCATGGCGGCGGCAATGGTAACCCTGTCCCGCTACCGCGGCAGAGAAGATTTCTGCGACGTCTTCTGCGGAAGCGGAACAATTCCCATAGAGGCGGCGCTCATCGCAAAAAACCGCGCACCCGGTCTTAACCGCAGCTTTTCCGCAATGAGCTGGCGCAGCTTTGACCAGAGCGTGTGGAACGAAGTTAGGGAAGAGGCGCGCTCCCGTGAGTTTGACGGCGATTACCGCATTGTCGGCTCCGACATCGACCCCAACGCCCTTGCAATCGCAAAGGAAAACGCAGAACGTGCAGGCGTTGCGGACATCGTGCGTTTTGAAAAGGCGGACGCAACAAAATTTGCCCGAAAAACAGAAAACGGCATAATCGTGACTAATCCGCCCTACGGTGAGCGTATAATGGAAAAGCAGGAGGCGGAAATGCTTTATCGCGGCTTCGGCGAGGCATGGCGCAATACGGAAAACTGGAAGCTTTACCTGCTATCAAGCCACACGGAGTTTGAACGCACCTTCGGCAAAACCGCCGACAAAAAGCGCAAGCTCTATAACGGCATGATAAAGTGCGACCTGTTTATGTATTTCTGACGTAGAGGGAAATAAAGCCTCCCTTGTGTAAAGGGAGGGGGACCGCGCTTGCGTGGTGGAGGGATTGTAAATGGACAGAAAACATAATAAGAATATTGTCCCTGCAGCAAAAGCGCTACGCAAAAATATGACAAAAGAAGAACGGCATTTGTGGTACGACTTTCTTCGAAATTATCCTATTAAGTTTTCAAGACAAAAGGTGCTGGGAAGATATATTGCCGATTTTTATTCTGCGCAGGCAAAGCTCATAATCGAGCTTGACGGCAGTCAGCACTATGAGGGTGAGATTGCCAAAAAAGATAAGGAGCGAACAGAATATCTTAAACAGTACGGGCTTAAAGTCATAAGAATACCTAATAATTGGGTTAATCAAAACTTTGCTGAGGTCTGCGTATATATAGATACCGCAGTAAAACAATCCCTCAGTCAGCTTCGCTGACAGCTCCCTTTACACAAGGGAGCCTTAAAAGCTTATTCGTAATCTCATGTGCCTGTACACAGCCCTCAAACTTGCACCGGAAAATATATAAATTATTCACAGTTTTTGTTGCACGCAGCACTTGCAAAATGCGGAAAATGTGATATTATAATACTTGAATTAGCACTCAAGAGAGAAGAGTGCTAACTTGCTGACGTTGTATTAATATTTGGAGGTTATATATATGAAGCTCAAACCTTTGGCAGACAGAGTTGTTCTCACTCAGAGCAAGGCAGAGGAAAAGACCGAAAGCGGCATCTTCCTCACCGCATCGGCACAGGAGAAGCCCGAAATTTACGAGGTAACCGAGGTCGGCCCCGGCGGAATGGTTGACGGCAACGAGGTCAAGATGGAAGTCAAGGTCGGCGACAAGGTGCTCGTCGGCAAGTACAGCGGAAGCAAGATTAAGCTTGAGGGCGAGGAATACATCATCGTCCGTCTGAGCGATTTTCTTGCAGTCGTTGAGTATTTTTCAGGAGGCAGAACTGTGGCAAGGCAGATTATTTTCGGCGAGGAAGCCCGCAAGGCAATCGAGCGCGGCGTAAATCAGCTGGCAGATACAGTTAAAATCACTCTCGGTCCCAAGGGCCGCAATGTTGTGCTGGATAAGAAGTTCGGCGCACCTCTCATCACCAATGACGGTGTAACCATAGCAAAGGAAATTGAGCTTGAGGACCCCTTTGAAAACATGGGCGCCCAGCTTATTAAGGAGGTCTCCACCAAGACCAACGACGTGGCGGGCGACGGCACCACCTCCGCAACCGTTCTTGCGCAGGCTATGATTAACGAAGGCCTTAAGAATCTTGCGGCAGGCGCAAACCCCATGACCATGAAGAAGGGCATCAAAAAGGCCACCGACGCAGCAGTAGAGGCAATCCGTGCAGACTCCCAGCCCGTAAACGGCAGCGGCGATATTGCCCGTGTCGGCGCAATCTCCAGCGGCGACGAGGTCATCGGTCAGCTCATTGCCGAGGCAATGGAAAAGGTTTCCCAGAACGGCGTTATCACCATTGAGGAAAGCAAGACCGCGGAAACCTACAGCGAGGTCGTTGAGGGCATGCAGTTTGACCGCGGCTACCTCAGCCCCTATCTTGCAACCGACATGGAAAAGATGGAGGCCGTACTTGACGACGCACTCATTCTTGTAACCGATAAGAAGATTTCCAACATTCAGGAGATACTGCCTCTGCTGGAGCAGGTTGTCAAGGCAGGCCGCAAGCTCCTCATCATCGCCGAGGACATTGAGGGCGAAGCCCTTGCCACCATCATTCTCAACAAGCTCCGCGGCACCTTCGTCTGCGTCTGCGTCAAGGCTCCGGGCTTCGGCGATCGCAGAAAGGAAATGCTGCAGGATATCGCAATCCTCACCGGCGGACAGGTAATTTCCGCCGATCTGGGTATGGAGCTTCAGAGCGCCGATATCGATATGCTCGGTCAGGCACGTCAGGTCAAGGTCACCAAGGAAAACACCGTCATCGTTGACGGCGCAGGTGAGGCAGAGGACATCAAGGCACGCATCGCCCAGATTTCCGCACAGATTGAAACCACCAGCTCCGAATATGACCGCGAAAAGCTGCAGGAGCGTCTTGCAAAGCTGGCAGGCGGCGTAGCTGTCATCAAGGTCGGCGCCGCAACCGAAACCGAAATGAAGGAAAAGAAGCTGCGCATTGAGGACGCACTCAACGCAACCCGTGCAGCCGTTGAGGAAGGCATCGTCGCAGGCGGCGGCAGTGCTTATGTTGCAGCCTCCAAGGCAGCCGACGCTCTGGTCGCAACCCTCGAGGGCGACGAAAAGACGGGCGCGGTTATGATTGCAAAGGCACTTAAGGCACCCATCATGCAGATTGCAGCCAACGCAGGTCTTGAGGGCGCTGTAATTCTCGATAAGGTTTATAACAGCGAAGAGGCAAACTTCGGCTATGACGCGGCAAACGATGTTTACGGCAACATGGTTGAAATGGGCATCATCGATCCCACCAAGGTCTGCCGCAGCGCACTTGAGAATGCGGCTTCCGTTGCCTCCATGGTACTCACCACCGAGAGCCTCGTAACCGACATTCCCAC
>JAZRVW010000096.1:0-12976 GCA_045599385.1 Oscillospiraceae bacterium | reverse complement strand
TGCCGCAAAAAAGACGAGGCCGTCTAAGTTCAAATCCTATTGTACAATAGCTGCATGGGGAGAGCGCGAGAGGGGATTGGTTATCCCCTCTCACAAATATTTGAGCGAAGCGGATAATTTGCGCCGCAGGCGCTTTTTGTTAGTCCGAGTGACTAGATTTGAACTAGCGGCCAGCCGACGCTTCGCGTTCGGCAGGCCGAGCGGCAGATTTAAATTTTTGCGGCAATGCCGCAAAAAAGACGAGGCCGCCTAAGTTCAAATCCACACGCTCAAAAAAATAAAAACAGAGAGTACCGAAAGGTACTCTCTGTTTTTACTGGCTTAAACGGACAATAGCAACAAAATCGGGGCAATCGTTAAATTTCGTACAAGCATATTATAGGTAAATCTACCAATATAGCATCTTTATTCAAAGGATTAATGATTATTCAAAGTTGACATTTTTGAAAAATTTACAAAATTTATTGAAAGAACGAGATAGATATGCTATAATAATGCATATGATATGAAAGGAGAATGCATATGGATTTTGCTTCTGCTATTAAAGAGATACGGCGAAGAAACTTCTTATCACAAGTTGATTTTGCAAAAGTTGTTGATGTATCATTTTCAACCATCAACAGATGGGAGACGGGTAAAACGCTACCCAATATGAAAACGGCAAAAAAGATTAATGAGTATTGCCAACAACAGAATATAGATATCAGGATCGATCAGATCTTGTGGGAGGAAAAATAATGGATTACGTAACTGAAAAGCCGTTTGATGCACGTAATGAAGGAATTGACGTGCGAAAACTACCCGAGGCAAAAAAGCTCAAGGTTGTCTCGCTGTTTAGCGGCTGTGGCGGTCTTGATCTTGGCATTCAAGGCGGATTTTCACTTTTTGCCGGAGAGAACAAAAAGGATTTTGAAAAAAATCCTTTTGAAATTATCTGGGCAAATGATTTTTACAAACCTGCTTGCGATTCATATAGCCATTATTTTGATCATCACATTGAGTATGGCGATATTACAAAATTGGACAAGTCTCAAATTCCTCAAGGTGATATCGTTATTGGTGGATTCCCTTGTCAGGATTTTTCCATCTCGGGAAAGCAAGGTGGTCTTTCAACTGAACGCGGCAATCTCTATTTACAGATGCGTGAAGTTATCAGGATTCAAAAACCAATTGCTTTTATTGCCGAGAATGTCAAAAATATATTGAGTCCTATGCTTGTTGACGAGAACGGGACAAAGGCAATCGACAGAATCAAGGCAGACTTTGAAGAACTAGGATATGATGTTCAGGTTAATCTTGTTTATGCTCCTGATTATGGAATTCCACAGAGACGATGGAGAGTATTCATCGTGGGAATCGACAAGAAACTCGGGAAAACATTCAAGATGCCGAAGTCATTCCATGCGGAGATGAACGCAAAGCAAGCCATCGACGATTTGTGGGGCAAGGAAAGCGATCCAACTATTTTTAACCATAATCAGATGTCGCTGGCCAAGTTTAAGCCGCCGCACAGAAGTGGCAATCAGGGCAATTATCAAGTCCGTGCGAATCAGCCTTCACAGACAATACGTTCCGAGCATCATATGAATATTCAGGCTCATTATAGAACCTATAAAGAAGATGAACCTCAGAACAGAGATTATTGGAGAAGGCTTACCGTAAGAGAGTGTGCGCGTTTGCAGACATTCCCGGATGATTTTTGGTTCTCTGGTTCAAAGAGTGACGCATATCGTGTGGTTGGTAATGCCGTGCCTCCAATGCTCGGGTGGTATATCGCCAGAGCATTGTACATGTCTCTTTACGGAGAATAAAGAAAAGGTGGAGCGTAATTGCTCCACCTTATTTATGATTCGGTTTCGTTTTGATAGAACTCTCTCATAAATTCACTTTCCATAGTTTTAAGAATCATAGGAATGAACTTCTCTTCATTTTTTGATCTAAGGTAGTTAAGCTTTTCGCAAAGTTCCTCTTTGCTGAAATGATTTATCACAAGTTCGTGGTTGAAATTCTCAAGATTGAAGTCGTTTACGAGATCCTTATAAACGAGAATGCGATATTTTCCGGGAACCTTTTTAATATCTTCCTCAAATTTTCTCTCGTTCAGTTTAGTGGTAACCTGAAGGACAGCATTCTGAGCAACGAAATCGATTCCTCCGTCATTTGAATAGGTTGTAGAGAATCTGTTCAAATCGAATCCGTGAGCGAACAAGAATGTGTTCAACACAGAGAAACTGGCTACCTCAAAAGCTTGTCCACGTTTTACTGCTTCTCGTGTACAGAGCATATCAACTATATATTGATATCTTTCATCGCTTGTTCCTGATTCAATAAGCTCATGGATCTCATTGATTATTCGCTGCTGTTCGTCCTGAAACGTGTTCCAATGCCGTTCTATTTGACCAAGAAGATCAAGATAATCATCGCGATCCATGCCTTCCAAGAAATTGCTTTTGATGTAGAATCTATCAGCAGTTTGATCAATCGCATTTTCGTCATGACCACATTGGCGAAGAACGTAATCTCTTCTGAAAGTGGCGATACCGTAGTTTGTGTGAACAGCATTAAAGTCGGTTTCAATCTCAGTTTTTGACATTGTGGCGGTAGGTCCATTGTGAAGATGATTGCGTAAAAGGATATAGAAAGAAAGTATGACGGTCGGTTGATTTATCCTTCGATTTACATATTCTTGAAGAAGAGTATTAATCATGATCTTCCTCCTGAGTAAAGAGAATTTGCGGTGCGACATTAAGAGCTGTTGCTATTTTTTGTACCGTTACCAAAGATACATTTCGTTGGAAGCATTCGATATCACTTATATATGTACGATGAAGACCGCATAGTTCAGCAAATTTTTCTTGTGAGAGTTCAAGCTCAATTCGATGTTTCCTCACGTTTGTTCCAAATAATTGAATTATGTCCATGTATACACCCCTATTACAGATAACATTATTATATTGTATGGAAGACTATAAGTCTACAGACGATGAGTGGCACACGCCTATATTTTCGTTACCATTATGTCATATGAATCGGTTTGTTGCAAAAGCATAGAAAAAGGACTCCAATATCTGTTGATATTGGAGTCCTAATATGGTCCGAGTGACTAGATTTGAACTAGCGGCCTATGCGACATAAATGTCGCTCAGGCCGCATCGCGGCCATTAAATAAAAGTTTAAGAGGCCGTCTAAGTTCAAATCAAATTACCTGAAATATTAAAATAAAGCAGCCACATAAAGTGACTGCTTCATTTTACTGGTCCGAGTGACTAGATTTGAACTAGCGGCCTCTTGAACCCCATTCAAGCGCGCTACCATCTGCGCTACACCCGGATTTCCAGCGCCCAATTATAATAACACAATAGATTAATAATTGCAATACCCAATTTCAAAAAAATTATACTTCTGAAATCCGCCTGCAAAAATGCAGGCGGATTGCCAAGACTCTTATCTTGTTTCTATCTCGTAGCCCGCAATGTTCATGTATTCATCAAAGCTGCACTGACGGTCGATTATGCCGTCCTCGGTAATCTCGATAATTCGGTTTGCGACGGTCTGGGTGAGCTGATGGTCATGGCTGGAGAAGATGATGTTGTGCTTGAATGCCTCCATGCCGTTATTCAGTGCCGCAATGCTTTCAAGGTCAAGGTGGTTTGTGGGCTGGTCGAACACAAGGAAGTTTGCGCCCGAAAGCATCATCTTGCTTATCATGCAGCGCACCTTTTCACCGCCGGACAGCACCTTGACGGGCTTATAAACATCGTCGCCCGAGAAGAGCATTCTGCCCAGGAAGGTGCGGAGATAGCTCTCGCGCTTATCCTCGGAGAACTGACGAATCCAGTCCATGAGGTCATAGTCGCAGTTTTCAAAATAACTGTTGTGATCCTTGGGGAAATATGCCTGCGTTGTAGATGCGCCCCATTTTACCGAGCCGCTGTCGGGCTCCTCCTCACCCATGAGCACCTTGAACAGCATTGTGACTGCAAGCTCGTTCTTGCCGATGATGGCGATTTTGTCCTCCTTGCCAACGATGAAGCTTATGTTGTTCAGAAGCTTGACGCCGTCAACAGTCTTGGAAATCTCGGTGACGAAAAGTCTGTCCTTGCCGGGTTCACGGTCTGCCTTGAAGCCCACCCAGGGATAGCGTCTGCCCGATGCGGGAAGCTCCTCAACGGTGAGCTTGTCAAGCAGCTTTCTGCGGCTTGTTGCCTGGCGTGACTTGGATTTGTTTGCGGAGAAACGGGCGATGAAGGTCTGGAGCTCCTGAATTTTCTGCTCCGCCTTCTTGTTCTGGTCCTTAATCAGCTTCTGCATGAGCTGGCTGGATTCGTACCAGAAGTCGTAGTTGCCAACGTACATCTTGATTTTGCCGTAGTCGATATCGACAATGTGGGTGCAGACGTTGTTGAGGAAGTAGCGGTCATGGCTGACTACAAGCACCGTACCCTCGTAGTCCATGAGGAAGTCCTCAAGCCACACCACAGAGTTGAGGTCAAGGTTGTTGGTGGGCTCGTCAAGAAGAATGATGTCGGGATTGCCGAAAAGCGCCTGGGCAAGCAGTACCTTGACCTTCATTCTCGGATCCATATCTGACATGAGAGTTTCATGGAAATCGGGGGAGATGCCCAACCCCTGAAGAATGCGGCTTGCGTCGGATTCGGCTTCCCAGCCGCCGGGCTCCGCAAATTCCTCCTCCAGCTCTGCGGCACGGAGTCCGTCCTCATCGGAAAAGTCTTCCTTTTCGTATATTGCGTCCTTCTCCTTGCCGCAGTTATAAAGGCGCTCGTTGCCCATGATGACGGTGTCCATGACGGTGTAGTCATCGTACATGTTCTGATTCTGCTTCAGAACGGACATGCGCTTCTTGGGGTCAATGAAAACACTGCCCGTGGAGGGCTCAAGCTCACCGGACAGAATGCGGACAAAGGTGGATTTGCCCGCACCGTTGGCACCGATTATGCCGTAGCAGTTGCCTGCGGTGAAGGTGAGGTCAACGCGGGAAAACAGAATGTTTCCGCCGAAATTTATTGAAAGGTCATTTACAGATAGCATGCTTAATACCTCGGATTCAGAATAAATTATATTTTACCACATAAAGCCGCAGTATATCAAGGCTTGCGGACAGCAAAAAACGTGTAAGCGAAAATTCGCTTACACGTTTTGAAGCTTATCATTCGTTTACGAACATGTGCTTCCTCTTGCCGAAGTAGTTGATGTTGATAATCAGCATGGTTACGCTGACAACAATTGATGTAATGGTGCTTGCATCTGCTGCACTCTCGCCGATGACGGAGCTGGCAACGGCAATGTATATAGTAGAAATGACAAGAGCCGCAATGTAGAGCACATAAAGGCAGGTCGGGCCGTTTTTGCAGAAGTTTTTGAGCCTTATGCGAGTGTAGATTGCAAATGCGGCAACCGCGATACTGAGAATGCCGAAAATGATGTCCGCCGTCTGCATTTCGGGGAAAAAGGCATATACCAAATCGGCGGGAACATCGCCATCCGAAACACTTTCGTATATTTCGCCTGTGACATATAAAATACCGTATGCAAAATTAAGGATGGCACTGAAGAAGAGCATGAAGTTGATAATAAATTTGTACCAGCCCATGCCTTGCTGCTGTAGTGACTGCTGAGGAGCCTGATAGCTCTGCTGCTGATAACTGGGCTGCTGATAACTGGGCTGCTGGTAGCTCTGCTGCTGATAACTGGGTTGCTGATAACTGGGTTGCTGATAGCTCTGCTGGGGCTGTGCGCTTACGCGCTGAACGGGTGCTCCGCAGCTGGAACAGAATGCACTGTCATCAGCAAGCTTCGCGCCGCATTTATTACAAAACATACGTGATACCTCCTGCTTTGAAGATTAATTCATTATAGCATTGAATCTTGCAACAAGCAATAAAAAATCGGGAAATTTGGCGTAATATTGTAAGATTGAAAGCAATGTGGTATGCTTATAAACGAGGTGATTTTATGAGCATCACAGTAAAAGACAAGGTTTTTCATCTCCGCACGGAGAATACAAGCTATATTTTCAGAGTGACGAAATTCGGACATCTTGAGCAGGTGCATTACGGCGCGGCTCTTCCGGAGGACGATTTTGAAGCCCTTGCCGTCAAGCACGATATTCAGCTCGGCAGCAGCGTCATGTACCACGTTTCCGACATGGACTACAGCCTTGACAGTCTGTGCCTTGAGTGGTCGGGACTGGGAAAGGGCGATTTCCGCCAGACACCCATTGAAATAAAAATGGCCGACGGAAGCTTTGCCAGTGATTTTGTCTACGAAAAGCATGAGACATTTTTCGGCTGTGTGCCTATGACGGCGCTTCCCACGGCATACGATGATGACGAAAGCTGTGAAACACTTGCCGTCACCCTGTGTGAGCGCAGCAATGACCTGCGCCTTGTGATGTACTACACGGTTTTTCCAAATGCCGATGTAATAAGCCGCAGAGCAGTTCTTCAAAACTTCGGAGACACGGTGTCGCTGCGCCGCTTCATGAGCATGAGCGTTGACCTTCCCGACAAGAGCTTTTCCCTGCACACACTTGACGGCGGTTGGATAAAGGAAACCCATCACCATGTGCGCCCCGTTCAGTACGGCATAACGGTGAACTCCTCCACGACGGGCGCAAGCTCAAACCGCCATAACCCCGGCTTTTTCCTCACAGCCCACAACGCAAACGAGGATTTCGGCGAGTGCTACGGCTTTAACCTCGTGTACAGCGGAAACCACTTCGGACTTGTGGAGAAGTCAAACCATGACCTCGTGCGTGTTCAGCTGGGCATAAACCCCGTGAGCTTTGAGTGGAACCTTGCAAAAGGGGAGAGCTTTGAAGCGCCGGAAGCCGTAATGACTTATTCCGACAAGGGCATGAACGGCATGAGCCGGAACTTCCACCGCTTTGTAAATCACAACATCGTAAGAGGCGAGTGGAAGCTTAAGGAACGCCCCGTGCTCATAAACAACTGGGAGGGCTGCTTCTTCAAGTTTGACGAGGGCAAGCTCCTTAATCTCGCAAGGGACGCAAAAAGCGTTGGCGTTGAGCTGTTTGTTCTCGATGACGGTTGGTTCGGCGACCGCAACAGCGACACCGCGGGTCTCGGTGACTACGATGTGAACATGAAAAAGCTTCCCAACGGGCTGAGCGGTCTTGCGGAGAAGATTGAAAAAATGGGCATGAAGTTCGGTCTGTGGTTTGAGCCGGAAAGCGTCAACCCCGATTCCAAGCTCTACCGCGCTCATCCCGACTGGGCAATCAAAGCCCCCTCGGGTGAGGCCTGCCTTGGCAGAAACCAGCTTCTGCTTGACCTGACGAGAGAGGAAGTACGAGATTATATCGTGGAAAACGTGGGCGGAATACTGGACAGCGCAAAAATAAGCTACGTCAAGTGGGACATGAACCGCCACATGTCCGATGCGTATTCCGCACTGCTGACAAATCAGGGCGAGTTTTACCACCGCTATATCATGGGACTTTACGAGGTGCTGGGAAGAATTTTCACACCGCGCCCCCATATCCTTTTTGAAAGCTGCTCCTCGGGCGGCAACCGCTTTGACCTGGGCATGCTGTGCTATTCGCCGCAGGTGTGGTCCTCCGATGACACAGACCCCATTGAGCGCCTTTCCATTCAGAGCGGGCTGAGCTATCTCTATCCCCAGTCAACCATGGGCGCCCACGTTTCCGCGGCTCCCCATCAGCAGACATTGCGTGACACGCCGCTTTGCACCCGCTTCAATGTGGCGGCCTTCGGCGTCCTCGGCTATGAGCTTGAGCTGAAGTTCCTCAACCACATGGAAATGAAAGAGGTTAAGGAGCAGATTGAGTTTTACAAGAAGCACCGCCGCACTCTTCAGTTCGGTACCTTCTTCCGATTTGACGAGCGCAAGGACAACAAGGTGCACTGGCAGGTGTCCGCACCCGACGGAAGCAAACACATAATCGGTCACTTCCAGACTCTCTGCACCGCCTCCGAGGGTTATGACGAGCTCCCTGTCAAAAACCTTGAGAAAGAGAAGAAGTACCGCCTGCACGGTAAGAAGCAGAGAATCTTCATCAAGCGTCTGGGCGGCCTTGTCAAGCACGTCATGCCCGTTGAGCTTGACCCCAACGGCCTTATACTCCGCACGGGCAATAAGCTGTACGCTATGAATGATGGCGCAGAAGATTATGTAAACTACGGTGCAACGCTTATGGCGGGCGTAAAGCTCAATAATCAGTTCATGGGAACGGGCTACAACGAGAAGCTTCACATGCTGGGTGACTACGGCTCTGTGCTGTATACGATTGAAAAGCTGTAACGGAAAAATATCTGCACCCTTGTATCATAAAATACAGGCAAATCAGGAGAAAAAACATGACAGAAAAGCTATATTACATAGACAGCCATATTAAAAATTTCACTGCCAAGGTGCTTTCCTGCGAGCAGGTAAAGGACAGATTTGAGATTGTTCTTGACCGCACAGCGTTCTTCCCCGAGGGAGGCGGACAGAGCGCAGACACGGGTAAAATCGGCTCCGCCGAGGTTTTTGATGCCCATGAGAAAAACGGCGAGGTCGTACATTATGTAAACAAAGCGCTACCCGTCGGCGAAAGCTTTGATTGCGAAATCGACTGGCTTCAGCGCTTCAGAAGAATGCAGAATCACTCGGGTGAGCATATCGTTTCGGGCCTTGTAAACGGGAAATTCGGCTATAACAATGTGGGCTTCCACATGGGAAAGGACATGGTCACCATTGACTTTGACGGCGACCTTTCAGCCGGACAGCTCCGCGAAATCGAGCGTGAGGCGAACCTTGCCGTAGCGGCAAATCTTAAGATAAACACGAGCTTTCCCGACATCGAAACGCTTGGCAGTCTTGAGTACCGCAGCAAGCTTGAGCTTACGGAAAATGTGCGCATAGTTGAGATTGAGGGCGTGGACATGTGCGCCTGCTGTGCGCCCCATGTTTACTCCACTGCCGAGGTGGGAATTGTCAAAATCCTTGCCTCCGAGCGCCGCAGAAGAGGCGGGGAGGGTGTGCGCGTTTCCATGCTCTGCGGTCTTGATGCCTGGGAATATCTCACGAAAATCCACGACAACAATTCTGCAGTTTCCGCAATGCTCTCCGTTCCGAGAGAGGAAACGGAAAAGGGTGTTGAGCGCATGCTTAAAGAGAACGAAAAGCTGCGCACCAGAGCCTCGGAGCTGGGCAGGGAAGCGGCAAGAATACGTGCCGCCGCAATAGAGGAAACGGAGGGGAACATCTGCATTTTTGACAGTGTTCTCGACGAGCCCGCACTGCGCGAAATCGTCAATGCCGCAATGGAAAAATGCGGCGGAATAGCGGGAGCGTTTTCGGGAAATGACGAGGACGGATACCGCTATATTATAGGCAGCAGAAGCATTGACCTGCGCGTAAACGGAAAAATAATAAACGCGGGCATTTCGGGACGCGGCGGAGGCAAGCCCGAGATGATTCAGGGCAGCTGCACGGGCAATGCGGAATCAATAAGGAAATTTTTTGAGAATTTTGATATTTATACATAAGCATGAAGATTGTATAACGTATATTGCAGAAATTAGGGAAAAATGCAGCAATTGTAACTAAAACGCAATTGACAATTATGTGACGTTCTGATAAAATACTAAAGGATAATAAGGGCTAATTGCGCCCTTAAATTAATAAGCCAAAAAAATTTTTTATTATGGGGGGTTTTCTGTTGAAAGACCTAAAGCATCTGATCTACTTTGAGAATCTGCTTCAGGAAGCAAACAACGAACTCGTTAAGAAGGGCAAGGAAGACGGCCTTTACGCAATCGGCTACACCTGCTACTTCATGCCTGAAGTTCTTCTCGACCTGCCCGGCTGCTTCTCCGTTCGTCTGAGAGCACCTGGCTGCACTTCTCCCGACATCGCAACCTACTACATGTCCGGTCGTGTATGTCACTATGGCCGCAGCCTTTTCGAGCGCGCACTCGAAGGCGGCTACAACTTCCTCGATGCACAGATGGCAACCGAGACCTGCACTGTCACCTGCCGCTTCCAGGAGCACATCAAGCCCAAGAAGCTTGAATGCGTTTCCGACATGGACGTCATCAAGAACGACAAGTTCTTCTGCGAATTCACCGACGTTCCTTTCAAGAAGGACGCAAATGCACGCAACCACTATGAAAAGCAGCTTCAGGCTCACGTTCTGGATCCTCTCAAGGAGAATCTGGGCGTTGATACCTCCGACGAGGCTATTCTGAAGGCAATCGAGCTGCACAACGAGGTTTGCGCAGTTATTAACGAGATCGGCGACTACCGCAAGGCAGAGAATCCCGTTATCACCGGTTACGAGTTCCACGTGATCCAGCTCGTTTCTCTGGTTTGCCCCAAGTACCTCATCATTGACAAGCTGAAAGAAACCGCCAAGGAGCTGAAGACCCGCAAGCCCGACAAGAAGTGGCCCTTCCGCTGCAAAGTCGTTCTGGCAGGCTCCGAAAACGACGATCCCGAGTTCACCAAGCTCATCGAGAGCTGTGGCGCAGAGGTTGTTTGCGACCGTTATTGCTACGGCGCAGTTGAATCCCGCCAGCCCATCGAAGTTAAGGAAGGCGAGACTCCTCTCCAGGCTATCGCCCGCCATTACCTCGACACCTCCAACTGCCCCCGCTTCATGCCTCAGCATGATATGCGTGAGCGCAAGCAGAGAATTGCCGATCAGGCAAAGGAATACAATGCTGACGGTATCATCGTTGTTTCCAACAAGTTCTGTGAGTACTGGTCCTACGAGCGTGTTATCGACACCATCATTCTCCAGCGTGACTTCGGTTATCCCGTATGCTCCATCGAGAAGGAATACATAAACTCCGCATCCGGCCAGCTCCGCACCCGCTTCCAGGCATTCGTTGAGAGTGTTGAGATCAAGAAGATCCAGGAGGGTAAGTAATTATGGATATCAAGAAATTAGCTAAAGACTTCTGGTATGGCAAGCCCCATACCGCAGAAGAAGGCGGCCGCCGCCTGGGCGACATTCAGATGCCCAAGACCGGTCTGTACTACCATCGTGAGTGGCGCGGTGTTAAGGACACCTTCTACTACTTCCACAAGATCTGGCTGTACAACTATGCACACATGGTTATGGATATTGTCAAGTTTGGCAATCCCATTAACTTCCTGAAGGGTACCTGGAGATATCGCTGGATGGGTCAGTCCTACCTGCCCGTTATCCACTGGTTCGACCGTGGTCTTGCAGGTCTCCGTGGCGAAGCACTTCGTGCTTCCGGCTGGCACTACCGTGCAATGGTCAGCGCAGCTCTGACTCAGATCACCCGTATGTTCGACGCCGACACCCGTCTTAACGGCGGCAAGAAGAACGACGTTTACAACCACACCATCGCTATGAAGGAAACCACCTGGGGCGGCATGGTATATCCCTGGAGCGACAAGTTCCAGTACGTTCCCGTTGAGATGATTCCTTACTTCGTAACCTGCCACGTAAACAGCCACACTGTTCACAACTACATTGACGCAGCACAGTCCATCGGTCTGCCCGCAGACCCCTGCCCCATGTGCCAGGCAGAGTACGGCCTCTTCGTTCTGAACGATTTCCCCGACTGCTCCCCCATGTTCGTTACCTGCAACGAGGCTTGTGACGGCTCCGTCGGTACCGCTATCATTCAGGACTGGTTCTTTGATAAGCCCCTGTACGCTCTGACCATGCCCATGCTGTTCGACGATCCTCTGGTAAGAGAGAACTGCATGAAGGACATCGAAGGCTGCTGGAAGTTCTTCGAAGAGCAGACCGGCGTTCCCTTCAACTGGGATCTCCTCGTTGAGTGCATCGAGCGCCAGAACGAGCTGCAGGAGTTCGAGTGGGAGAAGTGGGAAGTCGCCGCCAATCCCAAGGGCAACTACCCCATCAACGGTGTTGCACAGGCTCTGTACCGCATCTTCCAGTCCCAGTACGGCGATCTGCCCATCTGGCATGAGACCGACAAGAAGGTCCGCAAGATCATGGAGAAGTGCGTTGCTAACGACATCAAGACCTTCCCCAAGACCACCCACCGTGTTCTTGCATGGTCCTGCGCACCCCTGTACTTCTCCAACTGGTGCACCTGGGCTTACAACTGCTGGGGCCTCAATGTTGTCATCAACATGGACTCCCTCATGTTTAACATGACCATCCGTACCGACTCCTACGAGAACTGCCTTGAAGACATCGCTACCTACCACATGTGGGCTCCCATGCGCCGCATGGCAGTCGGCGGTATGCACCACATCTTCGAGTGCTGGGAGTACATGGAAAAGTTCAACTGCGACATGGTAGCAATGTATGACCAGCTCGCATGCAAGGGCATGCAGGGCGTTCACGGTATGTTCGAAGACGAGTTCCGCAAGAGAGATATCAAGGCATTCTGGATGCCTCATGCTCTTCCCGACAGCCGTATCGTCTCCCGTGCCGAGATCCGTCGCCTTATCAACGACTACATGACCACCGTTATGCACGAAGAGCCTCTCGATCCTTCTCTCCTGGAGCTCGACGACGACATGACTTGGTAATAGGAGGAATATATAATGAAGTGTCTTAAAAAAGTAGCTGGCATCGGCGCTGTTGCTTATGCTGCACTGTTCGCAGTATTCTTCTTTGACCTCGACGGTAAGCTTCTGTTCAACGTTGTAGAGCCCTTCCTGGTAAAGCACTATGACGAGATGGAGCGCCCCGACGTTCTGAAGACTCCTTACGACATGAACAAGTACCCCAAGTACGAAGCATAATTTCTTTAGCAATTTAACTCTGCCATCCCGTCCGAAAGGACGGGATGGCAATCATTGCAAATTGTTTGTTAATTGATAATCAAAATTCTGGAGGAAAAATAAATGAAGTATTTTGGCGGCTGCGACGTAGGTTCCACCTACACCAAGGCAGTTATTCTTGACGAAGAGGGCAAGATGGTAGCAGATACCACCATTCGCTCCAAGATCAATTCCGAGCTTTCCGCAGTAG
>JAZRVW010000095.1:0-8120 GCA_045599385.1 Oscillospiraceae bacterium | reverse complement strand
ACGGAGGTTGATTACCACAAAACTGCGGATATTCGGTTCATCTTCGAGGACCAGTATCTTTTTCATGGTTATACCTCTTTCATTTTATATTTATACTCGATAATTGTAACATAAAATCATCAAAAATGGTAGAGGTAAGTTTAATTTTTTTATAAAGTAGGAACAAAACGTTACAGTTTACATAATTTGTTGCAACAATTGTTACCGTAAATTAATATATCAGATGTTGTGTACATTAAAACGGACAACAGCGATTACAAGCATAACGGGTTTAAAATAAGTTTATCGATTGTACTTGAAAAAAAATCGGCCATGCGTTATACTGTGAAAAATGCCGGTGTGATGGAATGGTAGACGTGACGGACTCAAAATCCGTTGGTGGCGACACCGTGTGGGTTCGAGTCCCACCACCGGCACCAATAAAAAACACACTTTTTTCTTAGCAGAAAAAAGTGTGTTTTTTGTTTAATAAAGATGCCATGCTGGCTAATGAAGAATTGAAGCAGTTCAGTGCGCATACGAAGAGAAAATGGGGTAACTTCGCTATATTAAAGAGGTTTAGAAAACGCTTATTATTTGTTTCTCAGTGGATTCTGTGTCTGCCCTAAAATATAATCTATTGATACATTATACAGGCTTGATAGCTTAATCAGTACATTGGTTGGAATATCTCTTTGCCCAAGCTCATAGTTGCTATATACCTGTTGAGAGCAATTAAGATATTTGGCAACATTCCGCTGCGTCATGTCACGATCTTCGCGCAAATCTCGTATTCGCGGATACATTGCCTCACCTCCCAATATAAGTATTTTATCATACCGCATTTTGTTGTATTGACTTTTACTGCAAATTGCGGTATATTATATGTATGAAGTGAGATTTTTATGTTTTATAGTTGAAAATTAAATGTTTTTTCAAATACGGATATTAATGAGTAATAAGGCAAATATAAAGAGAATGAAAAGTACATACATAACCTCAGATCCTATTTTTATTATTAAGATGAACGATATTGTCTATCCATATTTATTCAAAAATTCTATACATAATCAGAAATATAAATATAAGGAGAATATTTATGCCTCGTTGGAAAAAAGAACAGTATATGGACGCGTCAGGAGCGTGGAGAATGCCGAACGAGTCATATATTGACTATTCAGGAGCATGGAGATCGCCTGATGAACAGTATGTAGATGCAAGCGGACGCTGGAGAGACGAAAATGATATGTATGTCGATGAAGCAGGCGGCTGGAGAATGCCAGGAGAACAGTATATGGATCATTCAGGTGGGTGGAGGTATTAAAATATTGCTATGAAAATTATGGATATAGTCATTATAATTGTTATAATTCTGTGTACATACGTTGGGGAAAAGTGGAGCTTCGCTTATGTTGACGGCCGTTGGCAAGCCTTGGAAGATGAAAGCAAAAGATCACTCAAGATAATTGTCTCAATATTGATAGGTTTAGTTGCCGGATATTTTTTGTTTGCGAAACTTGTTCTTAAGGCAGTTATGAAAATAGTGAATTGGATAGTAAGCGATAAATAAAAGTATGACTATTATAAACGGAGGTGAAAACCATGTCATATAGCAAAGAGTGTTGTAACTGCGTTCATGCATCACGTGACCCGGGTTCAAGCAGCGGGTGGTATTGCAATTTTAGAAATACCCATGTCAGACCGACTGAAAACTGCTATAAATTTGATTCAAAGTATTAAATCAAGTAAAGCCGATAGGATTCTTCCTGTCGGCTTTACTCATTATGCCAAAGAATCCCCTGTTTTTGTTAAGCAAAGGTATGAGGCTCTTTGAGAGGCTGTATTATTAAATTGGCTCTTAATAGACAAAATAAACACCGGCTGGTTGGTGGGCAAAAAACTAATAGAAATTAAAACCGACAACGATAGGATAGCGGTCCATTTATTGAAGCATTAAATTGCTGGATAAAAGAAGAGATATTCCTTGGCTTTGGCATGGCGGCTGCTAAAGATGTTCCTAAGCTACTGGGTGAATATATTTTATAATTTTACGAGTTTCCTGCAGATACTTTGGACTATTAAAGCCCAGTTCAGTACAAATCCGAACTGGGCTTCTATAATTATAATGTTTTCTGTGTCATCTTTTTCTTGATAGATTCACCTGTATGGGTGCTTTTTTGTTGTAATATCAGTGATGCTCGTTGGTACCCTTGTCGCCGACGCCGAAGTGAAGCTCCTTCATGCCTTCAACCTCATCGCAGACGTCCTTAAGACCGCAGACGGTGCAGTCGGTCGGGAGACCTTCCATGATGTGACAAAGAGTGCTTGTGAGCTTGTCGGTCTTCTTTGCGTTTTCGGTGAGAACGGAGTAATCGAAATCGGGATCGGTTATAAAGATTACGGTTACGTTGACAACGTTTGCGTCCTTCTTGTATTCGTCAATGTAGCGGTAGCCGACGGTTTCAAAGCTGATGCCCTTTTTGACCGCCTTCTTGCCGACACGAATCTGCTCGCGGTAGTTTTCGGGGGACATACGCACCATGTAGCCGTCAGGATACACATGATACTTGGAGAACTCAATCTGCTTCAGCGCACGGTAAACCTCGTCGTCATCGCCGTCGAGAACGCCGCCGCGAATCAGAACGATGCGGGCAAAGGGGTTGTCCTTCTTGATTTTATTGAGGTCGGGACCGTAGAGAATGACCTGATCCTTGTTTACAAGGTCAGGGCTTGAGGTTACGCAGACATAGTTTGCAGAACCAAGACCGTTTGCACCCAGCTCGTATGCGGATTCACTCTTAAGAATCAGCTCAGAAGCGCCGAGATCCTTCCAGGACTTGCGGGGATTGTAATCCCAGGACTTGCCTTTGAGTGACTTGAGTGCGTCGAGAGTATTCTTTATCGTTGTGTTGTAAAGTTCCATAATCTATCTCCTTAACTTGCAGTTATTTATAAAATCATTGCGCGAGTATGTTAAAAAATACGCACAATACTATTAAAGCAGAAAATTATGAAAAATTAAAGACTTTTTTTGTATTTTGCGACAAATATCAAAAATTGGCTAAAAAAATCCTCCGTCCATTTTACTGAACGGAGGAAAAATATCAGTTTTCTGCGATTTCCTTATTGAGAATGCGCATTTCGGTGAATATCAGAATTGCCACTGTTATGGCGGCAAGAATGTCACCGGTAGGACCAGCGTACAGCAGACCCTCAACGCCCATGATGCTGCCCATGATAAAGGCGCAGGGGAGGAAGTAAATAAGCTGTCTTGTCAGGGTTGCGGCCATTGCCTTGAGGGGCTTGCCGATGGACTGGAAGAAGATGCCCGAAGGAATCAGGAAGCCCGTAAGGAAGATAACCGAGAGGAAAATGTGGAAGCACTTGGTTGCAAACTGGTTGTACATGACATTGTCTTCGTGACCGAAGAGGTCAATGATGGGCTGAGTGCAGAATTGGAATACTGCCCATCCGATAATTCCAACGGTCAGACCTGTGATAACCGTGCGCCAGTAGGTTGCTTTTACGCGGGCATAATTCCTGGCGCCGTAGTTATATCCCACAATGGGCTGGCTTCCGATGCCGAGACCGACCATTACGCTGATGATTATGGAGTTGACCTTCATAACAATGCCCTGGGCCGCAAGGGGAATATCGGGGCCGTAAGGGCTTTCAGCGCCGTATCGGGTGAGCAGGTTGTTCATGCAGATAACAACAACGGTGGAGGCAAACTGGGTAAAGAAGCTTGAAATGCCGAGGGGAATGAAGCCGAAAACGGTTTCCTTGCGGAGCTTTGCGTATTTGAACTCAAATCTGATGCTTTTAAACCTGGGAATATAGGAAACGCTGAGAACGAAGTTCAGCGCCTGACCGATGATGGTTGCCCATGCGGCACCCGCAACGCCCCAGTCCAGTCCGAGAACAAACCAGGCATCGAGAATAATGTTCAGGAAGCAGCCGGCCATGTTGCATATCATGGCGTAGCGGGGACTGCCCTGGGCTCGAATGATGCTGCTGACCGTCATGCTTATGCAAACGAAGGGAAGACCGATAAGGGTTATCCTCGCATATTCCGTTGCAAATTCCATGGTTTTGGGGTCTACCTGCGCGCCGCCGCAGAGGAGTAGAATCTGTTTGAGCAAAAGCTCCATGAACAGAGTGAGGAAAAGACCTGCAATGAGCGCGACGGTTATGCCGTTGCCCATTGTGCGCGTTGCCTCGTCATATTTCTTCTGACCGAGCTTGATGCTGAAAAAGGCTACACAGCCGTCGGCAATCATGGTGCCGAGTGCCATGGAGAAGGTTACCAGAGGGAAGGTGAGGTTGGTTGCGGCATTGCCCAGCATACCAACGCCCTGTCCGATGAAAATCTGGTCAACGATGTTGTATATGGAATTGACTACCATTGAGGCAATGGCGGGCAGAGCAAACTTCAGCAGAAGTCTTACTATCGGCTCCGTTTCAAACATTGCCAGCGAATTTTCCTTGCGCATTTATATTCACCTTGAAACAATAAATCTTACTTTCTTATTCTATCACAAACAATTTTTATTGTAAATATCAATAAAAATAAATGAGTGATTTTGTAATATGCTACAAAATCACTCATAAAAACACATGATTTGTTAACCAGAGGTACACCCCGGTATTAAAGAACTCCGAAGAGAAGGAAGAAGTAATATGTACAGGGAACGGAGAACAGCAGACTGTCAATGCGGTCCATTGCGCCGCCGTGACCGGGAATAAGATTGCTGTAATCCTTAAAGCCGGACATACGCTTGAGCAGGGAAGCGGCGAGGTCGCCCATCTGTCCCATGGTGGAGGCTACAAGTGCTGTTACCATGCCGCAGATAACGGACATATCCTTGAAGAAGAAGCTGATGATAAGACCCGTGACAACTGCGGATATTGCGCCGCATACGCTGCCCTCGATGGTTTTGTTAGGGCTGACCTCAGGAGCAAGCTTGTTTTTGCCGAAACGCTTACCGCCGAAGAGTGCGAAGCTGTCGCACACCCATGTGGAAATGCAGCCGAGTGCGAAGATGGGCAGCCAGTCATCTAAAAGAGCGAGCTTGGTGATTATAAGCATGGGAACGATGGGATAAACAAGCACTGCAAGAGTTGCAAGTGCGCCGGGACCGCGAACCTTCTTGCTCATTACGCCGGCTGACATGATTGCAAATACTGCAAGGAAGAACAGAACCTCTGTAACTACGGCATCGGCTTTGAAATATATGGCGGCTACCGCTCCTGCGCTGAAGGCATACAGAATCCAAGGGGCGCATTTTACTTCCTTTGCGTTGATTACGCGGCAGGTTTCACGAACGGCGAGAACGATGACCGCAAGGAGAAACAGGGTGCGGGTTACGGGAGAGATTGCAAAGCAGGCTACAACGAGTGCAATCATAACAACAGCGGATATTACGCGAGTTTTCAAAATATTTCCTTCTTTCTATGTGTTCTTGGATTTTTACTTTAGTGTGCCGTCGGGGAAAACATAGTGCCTGCGGCGGCCTTTTGTGCCCTTGCCGTATTCAATCGCATTCTTAGGGCAGGCACAGATGCAGGAAAGACAGTGAATGCAATTATCGCTCCATTGGGGAGCGCCGTCAACAATGCGTATGTTGTGAAGCGGACAGTTTTTTGCGCAGGCTCCGCAGGAAACGCAGGCTTCGCTGACGCTGAATTTCCCGGGATTTACAAACAGGTTGTTGAACAGTTTACTGCCGATGATGCTTATCTGCTTACCAAAAAGCTGCGTTTTTTCGCTGAACGCATTTCCGCTTAAGATAATATCCGAGATTTCCTTAATCTTTGCGGGAAGTGCGGCAAGGCGGGTTTCCGCTTCCTCACGGCTTGAAGGCTCATACATAACAAGATAGTTGTCGGGCATTACAAGGGTATAGGTTCCCATATAGGAGAGCTTTTTGCTTTCGCAAAGTGCTTTGTTGGCGGCTCCTGCACCGCCGGTGCCCGCACCGCAGGTCATGACAAAATACGCCTTGTCACAGCCTGAAAACTCGGCTGCGGCGATATAATCCTCAACGGCGGAGGGAATATGGTAGCAGTAGGTTGGAACAACGAATATAAAAGGCTTTTCGCTACGCATGGGACGTGCATTTGAGGCAGAAATAAGCTCGTTCATGGAGACTACCTCATCATTGAGTGCATTTCCCAACAAAATTGCTGTGTATCGGCTATTGCCAGTTCCGCTGAAATATAGTATCATAATAAAGTAATACCTCTTTTCCGAGATAAAATTACAATTCAATATATCACATTATGCCGAGCATAACAACCATGAAATGCCCGGTTTTCAAGCAAATATAATGTGTAATAATTTTTTGTTTTTTTAACATTTGCTGTAATATGTGAACAAACTTTTACGTCATATATATTAGATACAAGGAGAAAGCTTTGGAAGACCGCGAAATCGTAAGGCTTTTCTTTGAACGGAATCAGGAAGCCATACTTGAAACAGAGAAAAAATACGGTCGATACTGTCATAAAATTGCCTTTAACGTTTTGGGAAACGATGAGGACAGCGAGGAGTGCGTTAATGACGCATATATGAGAACATGGGGAAGTATTCCGCCCAATGAACCGTCTTCGCTGGGTTCGTATATCGGAAAAATTACCAGAAATCTTGCTTTGGATAAGTACAGACAGCGCACCAGCACAAAACGCGGAAACGGCGAAATTCCACTTCTGCTTGATGAGCTTGAGGAGTGCATATCCGGAGATGACCAGTTTGAAAAGCTGCACGATTCTGAGGAGATAACGGCCGCAATCAACGGTTTCCTTGAAAAGCTTACGGCAACAGAGCGCGGCGTTTTCGTTCGAAGATACTGGCAGATGGAGCCCATAGCAAGTATTGCGGCAAGGTACGATATTTCTGCTTCAAAGACAACAACAATGCTGTTCAGATTAAGAACAAAGCTTAAAAATCATTTGGTGAAAGAAGGAATCACGCTTTGAAGAGCGAAGATTTACTCAAATATATAGGCGGCATCGACGATAAGTTCGTTGATGAAATCATGGATGACAAGGTTGTTCCCATGGTCAGACGTTCTGGAAACCGCAAACGCTGGGCGACAGTTGCGGCATGCTTTGCACTTGTTGTGCTCTGTGCGGCGGCAATGATGGGAATTGGAGTCAATGTTGACAGCGGCGAAATGACGCTAAGCGGCAATGTGGCGAATATTCCGCTTGCACAGAATACGCTTGTAATGATTGACGTTAACCCCAGTCTTCAGATAGAAGTCAATGACCGCGGCGTAGTTGTAAGTGCTGAGGCGCTGAACGATGACGCGGCGGCACTTATGGAAGAGCTTCAGCTTGTCGGCATGAACTACAAGGAAGCAGTGCAAAAAACCGTTGGCGTTCTTCAGGAGCATGAGTACATTACAGACCTCAAGAACTCAATTCTTGTTTCCGTAATGAATCCCGAGCTTTCTGACGCTGAGGCAATCCGTACCGCAGTTGTGGAAACAATACAGCTTATTGACGAGAACACCTCTTATGATCTGTCTATACTCAGTCAGGTGTTTGAGGACATTTCCGACTATGCCGAAATTGCCGAGAATTATCATATAAGCACCGGACGTGCGGCACTTATTCAGAAAACCTGCGAGATGTTTGATAAGTACAATTTTGATGAGCTTGCCAAGTGTACCGTTCAGACAATTAACCAGATTTTTGAGTATGTTCCCGTTCCCGACTTTGTACAGAAAATCGGCGTTGCAGCAGCAACCGTTCCCGAAAGCTTCAGGGAAACCCTCGGACTCAATGATTTGTCAGCAGAAGACCTGATAAGCTTTACCTGCGCAATTGCTGACTTCTATGATAAGCTCTGTGAGTACTATGATGAACCCGATGTAGCAAAGCATATTGGATTTGCGTTTGATATTGCATGCACCGAAAATAAAGACGGAGCAAAGCTCTGGGCGGTTTTTGCGGAGAACCTTAACAATGAGCTGGAATCTCTCGGCGCAATAATCAGCATGGGCGAGAGGGCAATCAGCGACTGGTATTCTGCCGGTACCGTGAATGACATTATTAACTTTATAAAGTATATTGATATGCTTGCTTAAATGTGTTTTATGTTTTAATTCCCCGACACTGTCGGGGAATTATTGCGT
>JAZRVW010000094.1:0-8239 GCA_045599385.1 Oscillospiraceae bacterium | reverse complement strand
AACTTACCTCTACCATTTTTGATGATTTTATGTTACAATTATCGAGTATAAATATAAAATGAAAGAGGTATAACCATGAAAAAGATACTGGTCCTCGAAGATGAACCGAATATCCGCAGTTTTGTGGTAATCAACCTCCGTCGCAACGGATATGAGCCTATTGAGGCAAATTGCGGCATGGAAGCTCTCAAGCAGCTGGAAAAGAACCCCGACATCAGCCTTGCCCTGCTTGACGTAATGCTTCCCGACATCGACGGTTTTGAAGTTTGCCGCCGAATCCGTGCTTCAGGTTCCAAAATCGGCATTATCATGCTCACTGCAAAGAGCCAGGAGATTGACAAGGTCACGGGTCTTATGACCGGCGCTGACGACTATGTCACCAAGCCCTTCTCCCCTGCAGAGCTCACTGCACGCGTTGACGCACTTGTCCGCAGGCTCGGCGGCAGCGATGCAAGCGACAAGCCCAGCTATGAAATCACCAGCGGTCCCTTCCTGCTGAACACACGCAACCGCACTCTTGAAAAGGATTGCAAGCGTCTTAAGCTCACGCAGATTGAATATCTGCTTATGAAGCTCTTTATGGAAAACCCCGGACGTGCCATGTCACGCGAGGATATACTCAAGGCTGTTTGGGGCGATGACTTCAAGGGCGAGCTCAAGACCGTTGATGTTAACATTCGCCGTCTGCGCATCAAGATTGAATCTGATCCCACAGAGCCCGAATATCTCACTACCGTTTGGGGCTTCGGCTACAAATGGGGCTACTAATTTTCTTGGAAGTGTCGCATGATTCGTAACAGTCTCAAATGGCAGCTGCTTGCATCGTCAATCATCGCTGTCATTATAATTGCATGCTTAATCGCGCTTGCGGCAAGCGAATACACGGTTTTTGTTATTATTCTTGCCGTAATTCTTGCCGTATACATAGTTCTTGTGAACATCTGGTTTGCCCGCTCTGTCACAAAGCCTATCGCATCGCTCACCGAATCTGCTGAGCGAATTGCCGCAGGCAGCTATGGAATCAAGGCGCAGAAGCACGCCGACAATGAAATCGGTGAGCTTACCGATGAAATCAACGAAATGTCCGAAAAGGTTGCGCAGGCGGACAAGGCAACTACCGAGTTCGTGTCGCAGATTTCCCATGAGCTTCGCACTCCCCTTACCGCAATCACGGGTTGGAGCGAAACCCTGCAGTATGACCCCGCAATTCAAGGCGATTCACTGCGCGGCGTAAGCATTATCTCCAAAGAGGCTGACCGTCTGACTTCAATGGTAACTGATTTGCTTGAGTTTACACGCATTCAGGACGGCCGCTTCAATCTCCGCATTGAGCTTATTGACATTGCCGCAGAGCTTGAGGACTCCATTTTCACCTATGGCGAGCTTATGAAGCAGGCCGGTGTTGACGTAAGCTATGATGCGCCGGACTATGATATTCCGCTGATTTCCGGTGACCCCGAGCGTCTTAAGCAGGTGTTTCTCAATCTGCTTGACAATGCCACCAAGCACGGCGGTGACGGTAAGTCCGTTGAGGTGGTGCTTAAGACCACAAGCAATTCCGTACTTATTTCCATTCGTGACCACGGCCACGGCATTCCCGCCGCAGAGCTTCCTTTTGTTAAAAACAAGTTCTATAAGGGCAGCAGTAAAAACCGCGGCAGCGGAATCGGTCTCGCCGTCTGCGACGAAATTATTACCCGTCACGGAGGCAAGCTGATTATCGCAAATGCTGAAGGCGGCGGCTGTATCGCCACCATTCAGCTTCCCATGAACAAAGAATAAAGGTTTTCAATATGGCAATAAAAGAAAAGAAAAAATCCACAGGCTTCAAGACCTCAATCGGCGGTCAGGCCCTTCTTGAAGGCATTATGATGCAGGGCCCCAAAAAGCGTGCCATTGTCTGCCGCGGCAGCGGTGAGCATGTTGTCAAGGTTGAGGATATGAAGCCGCTCAAGGAAATTCACCCCGTGCTTGCATGGCCGTTTATCCGCGGTGTTGTGGGCTTCATTTCCTCCATGGTAAACGGTGTCAAGGCAATTTCCTACTCCGCCGAACAGCTTCCCGAGGAGGAGCTTGGCGAGCCGGACAAGCTTGACCTCTGGATTGAGGAGCATTTTTCCGATGAAACCGCGCAGAAGCTCATAATCGGCATTGCCGTTGTGCTGGGCATAGGACTTTCCCTGTTTCTGTTTCTCTTCCTCCCCACCTTCATTGTGGGACTTATCCCCGGTCTCAAAACCAGCTATTACTGGCGTGCAGTTGTCGAGGGCATACTGAAAATAGTCATTTTCTTTGCCTATCTCATTCTCTGCTCAAAGATGAAAGATATGCGCCGGGTATTTTCCTATCACGGTGCAGAGCATAAAACAATCTTCTGCTACGAAAAGGGACTTCCTCTTACTGTGGAAAACATTCGTCCCCAGCCCCGACTTCATCCCCGCTGCGGAACAAGCTTTCTTTTTGTAGTAATAATTATCAGCATCATCGTCGGATTGTTTATCCGCATTCCCAACACACTGGGCAGAATCGGCATAAGGCTGCTTATTCTCCCCGTAATTGTCGGCGTTACCTATGAGCTTAACCGTTGGATAGGCCGTCATGACAACACGCTTTCCTCCATTCTTTCATGGCCGGGCAGACAGCTTCAGCGCATCACCACCAATGAGCCCGACGACGAAATGATCGAATGCGCCATTGAAGCGCTCAGGCTTGTTATTCCCGAGGAGGAAGGCAGCGACGCCTGGTAAGGAGAAAATATGCCGAAGACATATAACGATTTATATTTTCACATAAGAACCGAGCTTAAGAACGCAGGTGTTGAGGCCTACAGTCAGGAGGCAAGAATACTTCTTGCTGCCGCAAGTGAAAAGGACAAGGCCGAGCTTATGCGCGACATGAACCTCTACACCTCAAATGAGCTTGAGGAAAAGGCTCTGAAATACCTTGAGCGCAGGCTCAAGGGTGAGCCTTTGGCCTACATAGCAGGTGCGTGGGAGTTTTACGGTCTGCCCATTATTGTCACTCCCGAGGTGCTGATTCCCAGAATGGACACCGAGGTGCTTGTGGACACGGCGCTGAGCTACGGCAGACTCCGCGGAAGAAAAATCCGCGTTCTCGATATGTGCTGCGGTAGCGGCTGCATTGCCTGCGCAGTTGCGGCAAAGCTTGACAGCGCAAGCGTAATCGCCGCAGACATAAGCCCGTCGGCACTTGAAATCTGCAGAAAGAACATCTCCCTCAACAAGCTCAGCTCCAAGGTTGTTCCCATTTGTGCCGATGCAACCGACTGGCCGCCTCAGCACACCGGCGGCTTTGATATGATTCTTTCCAATCCGCCCTATATCCCCTCTCGTGAGCTTATTGAGCTTGACAGCTCTGTGCGCGATTATGAGCCCATCGGCGCTCTTGACGGCGGTGAGGACGGTCTTGATTTTTACCGCGAGATAATAAAGCACTGGTCGGTAACTCTCCGTCCCAATGCACTTATGATATTTGAAGTCGGCGAAGGTCAGGCAGATGCCGTAAAGCAGATGCTCCTTGATGCCGAGTTCGTTTCCGTTGACAGCCGCAAGGACACAATCGGTGTGGAGCGTGTTGTCATCGGTCAATGGAAAAATGAATTTTGATTAATATATGAGGTGAACTTTAATGGCAGAAAAGAAAAAAGCTCCCATTGCCACACCCGGTCAGGCAAGCGACAAGAAAAAAGCTCTTGAAACCTGCATTGCACAGATTGAAAAGAACTACGGCAAGGGCGCAATCATGCGTCTTGGTGACGATATTCCCGTAAATGTGGAAGCTCTCACAACCGGCTCTCTTTCCCTTGACCTTGCTCTCGGTATCGGCGGTGTTCCCAAGGGACGTATAGTTGAAATCTACGGACCTGAAGCATCAGGTAAAACCACTCTGGCACTTCACGTTGTAGCCGCCGCACAGAAGGCAGGCGGTGAAGCGGCTTACATAGACGTTGAGCATGCGCTCGAGCCTGCATACGCAAGAGCTCTCGGCGTTGATATTGACAGTCTTCTCATTTCCCAGCCTGACACCGGCGAACAGGCGCTTGACATCGCCGAAAGCCTTGTACGCTCCTCCGCAGTTGATGTTGTCGTTGTTGACTCCGTTGCAGCTCTTATCCCCAGAATTGAGCTTGAGGGCGAAATGGGCGATACCGTTGTCGGCGCTCTGGCACGTCTTATGTCCCAGGCAATGCGCCGTCTTGCAGGCTGCATCTCCAAAAACGGCTGCACGGTTATCTTCATTAACCAGCTGCGTCAGAAAATCGGCGTAATGTACGGCAACCCCGAAACCACACCCGGCGGTCTTGCCCTCAAGTACTACGCTTCCGTTCGCATTGACGTGCGACGCACCGAAACCCTCAAGGTCGGCGGCGAAATGATAGGCAACCGCACACGCGCAAAGGTCATCAAAAACAAGTGCGCACCTCCCTTCAAGGAGGCTGAGTTTGATATCATGTACGGCGAAGGTATCTCAAAGGTCGGTGAAATCGTTGACCTCGGCGTAAAGCTTGAGCTTATCGACAAGGCAGGCGCATGGTTCACCGTCAACGGTCAGCGCATTCAGGGCCGCGATGCCGTCAAGGAATACCTCCTCTCCAATCCCGATGTCTGCGACAGCATTGAGCAGGAAATCCGCGACAACGCCCACAAACTCATGGCTCCCCAGGCACGCAAGGCTGCCCAGGCCGCAGGACGCGCCGTTGACGTAAGCGCCGACGACTTCGAAGGATAATCTTTCGTGATTATCAGAGAGCTTAAGCAGACCTCTCAGGAGAGGTTTACGATAGTATTTGATGACGGCAGTGAGCTTAAAACGACTCTTGCCGTTGTGACAGACTTCTTTCTGCATTCGGGAATTGAGCTTGATGACGGCAGATACCGCGAGGTGCTGAACGCCTCCACGTTGTCTCTTTGCAAGGTCCGCGCCATGCGCATTATCAACACCCGTGCCATGTCCCGAAAGGAAATGAGGGACAAGCTTGTTGAAAAGGGCGAAAGCCCCGATAATGCCGAATTTTGTGCCGATTGGCTCTGCGATATGGGGCTTATCAATGACCGAAGCTACGCAGGCACGGTTGTCCGTCACTATGCCGCAAAGGGCTATGGCGCAGGCAGAATAAAGCAGGAGCTTCGCCGACACGGCGTTCCAAACGAGTATTGGGACGAGGCACTTTCCGAAATGCCGCAGCAGGACGACAAGCTTGAGCGGTTTATTGCATCAAGGCTTACAGACCCCTCAGACCGCGCCCAGATACAGAAGATTTCCAATGCGCTGTACCGGCGCGGCTACTCCTGGGAGCAGATTAAACACGCACTTAACAATTTTACTTCCGAAGAGGATTATCAATGAATAAAACCATAGCACTAATCTCACTCGGCTGTGCAAAAAACCTTGTAAACAGCGAACAGATGCTTTACCTATTAAATGAAGCAGGCTATGAGCTTGTACCCTCCCCAGACGGTGCCGATGCGGTTGTCATCAACACCTGCGGCTTTATAGATGCGGCAAAGAGCGAGGCCATTGACACAATTCTTGAAATGGCAGAGCTTAAAAACGCAGGCAGATTGGGTAAAATCATAGTAACGGGCTGTCTGCCCGAGCGCTACAAGGACGATATCATGACAGAGCTTCCCGAGATTGACGCCGTTCTCGGTGTCGGAAGCTTCGGCGATATTGTAAAGGCCGCTGACGAGGCCTTAAAGGGAAACAGCGTAAGCTGTTTCGGCGACCAGAGCGCACCAGTTGACGAAATACCGCGTGTCATAAGCACGGGTCCCTCCTGGGCATATCTCCGTATCGCCGAAGGCTGCAACAATTTCTGTGCCTTCTGTGCCATTCCCTATATCCGCGGCAGATACCGTTCGCGCGATATTGAATGTGTCGTTGAGGAAGCAAAGGAGCTTGCCGAGCACGGCATAAAGGAAATCATCGTCATTGCTCAGGATATTACAAAATACGGTACAGACCTTTACGGAAAGCGTATGCTGGCTACCCTCTGCCGCAGAATATCCGAAATTGAGGGTGTGCAGTGGATAAGGCTTCACTACACCTATCCCGACCAGTTCGACGATGAGCTGATTGACGAGATTGCAAGCAATCCGAAAATCGTCAAGTATCTGGATATTCCGATTCAGCATATAAATGACAAAATTCTGAAGTCCATGAACCGTCACGGCACGGGCGGCGATATAAGAAAGCTGTTCAAAACCCTCCGTGAGCGTATACCCAATCTTGTGCTTCGCACCAGCCTTATTGCAGGTTTGCCCGGCGAGAGCGAGGCTGAATTTGAGGAGCTCTGCGAGTTTCTTAAGGAGGCGCGCATTGAGCGTGCAGGCGTATTCCCCTTCTCTCCCGAGGAAGGAACGCCCGCTGCAAAAATGGAGCGTCCCGATGAAGAGGTTGCGCAGAGAAGAGCCGACCTCATTCTTGACCTGCAGGCGCAGATTATGGACGATTTCTGCAACGCTCAGGTTGGCAAAACCCTTGAAGTACTCTGCGAAGGCTACGACGATGAGCAGGAGCTGTTCTATGGCCGCAGCTACGCGGATTCCCCCGATATCGACGGTCAGGTCTTCTTTGAAGGCGAAAACTGCATCGGTGATATTGTAAACGTATTAATAACCGACACATTTGACGGAAACCTTTACGGCGAGCGCCGTTAGGCTGAGAGGAGGTTCTGGTATGAACACCACAGCAAATAAAATCACTATCTTCCGCATTGTGCTTATCCCCGTTTTTATGGTACTGTTATATCAGGACCTTACCTACTGGGCACTTGCGGTATATGTAGTTGCAACCTGCAGCGATTTCATCGACGGCTACATTGCCCGCAACTACAATCAGGTGACCGACTTCGGAAAATTTATGGATCCCCTTGCCGACAAGATGCTTGTTCTTGCCGCCATGTGCATTTTCATTGAAAAAGACTTAATGCCCTCATGGGTTGTGGCAATCGTGCTTCTGCGCGAATTTGCCGTTTCGGGACTCCGTTTACTTGCTGCTGAGCAGGGCAAGGTAATTGCCGCCGCTTTCTCAGGCAAAGTCAAGACCTTCACAACAATGGTAGCACTCGGTGTGCTCATTGTTGTCAGCGAGCCATGGGTTCCCTTCCCTGATTTTTTGACAGTTCTCGCATCTGTCTGCATTCTCGGCACCACTCTTTATTCCGGTGTGGAATACTTTATTAAGAACATAAATGTTTTCAAGCGCTGCTCTTGAAATTTCAAAGGAGAAATACAATGAAACTCTATAACTCCGCAACACGTAAAAAAGAAGATTTTGTTCCCAACAGTCCCGACATAGTCAAAATGTACACCTGCGGACCTACGGTCTACCACTTTGCCCATATCGGCAATCTCCGCAGCTACATCATGGAGGATATTCTTGAAAAGCACCTGCGCTATGTTGGCTACAACGTCAAGCGCGTTATGAATATCACCGACGTGGGTCACCTCACCAGCGACGCCGACGAGGGCGAGGACAAGATGCTCAAGGGCGCAAAGCGCGAAAACAAGTCCGTTATGGACATTGCAAAGTTCTACACCGACGCATTCTTTTCCGACTGCGGTAAGCTCAACATCAAAACGCCCGACGTTGTTGAGCCTGCAACCAACTGCATTGATGAATACATAAAAATCATCACCAAGCTCATGGACACAGGCTACGCATACTTTGCAGGCGGCAATGTCTATTTTGATACCTCCAAGCTTGAGAGATACTACATTTTTAATGACTTCAATGCCGATGACCTGGACGTAGGTGTTCGCGAAGGCGTTGAGGAGGACACCAACAAGCGCAACAAGAACGACTTTGTTCTGTGGTTCACCAAGTCCAAGTTTGAGGATCAGGCGCTGAAATGGGATTCTCCCTGGGGCGTCGGTTATCCCGGCTGGCACATTGAGTGCTCCGGCATTTCCATGAAGCATCTGGGCGAAGACCTGGATATCCATTGCGGCGGAATTGATAACGCATTCCCCCATCACACCAACGAAATTGCCCAGTCCGAATCCTACATCGGTCACAAGTGGTGCAACTTCTGGATGCACGTTCTGCATCTCAACACCAATTCCGGCAAAATGTCCAAGTCCAAAGGTGAGTTCCTCACCGTTGCACTTCTTGAGGAAAAGGGCTATGACCCCCTCGCCTACCGTCTGTTCTGCCTCCAGAGCCATTACCGCAAGTCCCTTGTGTTTACCTGGGAAAACCTTGACAATGCTCAAGG
>JAZRVW010000093.1:0-2134 GCA_045599385.1 Oscillospiraceae bacterium | reverse complement strand
GACGATTCCGACAAACCGGAAGAGACGAAACGCTATATGAGATATGAGGAGATAATGAATATCTACGGCATAAGTCTCGATGTTCAGCGTGCTCTGCCGGATTACAGAATGTATAACAACTACTATTATTATCCTGAGGATGTCCACAACAACGTTTTTGAGTATTACAACGGCAGGGGCAACCTGATTATATCAATATGCCATGACGGAAGCATGACGTATTTTAATTCCGACGGCATGACGGCAACGGATATACACGGCACAAGCGTTATTGTCGCAGAAAACAACGGGGTATATGTAGCAAGCTTTACAAAGGGCGGACTTGATTATTTCGTGCGGGCAGACAGACTCACGGAAGATGAATTTACAAAGCTATTGGAGGTGCTGATATGAAAAGAATAATCTCTCTTTTTCTTGCGGTTGTGCTGATGCTGGCGCTTATGCCTGCGGCGCTGGCGTATTCCGATGTGCCGAAAGGCGCATGGTACGAATACAGCGCAAACTACTGTGAGACTTGCGGCATAATGAAGGGCACGTCGGAGGATACATTTTCCCCCGATACATACATGACACGGGGAATGTTCGTAACCGCTCTGTGCAGAATGAGTCGCGGGATTTGCGGGTACATGGACAAGAACACGGAAGCCGTGAATTTCGAGGACGTACCCGATACCCTGTGGTGCGCAGACGCAGTGAAATGGGCGTTTAGCCGCGGAATTACCCTCGGCGTGACGGAGGAGCTGTTTAAGCCCAATGATTTCATTACCAGAGAGCAGATTGCCTGCATGGTCGCAAGATACGCGGAGTATATAAAGGCAACTTTTTATGAGAATCCCCAGCTTCTGAACGCACATAAGGACGTCAGCTTCCTTGATGAAGACACGGTTTCCGATTTTGCAAAAGCCGGCGTGGAACTTGTGCGGAAAACAGGCATCATGCGGGGAGATAAAAACGGCAATTTCCGCCCTCACGACTATGTGACAAGGGCGGAGGCGGCGGTGGTGTTCTACCGTTTTGATGAAACCCTTTTTTCCTTTGACGTGACAAGCTCGGGCAATTATCTTATCGCAAGTGATAAGCAGAGAGCGCAGCTTGTGTCCCTTATGAGCGGCATGAACAGAGGTGAATACGCAGAATATCTCTGCGAATACTACCTGTGGGTTGAAGGTGAAAACTTTATAAACTATAGTTTCAAGATAAACGACCCGACTCATGTGAACGTGCGGGAAACCACGAGAACAGGAGAAGATATTTACTACGGTCTTGACGACCCCACAGGAGAAATTGCCTCGCAGATATGGGAGATTCTGAATACTCTTGAAACCGAAGACATAGATCATTGGTAAAAAACAGAGCCCGTACCGTTTGGTACGGGCTCTGTTTTTTCAGTATGCTTCAATTTCTTTTATGGTGAGGTCGCGGCCCGATAGGGGAGTAAGCATATCACCGCCGCATTCGGGGCATTTGAGACTGGTGAGATCGGCGTCGAATTCTGCCTCGCAGTCAAGGCATTTTGCCTTGCCGACTACCTCCTCCGCCACCAGCACGGAGCCTTCAAGCTCCGTGCCGTCGGTGACGGCGACCCAGCAATCCTCCAGATAGCGGGGGATAACACCGCTGAGGTTTCCCACCTCAACGGTGATTTTGTTTATTCCCTCAAGCCCCTCGTCCTTCATGACGCCGCGAACCATTTTCAGCATTGCATCGCAGATTCCGAGTTCGTGCATGTCGTCCTCACAAATTACTTGATGATCTTTTCGACAGCCTTGTTTACGGCAATCTTTGCGGTGCGCTTCACCATGCCCTCAACCATCTTGATGGGCAGAGTTTCAAAGGTGCCTGCGTGCCAGTTGCGGACCTTCTTCAGCTTGATTGCGTCGAACTTGCACTTGGTGGTGCAGAGACCGCAGCCGATGCAGAGGTAGTCGTCAACCTTAGTGGCACCGCAGCCCAGGCAGCGTGCGGTTTCCTTGCGAACCTGCTCCTCGGTGAAGGTGACGCGGGAATCGGCAAAGCTCTTTGCCTTTTCAGCGTTGTAGCCGCGTACCTGACGGTGCTCATGGTCGAAGCCGCCGACGCCCACAAGAGCTGCGTCCTTGTCGAGAGCACGGTAGATTCTGCGGTCACGGCCCAT
>JAZRVW010000092.1:0-8002 GCA_045599385.1 Oscillospiraceae bacterium | reverse complement strand
CTTTCCACCTGTATGTACTACACGGAGATTGACCCCACCACCATGAAGCACGTTTACGTGGCGAAGTCCTTCCACGAAAAAGCCATGCAGAGAGCGCTTCTGCAATGGAAGCGTCCCGACAAGCGCAAGCTTGTCATGGAGGCGTTGAAGGCGGCGGGAAGAGAGGACCTCATCGGATACGGTCCCGAATGCCTTATCCGTCCCGACAACGCATATAAGCCCAGACCCAAGGCGGAAAAGAAGCCTGCCGAGCCCAAGAAGCCCGAAAAGCCCGTAAGCAAAAAGGGCTGGGCAAAGCCCAAGCCCAAGAAAAACACAAAACCCAATTCAAAGAAAAGAGGATAAGCCATGTCCCATAATCTCACCGTAATTCTGTGGGCGCTTTTTGCCGCAGTCAACATCGCCGCCTATATCCTCATGGGCGCGGACAAGCGCCGCGCGCAGCTTCACCGCAGACGTCTGCCCGAAAAGCTTCTGTTCGGCTTCGCAATCTGCTTCGGCGGTCTCGGCGGAACTCTGGGCATGTACGCCTTCCGCCACAAAACAAAGCACTGGTATTTTGCGGTGTTCTTCCCTCTGCTTGCCGTGCTTCAGCTTGTTGCCGTGGGTTATTTCCTTTTCCCCTGAACAAAATTAGTATAAGTACAACCGGTCACCCCATACTGTCTATGGGGTGACTTTTGTATATGATCAGCTATTTTTCCGAACTGCGATACAAGGAGGTCATTGACATACACAACGGCCTTCGCCTCGGCTATGTTTACGACGCGGAAATCGACGAGGCCGACGGGCGTATGCTTTCCATCATAACACCCGGAAAATCAAAGTTTTTCGGGCTTTTCGGACGCGAGGACGACTATGTTCTGCCCTGGAAGTGCATAGTAAGAATGGGTCCCGACATCATTCTTGTGGAAACCGAGGCAAATCAGGCCCGCAGGAAGCGGGAAAAGCGAAAATTTTTCTGATAAAATTGTAAAAACCTATTGATATTTCGTAACTTTTTTGATATTATATCAAGGCATTTCGCACGGGCGCGGACTTTTTCTCATGTGGCTACGGCTTGGGAAAAGGGGTGAAACGTCCGGAGGAAAAAACTAAAATTGGAGGAAAAACAAATGTCAGTAGTATCCATGAAGCAGCTGCTGGAAGCCGGTGTCCACTTCGGTCACCAGACCCGCCGCTGGAACCCCAAGATGGCCGAGTACATTTACTGCGAACGTAACGGCATCTACATCATCGACCTGCAGAAGACCGTAAAGAAGCTCGAAGAGGCTTACAGCTTCATTCGTGACGTTGCTGCAAACGGCCAGACCGTTCTCTTCGTAGGCACCAAGAAGCAGGCTGCAGAAGCAGTTAAGGAAGAAGCCGCACGCGTAGGTATGTACTACGTCAACGCACGTTGGCTCGGCGGCATGCTCACCAACTTCAAGACCATGCGCACCCGTATCGACCGCCTGGCACAGCTCAAGAAGATGCAGGAAGACGGCACCTTCGATATGCTGCCCAAGAAGGAAGTTATGAAGCACCTGGGCGAGATGGAAAAGCTCGAGAAGTACCTCGGCGGCGTTAAGGACATGAAGAAGCTCCCCGGCGCAATGTTCGTTGTCGACCCCCGCAAGGAGCACAACGCAATCGCTGAAGCACGCAAGCTGCACATTCCCATCGTTGCAATCGTTGACACCAACTGCGACCCCGATGAAGTTGACTATGTCATTCCCGCAAACGACGACGCTATCCGCGCAATCCGCCTGATTGCTGCCACCATGGCAAACGCAGTTCAGGAAGGCCGTCAGGGCGCCGATGCTGAGGCAGAAGTTGTCGAGGCAGAAGCCGAGAAGGTCGAAGAAGAATAATTAATTCCCAAGGGGAGCTGTCTGCTCCCCTTTTTCAGACAAATTTACAGGAGGAAAATTGTTATGGCATTTACCGCACAGGACGTAAAGACTCTCCGTGAGATGACCAACGTCGGCATGATGGACTGCAAGAAGGCCCTCACCGAGACCGACGGCGATATGGACAAGGCAGTTGAATGGCTTCGTGAAAAGGGTCTTGCAAAGGCAGCCAAGAAGGCAGGCCGCATTGCTGCAGAAGGCATGGCATACGCAGAAGTTTGCGCCGAATGCGGCGTAGGCGCTGTTGTTGAAGTTAACTGCGAAACCGACTTCTGCGCAAAGAGCGATCTTTTCGTTGCTTTCGTTAAGGATATCTGCAAGGTAGTCCTCAAGGACGCTCCCGCAGACGTTGACGCACTCATGGGCTGCAAGTACCCCGGCAGCGAGCTCACCGTTGCTGAGATTCTTCCCGAGAAGGTTATGTCCATCGGCGAAAATCTTCAGATCCGCCGTTTCGTCCGTTACGCTGACAACACTTCCGTTGCATACGTTCACGCAGGCGGCAAGATCGGCGTTCTCGTAAACCTCGAGGTTGAGGGCTGCGACGCAACCGTTATCGGCAAGGACGTTGCAATGCAGATCGCTGCTCTGAATCCTCGCTTCTGGGACAAGAGCCAGGTTACCGAAGACGTTCTCGAGGAAGAGAAGAAGGTTGCTCTCGCACTCATGGACAACGATCCCAAGATGGCATCCAAGCCTCTTGCCGTTAAGGAAAAGGTCGTCATGGGCAAGATGAACAAGTTCTATCAGGAAAACTGCCTGCTCCAGCAGGAGTTCGTCAAGGACGGCTCCATGAGCGTTGAGAAGTACATTGCTTCCGCAGCAAAGGCTCTCGGCGGTTCCGTCAAGTTCGTCAATGCAGTTCGCTTTGAAAAGGGCGAAGGCATCGAGAAGAAGCAGGAAGACTTCGCCGCAGAAGTCGCTGCTCAGATGAACATGGGCAAATAATTTTTGCTGAATATAAAAAGACCGTGTCTTTCGACACGGTCTTTTTTATTTATTTCCCAACGGTGAAGATAAAGCAGCCGTTTGCAGTTTCCGCAACATACAGAACTTCATCCCAATAGTCCATTCCTCCGTCACTGCTATAATTAAAGGACATGGCATAAATACTATTAACCTCTCCGGGTGAATACACAAAGGCCACCCTATAGTCTACGCCGCCATGATATTCTTCGCAAATATATTCGGTCAAGGCATCCAGGGCTTCATTATATTCACTGCCGGCAAGCTCGCGTTTTGAAATATTCGATACGCTGGCGTTTTCATTCTCCCCTTTGGGATCGGCATCGAAGCTCTCAGACAATACTTCCATTGCTGCTTCCACATAGATAGAAATCAGTTCATCGGCAGAGCCTGCATTTTCCAATTTGCTTCGGTAGCTTTCAATTTCGCCCTCGCTCAACACCTCATAGGCGTTTCCGCCGTTATAATAAATCGGGGCTAAAGAGCCCCACTCTCCAAGCTCTTCCGGGAAGCCGCTCAGAAGTTGGTCTCGTAATTCTTCAAGAGAGCCGCCACATTTCTCATTTATGTATAAGGATAAGTAGTTTCTCAGTGTTGCTGCCGGATCAAAACCAAACACGCCGCAATAGTCGGCAAGTGAACTCATGCCTGCAAAATTCTCAACAACTTCTTCCGGCGTTTGTGAAGCGGCTTCTTTAATACTTTCCCCGCCAATCGTGCCGTCGTTTCCGCCGCAGGCGCACAAAGAAAGCGTCATCAGCAGCGCAAGAATAAATGCCGTAAACTTTTTCATGTTTTCTTCTCCTGTAAAAAATTTTTCAGATAATCATAATTTGCTTATCTTTAACACAATTCTACTTACAAGAAGTGTTAACGTCAATAATTATTCTTTTCATTAACACATTTTTGGAGAATTGATATGAAAATATATGACTACAGCGGAAAAAGAACACGCAAAGCTCGGACAAGGCAGAAAATTTCCTCGCATAAGAAGATGAGCAAAAAGACCGTGTCTTTCGACACGGTCTTTTTATATGTGCAGGCAATGTTTTTACAGATTGGGGTTTGCAAAATCCAAAGCTCCGGGTACAATTTCGATGCTGAACTTGTTTTCATAAATTATCTCGCCGTCCAGGGAGTAGGCAAAGCCCTCGGGAGCCTCCACCTCAACCTTCTTTGCCTGACGGTATGTAATGATGTCCGCAAAGCTCTTGTCGTCAAGATGCTCGCCAGCGGTGTAGGGTCCCAGCAGCTTTACGAAGCGCAGTCGGGAAATGGGCGCGATGAGGCAGACCTCAATAAGTCCGTCGCCCAGCTTTGCACGGGGAGCGCACTTGAAGGAGCCGCCCACATACTGACCGTTTGCCACGGTGCAGAGCAGGAATTTTCCGCTTTCGTTGAGCTTTTCGCCGTCGGCATAAACGGTGCCGCTGTTTTTCATGCTCTTAATCAGCGCGGTGACAACGCCCTTGGTATAGGCGTTCTTGTTGCCGTGACCGGTCTTTTCGCGTTCCTTGTTGATGGTGATTGCAACGGTGGTGTCAAAGCCGAAGTTGGTGACGTTTACGCTGTAACGCTCACCCACCTTGAGCACGTCAATCTTCTCGGTTTTTGCCTCAACAAGCTTTGCCACGTCCATGAACACATCTGCGCCGCCGTAGCACTTTACGAAGTCGTTGCCGCTGCCGCAGGGGTAGCAGGTGACGGAAACATTTTCCGCGCCCACAGCGCCCGAGAACACCTCGTTGATTGTGCCGTCGCCGCCGCAGGCTATGAAGCGGAGCTCCCCGCCCTTGTTCTCCGCGATGGCGTTCTTCACAAACTCGGTGGCATCGCCCACGGCCTTTGTGACATAGACCTCACAGCTTTCCTTCTGGGGCAGGGCCTCAATTGCCGCGCGGAGCTTTTCCTCTGCGCCGCCTGCGCCTGCCATGGGGTTTACTACAAAAATATATTTCATTGCTCTTACCTCCGTTTTTGTCTTTATTTCAATATATCACACGCGGCGACATTAAACAATTGAAAAATTTCCAGCTATATGGTAAGATATAGCTAACCATTAAACAAGGAGTACAATTATGCCCTACGTGTTTCTTTCGATCTTCATCATCGCTGCCGTAATTCACCTTTACGCAAGCCTTAAAACCAACAAAAAGCTTCGCGCAATCACAAAGCCCTGGCTTCTGCTTTCCCTGCTGGGTTATTACTGCTGCGTTGTCGAAAGTCCCCTGTGCATTGTCGTTGCCGCAATCATCACAAGCTGGCTGGGCGACGTTCTGCTCATTCCCAAGGGTACGAAGTGGTTTACCGCAGGCGGCATCAGCTTCCTTGCATCACACATCTGCTTCATTGTGGCTTACAGCCGCTTTGTCGATTTCTCCGCAATTCCTCTTTGGGCGGTCATTCTCTGCGCCGCGGTTTACTTCGCCGCCTCCGTTCTCGTTTTCAGAGGTCTGAAAACCTGCCTGCCCAAGAAGCTTTTCTACCCGATGTTTATCTATCTGCTGATTAACGGCACCATGAACTGCTTTGCCCTTTATCAGCTTCTCACCGAGGTCAGCTGCGCCACCGTTGTGACCTTTATCGGCGCGCTGCTGTTCTTCATTTCCGACAGCACTCTGTTCTATGTCCGCTTTAATAAAAACAGCATTTTCAAAACTCATTTCGTGGTCATGCTGACCTACATAATAGCCGAATTTCTCATTGTTTACGGCTTCATTCTCCACGCCGCAATCTGAACAAAAAAGCCTTCGGCACGAACCGAAGGCTTTTTGCTAAGGAGTTAATATGAAAAGATTTGTATGTATTCTTCTGATATTTGTCCTGCTGCTTTCCCTTTGCGCCTGCGGCGCAAACAGCTCCGGTGAGGTTAAATCCAGAGACGACGGCACCGCCGAAGCCTCGGACAGCGGCACCGTCAATGACATTCCCGACGGCGAGGACAACACCGACGGCAAAAGCAGCGTCGACACTCCCGTGTCAAGCGAGCCTCAGCAGGATATCTGCACCGTCACACTCACCGATGCCGATGCAGCGGGACTGAATCTTCCCGCCGACAAAATCTGCGTTGTTGACGCAAGCGGCATGCAGATTCTCATCACCTTCTGCGGCGATGCCCGGCAGGTTAGCCTGCGCTCCGTAGGCTTTGACGGAATGAGTGAAGAAATCGGCGTCTGGCTGGGCGGCGTTCTTCTGGACGCAGGAAACGTTAAATCTGGAGAGCAGCTCGGTCTGCGGGTGTATATTCCCGACGTTATTCCCAATGTCGCCATCTGCTACTGCGATGCTCAGGGCAGCCATTGCTACGGCATTTTCCAAAGCGGCAAGGACGGCTCACTCATGCTGATTGACCTCAAGGCAGAATTTGGCTTAAGCTTCTGAGAGGAGTTTTTCAAATGAATTTGCAGGAATCGGGCGAAATGTATCTCGAAACCATATATGTGCTTTCCAAAAGCTCAAAGGCTGTCCGCGCCATTGATGTGGGCGATTACATGGGCTTTTCAAAGCCAAGCGTCAGCCGCGCCCTCGGCATTTTAAAGCAGGGCGGCTTTGTGGCAAGCGACGAAAACGGTTTCCTTTCCCTCACCGAAAGCGGCACCGCCGCTGCGGAAAAAATCTACGAGCGCCACGAAATTCTTTCACGCGTTCTGATGAAGCTCGGCGTTGACGAAAAAAACGCCGTCGAGGACGCTTGCCGCATTGAGCACGTCATTTCCGACAAAACCTTTGACGCAATTAAGGAGCACCTGAAAAAACATGCTTAAGATTGACTACGATTCATGGCCGAGGAAAGAGCTTTTCGAGTTCTTCTCCAACGTTTCCCAGCCCTTTTACAGCGTCACCTTCAATGTTGACATCACAAAGCTCTACAGCTACACCCACAGCCGCGGTCTTTCCTTTTACTACGCGCTGTCCTATCTTGTGACAAAGGCTGTCAACTCCGTGGACAATTTCCTTTATGCCATCGAAGACGGCGAAATCGTAAAATTCGACGAGCTGCTGTGCAGCTTCACGGATATGCGCAAGGGTACGGACAGCTTTTACATCGTCACCATGCCCTCCTTCCACGGCAGCATAGATGATTTCTGCGCCGCGGCAAAGGAAAAGAGCGAAAATCAGAAGGAGTTCATCAACATGGACTCCGAGGGCAAGGACCTGATTTTCATTTCTTGCCTGCCCTGGATTGAGCTTACCGGACTCACCAACGAGCGAAATTTTGACCGCGACGACAACATTCCCCGCATCTCCTGGGGCAAGTATCACGAGGAGCAGGGACGCAAGGTGCTGGGTATGTCCCTTGAGCTGAATCACCGCTTCTGCGACGGCGTGCATATCGGAAAATTTGCCGCCGAGCTTGAACGGCTCATAAACGAATTATAAGCTTGCAGCCGTATATTATTAAGCGGCGCAACGTATCTGAAAATAAAAACTCCACCGTCTGTGACGGTGGAGTTTTTTTAATCTTTAATTAAGATTACAGCTGCTTCTGAGCGTTGATTTTAACGCCGGGGCCCATGGTGGAAGCAGTAACGCAGGACTTGATGTACTGGCCCTTTGCTGCTGCGGGCTTTGCCTTGATGATAGCGCCGATGAGAACTGCGTAGTTCTCGAACAGCTTCTGCTCACCGAAGGAAACCTTGCCGATGGGGCAGTGAATGATGTTGGTCTTGTCCAGACGGTACTCGATCTTACCGGCTTTCGCCTCAGCAATCGCCTTGCCGACGTCCATGGTGACGGTGCCAGCCTTCGGGTTCGGCATGAGTCCCTTCGGACCGAGCACACGACCCAGACGACCGATGACGCCCATCATGTCGGGGGAAGCGATTACCACGTCGAAGTCGAACCAGTTTTCCTTCTGAATCTTTTGCACGAGAGCGACGTCGCCCACGTTTTCCGCGCCTGCGGCTCTTGCCTGATCGGCGCGCTCACCCTTGGCGAAGCAGAGAACGCGAACCTTCTTGCCGGTGCCGTTCGGGAGAACGATCGCGCCGCGAACCTGCTGATCGGCGTGACGGGAGTCAACGCCCAGACGGAGGTGAATCTCGATGGTCTCATCGAACTTCGCCTTCGAGGTCTGGCAGACCAGATCCATCGCGTCTGCGGGCTCGTACTGCTTGGACTTGTCAAACAGCTTTACGCTGTCC
>JAZRVW010000091.1:0-22114 GCA_045599385.1 Oscillospiraceae bacterium | reverse complement strand
AGTGCATTTACCGCACAAAGATTGCTACTTTTACCGAAGCTCGCGAGTTGATTGATGACTATATTTATTTCTACAACAACCAACGTATCCAATCTAAAACAAAACTGACACCGATGGAATTTCGGTGCCAGTATGTTGCTTGAAATTTAATTTCCCTACATAGGGGGGATTTTTTGTGCTGTCCGTACAAACTGGAGCAGTTCAAAAGCCCCTCGGTTTTTTTATGTTTCAGATTTTGACCGCCATAATGGGACAGTTATCAACGCAGTGGCCGCAGGAAATGCAGTCATCGGGTCTTACCATAACGGCGTAGGTCTTGATATCGCCCTGCTCCTTGGGTCTTGAAATTTCAAGGCAATAGGTCGGGCAGGCTTCCACACACATTCCGCAGCCCGTGCAGAGTGAGGTGTCAACCGTGGGCTTGGGGCGCTTTTCGGCGGGAATAAACTTGCAGGGCTTGCCATTCTGGTCAAGAATGCCTTCCTTCTCGCACACTCTGCCGCAGGCGCCGCATTCTATGCAGCGGTCGGGATTAATCTCGTGCTGCTCCTTCATTTCGCCGCTTATTGCTCTGACAGGGCAAATCTGGGTGCAATCATCGCAGCCTTCGCATTTGTTCGTAATAGAATATGCCATATCGTCCCCTCCTTACTTCTTAACTTTAAGCTTCTTAAGAATCTTATCAGTGGGTATGCCGTTCTTGTCCCAGCCGCGTGCGGCGTAGTAGTCCTTTTTCATTTCGTCAAGAGGAACTACAGTCTTGGGATCTTCGGGATCCTGCGGCTCCTTTGTGAGTCTGTCGGGCAGGGAATCCTGCTCACCTGTCAGTCCGAAGCGGCAGTTCAGCGCACGCTCCATGGTGTAGCCGCGCTCGCCGATGCGGATAAATTTGCCCAGATTCATCTTCATGCCCACATTGTACTTATACGCCTTGATGGTGCGGAGAGTGGGCATATCGAAGGACAGAAGCCCGGGGTGCTTGTTGATAATGCGTACCACGGGGCCCAGCTTGGGCAGAAGCTTGTTCACCGTCTGCGTCAAAGCGCTGTTGGGATTATCCATGAGCATCTTGGGCAGCATGATGTAGCTTGTGAACAGGCAGTGGCCCGAGGCGGAAACCGCTTCGATGATATTCTGGAATATCATTACAAGGTCGGCCTTTGCCTTGGGTGTCTGGGGGTCCATGTGCAGTCCGAGTCCCTCAAACAATACGAGATAGCCGCCGTTGAGGTGGCAGGCGCCGCGGTTTGAAATTGCATAGCCGAGACCCTGTCCCACAGCTCTGCGTGGCTCGTAGGCGGACATTTCCATACCCTTTGACTGCATTGCAAATTCCTTGCCGCCGTACTTTTCGCTGCAGCTTCGGCTGCCTTCGGCAAGGTCGTCGCCTATGCCGCGGCGGTAGGCGATATCCATAATGGTATCGCTGATGTTATCAGTCTTTCCGAACTCAAGACCGTTGTCCCAGAGTCCCTTTTCGTTTGCCTCCATTGCCCATGCGACAGTATTGGAGGTGGAAATGGTGTCCATGCCCAGCTCGTCAATGAGATGGTTCCACTTGAAGATAAGCTCAATATCGTCATTGAGAATGCCGCCGCCCATGAGGTCGAGAATCTCAAGCTCGGGACCCTTTACCTCCTTGCCGTCCACCAGAACGGTGCGTGCGCACTTCATGGGGCAGGTCATGCAGCCCTTGTTAACGATGTTGTATTTCTCGGCGTAGTATTCGCCGCTGATTTTTTCGTAGTTGTCATTTCTGCCGTACTTGTAGTTCCTTGTGGAGAGAATGCCGTTTGCCTGCATGGCGGATACAAGTGCGGAGGTGCCCATTTTGGGCATTGCCTGACCTGTCAGAGGATTATCCAGAAGAGCCTTGACCCACTTCTGATTGAGCTTCTTGGACTTCTCAATGGATTTTACGGGGATTATCTTATTTCCCGTTACGGTGACGGCCTTGACATTCTTCCAGCCCAGAACTGCGCCGATGCCCGCTCTGCCCGCGGTACGCTCGCCGCTGAAGATGCCCGCGTACTTGACGAGGTTTTCGCCCGCAGGACCGATGCACAGCTTGCCGCACCTTACACGGTAGCCGTGTTCGCGCTCCAGCTTCTCCTGAAGCATTTCCTGCGTGGGAGTTATAAGCTGTCCCCATACATCGTCGGCGTTGTGGAACTCAATTCTGTCGTTCTCAATTTCAATCCATGTATGCTCACGGCATTTTCCTTTGAAAATGATGGCATCATAGCCCGCCTTCTTGAGATAATAGCCGAAGGTGCCGCCGCAGTTTGACGATGCGGTAATTCCTGTCTGGGGTGACAGCGATGAAATGTTGAAGCGGCTGGTGGCAGGCGCGGGGGTTCCGGTCAACGGTCCCGTTGTGACAACAACAAGATTCTCTTCCGAAAACGCCTCCTCGGTGCCTTTAAGATTGTCATAAAGTATCTTGGCACCCATAATCTTTCCGCCGAGAAAAAGCTCGCGCTCCTCATCGCTCCACGGGTACTCGCTTATTTCCTCAGTGCTCAGATCAACAAGCGCTACCTTGCCCATATAGCCTGAATACTTAGTCACTTGATTACCCTCCATTTTTTATTTTGTTGTGAACATTATATCATGAATTTACTTAATAACAAATGTATTTTTGCATTATTTTGTTATTATTTTCAAATTCTAATTATTCTTTGAATATCCACATGGGATTATGGTATAATTTCTGCATACATTACTGTTAAAAAGAAAATCAGTCTATGAAATAAACGAAGATTCTTTTCGTTTGCCACGGCAATATATGCCGCAGTCCCATGGCGGAGTCGGTCATGGCACACATGCTGAAGGAAAGCGGCATGGACGGCTTTGTTGAGGTTGCCAGCGCCGCCACAAGCACGGAGGAAATCGGAAACCCCGTGCATTACGGCACGGTTGATATTTTGAAAAAACACGGCATTCCACTTGTCCCCCACCGCGCAGTTCAGATGCGCCGTAACGATTACGGGAAATACGACTATATAATCGGAATGGACGAATGGAACACGCGAAACATTCTCCGCATTATCGGTGCAGACCCCGATGGCAAGGTTTTTTCTCTCCTTGATTTTTCCCGCAATCCCCGTCCTATCGCTGACCCCTGGTACACGGGTGATTTCGTCACAACCTACAACGACATTATCGAGGGCTGCGAGGCGCTTATTAAAAGAATAAAGGAAGCCTGATTAATCAAATCAGGCTTCCTTTATTTTTTCTATCCACATTTTCGGCTTGCTGAGGGAGAAGCTTTCGCTTCCCTTTGGGGTTTCAACAACAATTCCGCTGTTAAAGCCCATCTGCTTCAAAAGCCGCACTTCCACAACAGCCTCAGCGGGTATTTCGGCGCTGTGGCTCAGAATATTCATGGGGTTTGACGCAAAGTACAGTCCCTTATCCGTAAGGTACAGCCAGCCGCCCACGTATTCGTCATTATATAAATGATTTGCGGCGGCATCAAGGTACACCTCTCCCCTGCTCTCAAGCCGGGCCTTTACCGATTTGAACTGCTCCGCCTGACGCTTTGCGAAGCTTCTGATGTAAAGTCCGAAAAGCAGTCCCGCCGCAGCGCCCGTGACAAGCGCCGTAAGCACGGTCTGCTTCATTTCAGCGCCGCCGTTTACAAGCTGCGTTGCAGCGTAAATCAGCGCGATGAACAATCCGAATAATGCGCCCGTTGCGGCGCTGTTGACATTTCGTTTCATCAGATTTGCTGCTGCTTCCAGAGTCGATATGTATCAAGCTCCTTGCTTACGCAGGTGCTCATAACAAGCTTAATCACAAATGCGTCATCAACAAAGCCGATAATGGGAATGTTATCGGGAATGATGTCAAAGGGCAGCGCTGTGTACAGCAGAATTATTCCGCAGCCGATGATAACCTTAGTCGGAACATTCTTATACTCGCCCTTATAATAATCATTTATCATACAGATGGCGTCCTGAATATCGTTTATGGTATCGCCCACAAGCGGAAGCTTTGTCAGCGGGTCGAGCTTACCCGTCGCCACCTCAAGCAAATCAAGCACGTTTCCCGTGGTTCGTGCCACCGAGTATGCTGCTCTTCTGACTTTTGAAATTTCCATTTCAGGCATGGTGTTTTTCTCCCGTTTTCGTTGTTTTTCACTATTTTAGCACATTATTTTTCCGCCGTAAACAAGAAAACCTATACATTATACAATTTGTCAAAACTTGCTGGACTTTGTGTTGTATTTGAGCTATATTTAATATGAGGTTTTATAGGCTTCACAATATTTTTCAGGAGATATTATGTAGTGGGTATTACCGATATTTTTACTCTGCTGACAGGTGTTGCGCTCTTCCTTTACGGCATGGCACTTATGGGCGACGGTCTCAAAATGGTTGCCGGCAGCAAACTTGAAATTATTCTTTACAAGCTTTCAAGCACACCTCTTAAAGGTATTCTTCTGGGTACGGGCGTTACCGCCGTTATCCAGTCCTCCTCCGCCACCAGCGTTATGGTGGTAGGCTTTGTCAACTCCGGCATGATGAAGCTCCGTCAGGCAATCGGCGTTGTCATGGGCTCCATTATCGGCACGTCCATCACCGGCTGGATAATCTGCCTTTCCTATCTTGGCGGCGGTGAGAGCTCCGGCTGGGTTGAGCTTTTTTCAACGGAAACTCTTACAGCCGTAATCGCCGTGGCAGGTATTATCCTCAGGATGTTCTCCAACAAGGCCTCGCGCCGTCATCTCGGCGATATTTTCATGGGTTTTGCGGTGCTGATGTTCGGCATGATTGCCATGAGCGGCTCCGTTTCCGGTCTTCGTACAGACCCCACCTTCATAAAGCTCATGACCACCTTCTCCAACCCCATTCTCGGCATACTCGTGGGCATTGCGTTTACCAGCATTCTTCAGAGCGCATCTGCCGCAGTCGGCATTCTTCAGGCGCTTTCAATCACCGGTGCCATCACCTTTGATGTTTCCTTCTCTCTTGTTATGGGTATCGCAATCGGTGCCGCAGTTCCCGTACTTCTCTCCGCCCTCGGCGCAAACACCGACGGCAAACGCACCGCGCTTTCCTATCTTGTCGTTACCGTTATCGGCGTTGCCCTTTTCTGCGCAATCTTCTATCCCCTTAATCTGTTCGTTTCCTTCCCATTCATGACAACGGTTATGAACGCCTTCTCGATTGCGCTTCTCAACACCGTATTCAGAATCATCAACATCATTCTTGTTGCGCCCTTCCTTCCCGGCATTGAAAAAATCTGTGCCTTTTTTGCAAAGGAGAAAACCGAAGCCGCCGAGGACCTGCGCGATATGGACCGCCTCGAAGAGCGCTTCCTCCAGCACCCCGCCCTTGCCGTTGAGCAGAGCCGTCTTACCGTCAACTCCATGGCAGAGCGTGCCAAGAATAACCTTGCGGACGCCTTCGCCCTTATCGGAAATTACAGCAGCAACGGCTATGATATGGTTGAGCACACCGAGGATATCATTGACCGCTACGAAGATAAAATCGGCACCTACCTTATGAACATCACAAGCAAGGAGCTTACTCAGGAGCAGAGCGAGGCTGTCAGCAAATATCTCCACACCATAAACGACTTTGAGCGAATGAGCGACCACGCCCTGAACATTGCCGAATGTGCAAAGGAAATCAGCGAAAAGGAAATCAGTTTTTCCGAGGAGGCCGGCAGAGAGCTCAAGGTTCTTACCGATGCGGTTTCCGAAATCATCGCAATCTCCGTAAAGGCATTTGTCGAAAACGACCTGCAGCTTGCCTACCGCGTTGAGCCTCTTGAGGAGCTTATTGACAACCTTTGCGATGAGATGAAGCTTCACCACATTGACCGTCTCAAGAGAGGCGTTTGCACCCTCACCCACGGCTTTGTGTTCAATGACCTGCTCACAAACTTTGAGCGTGTTTCCGACCATTGCTCCAACATTGCCGTTGCCATGATTGAGCTTGAGGCTGATTCCTTTGACACCCACGAATACATAAACAGTCTTACCTCCGTTCACACCCAGAGCTTCGACGAATACTTTGCCGAATACAGTGAACGTTTTTCCCTTAAGGCATGAAAAAAGGCAGTAAAAAACCACCCTGTCGGGTGGTTTTTTTACTGCCTTTTTCACTTACAGAGCGTAGAACATATCCATGATTTCATACAGACCTGCTTCATCGGCGGCAGAGATTGTAATGTTTGCAAAATAGTTGCCGCACTTGAAAACAATGGCCATCTGATACATCTCAACACCGTTACCCTCGAGGTGTGACATGATTGCGGCATGCTCTTCGCCGGCGAAGTCAACAGATATGATATCGCAGGAAATGAGGTTGTAGCCCGCAGCGGCAAAAGCGTGCTCAAGGCCGGCCTTTCCTGCCTCGGCGTAATCCTCGGCGCTGTACTTGGCGGCAACCGCAGCTGTCTGCTTTTCAACAGTAACGTTCATGTTTTCCACGCCTGATGTTACAGCCATCATATCGTAGAATGTGCCGGAGTTCAGAATAAGGTCATGCAGTTCGTCACCTTCATACATATCGGCGACAATACCCATCATTTCGTACATTTCATCTTCGGAAAGAAGCTGCCAGCCGGCTTCCAGCTTTACGCCGATGCCCATGCTTTCGTTTTCATATGTTCTGCCCTTTATGGTGCCGAGTTCAAATTCGGCGTCCTCTTCCTCTTCCTCTTCTTCCTCTTTGTCGATGTTTTCTTCGGACTTTACGTCCTCTTTTTCATCATCGGCAGGCTTTGCGGAGTCGTCCTTATCGCCGCAGGCGCAGAGGGCGAACAGCATCATTACCGCAAGAAGCAGTGCAATCAGTTTTTTCATAATAATTCTCCTTTTAATATTTTCCCGCATATATTAAACACCGTTTCCGCGCTGATTGCAACAGAAAACGCTGTAATGCTTACGCATGGCGTGGTTATTGTCAGTCGGCAACCTTAAGCCCCGTCATATAGCGGCGCATCATGTCGAAAACATAATTTCCCGAGCAGCGACGGATATAGCTGCGCGTTCTTCTTGAGCCCAGGTGAAGCTCACGCACGAAGGTACCGTCCTTCGTTGCAAGGGAAACGAACACAGTTCCCACCTCATGCACACCGTCTCCGTCGGGTCCCGCAAGTCCCGTTACGCCCACGCCCATATCGGTGCCGAGCTTTTCTCTCACGCGCTCCGCCATTTCCTTTGCGACCTCATAGCTCACGGCGCCCTTTTTCTCAATGAGTGCAGGGTCAATGCCGAGGAGAGCCGCCTTGGCTTCGTTAGTATATGTGGTTACGCCGCCCATGAAAAACTCACTGGCGCCGGGGATATCCGTAAAGCGCTTTGCAAGCCCGCCGCCGGTGCAGCTTTCCGCTGCGGAGAAGGTCATGTGCTTTTCCTTAAGAAGCTGGAACACGCGCTGCTCAACACACTCAACATCAACGCCGAACACAATATCACCCAGCTCATTGCAGACGTGCTCGATGACGGGCTTTATCATTTCCTCCGCTTCCTCAACGCTTTTTGCCTTGGCGGTAATCTGCAGGAGGCAGTCGCTTTCCTTGGCATAGGGCGCCATGGTGGGATTTGTCATGGCATTCATTTCGTCGCGGAATTTCTGGTCAAGGGCGCTTTCCGACATACCGAAAACCCTTACGGAGTGGGAAACGATTTTCTCATCGGAGAGTGAGCGCAGATAAGGCATGGCGCAGGCACGGAACATGGAGTTGCACTCCTTGGGAGGTCCCGGAATCATGATGACAATCTTGTTCTCCGCCTCAAAAGCACAGCCCGGTGCGGTACCCCAGTCGTTGTGGAAAACGGTGCAGCCAACGGGCAGCATGGCCTGCTGGAGATTGTTTTCCGTCATTTCCTTTGAGTATCCCTTATTGGTGAGATAATCGTAAAGGCAGGCCTTTTCGTCCTCGTTCATCTTAAGCTCAAGGCCGAACTTTTCCGCAAGCACCATCTTGGTGAGGTCATCGCAGGTGGGACCTAATCCGCCCGTGGAGATGATGATATCCGCGCGGGCTTTCGCAATGTCAATGCAGTCACGCAGGCGTTGGGGGTTATCGCCCACAACGGTGTGGTACTTTACGTTTATGCCGATTTCACTCAGCATAAGAGAAATGTCGCGGGCATCGGTATTTGTGGTATGGCCGAGAAGGATTTCGGTGCCTACGGAAAGAATTTCCGCATTATATACCTTATTCGTCATAGCCCACCTTTATCCTTTCTATTCCGCTGTATGCCTCGTCCACAAGCGCGTCAACGTCAAGGGCTGCTTCAACCTCCGCAACCTCCTTGAGCTTGGGCTTGGTTTTGGGGTGCTTGGGGGTGAAGACAGTACAGCAGTCCTCGTATGGCAGAATAGATGTTTCAAAGGTGCCGATTTTTCTTGCAATGCGGACAATTTCCTCCTTATCCATGCCGATGAGGGGCTGGAGCACGGGCAGATCGGTGACCGCCTGAGTGGAGGCCATGGCCTCCATGGTCTGACTTGCGACCTGACCGAGATTTTCGCCCGTTACAATTGCCTTTGCACCGTTTGCCTCGGCAATGCGCTGGGCAATGCGCATCATAAACCTGCGCATGATGAGGGTGAAATACTCCTCGGGACACTTGTCGCGTATCTCCTCCTGAATGTGAGTGAAGGGTACGACCTCAATTGTCATTCTGCCGCAGTAGGCGGTGAGAAGCTCTGCCAGCTCCACGACCTTCTGCTTTGCCTGCTCAGAGGTATAGGGGAAGGAGAAGAAGTGTACGGGGATTAATCTTACACCGCGCTTTGCAATCATATAGGTGGAAACGGGGCTGTCAATGCCGCCCGAAAGCAGCGTTACGCCAATGCCGTTTGATCCCACGGGCATACCGCCTGCGCCCTGAGTGGGTGCGGCGTGGACGTAGGCCGCAAGGTCGCGGATTTCCACGTGAACGGTAAGCTCGGGATTGTGAACATCTACCTCACACTCGGGATAGGCCTCCGCAAGCTCGCCGCCTACGTGCTGGGAAAGCTGAATGCTTGTCATGGGGAAGCGCTTATCGCTGCGCTTTGCCTCTACCTTGAAGCTCTTCGCGCTTAACATATCCTCGCGCAGATACTCGATTGCAAGCTTTGCAATGGCGTCGGGGTCCTTTTCACAGCCTGCGGCGCGGTTGACGCTGGCAATGCCGAAAACCTTGGTCATGGCCTCGAAGGCCGCGTCCATGTCGGAAAATTCATTTGCAGGCTCAATATAAACCGTGGACTGCATGAGATAGGTTTTGAACTCACCAATCTTCTGCAGGCGGTATTTAATGTTGTTCATCAGCTTTGCCTCAAAGCTGCGGCGGTTCAGTCCCTTGAGGACAATTTCGCCTAATTTGAGAAGGATAATATCGTTCATGTATCGTTCCTCGGTTTGAATAGTTTTCAATATCGTTGCTTGTGTGAATATGTTGAGATTTTTCGCTTCGCTCAGAATGACAACAGAGTGGGCGGAACAGGCAAGCCTGTTCCCTACAGTAAGTGCGGAGAATAGTTTTTAATGTAGGGAACGGTCTTGACCGTTCCGAACGTATTGCACCGCAAGCGGCTTGCAATGACAGGGTGGATATACTCCGCATTAAAAGAACTGTCATTCTGAGGAGCGCAGCGACGAAGAATCTCCGGCGAAGGATTTGATTTTGGGGATTCTTCGCTTTGCTCAGAATGACAGGCTTTTTAATCCCTATTCAACCTTCCTCACGGAAATCGTAGGTTCTGTACTGTATGGCCTCCGCAATGTGCATGGGGCTGATGCTCTCCTCCCCGTCCATATCCGCAATGGTGCGTGCAACACGCAGAATGCGGTCATAGCTTCGGGCGGTGAGCCCCATTTTATCGAAGGCCTGACGCATGAGCTCCTCGCACTCGGGAGTCAGCATACAATATTTATTAAGCGCCTTGGTGTCCATATCCGCGTTCTTGGAAATTTCACTTTCCGCAAAGCGCTTCTTCTGGGCATCGCGGGCTTTGTTTACACGTTTTTTAATTTCGGCGGAGCTTTCCGCGGGAGCGCGGTTTTTAAGCTCCTCATATTCAAGGGCGGGTGCCTCGACAATTATATCAATTCTGTCCAGCAGAGGTCCGGAAATTCTGCTGTGGTAGCTGCGCACCTCGTTGGGAGTACAGCGGCAGCGTCCCGAGGGGTGTCCGTACCAGCCGCACTTGCAGGGGTTCATGGCACACACCAGCATGAAGTTTGAGGGATAGGTAACGCTTCCCGCAACTCTTGAAACGGTGACCTCGCCGTCCTCAAGAGGCTGGCGGAGCACCTCAAGCACGTCCTTGCGAAACTCCGGAAGCTCATCGAGAAACAGCACGCCGTTGTGGGAAAGGCTTATTTCGCCCGGGTGAGGCGTTGTGCCGCCGCCGGACATTGCCGCAGGCGACACGGTATGGTGAGGCGCACGGAAGGGTCGGGTGGAAATTACGGGATTATTCCTGCCCGTTAAGCCCGCCACGGAATAAATCTCCGTGCATTCAAGCATTTCCTCCCTGCTCATATCGGGGAGAATGCCCGCAAGGCGTTTGCTCATCATGCTTTTGCCGCTTCCGGGAGGGCCTACCATGAGGATATTGTGTCCGCCTGCGGCGGCAATCTCCATGGCGCGTTTTACATTCTCCTGCCCCTTTACGTCAGCAAAATCGGCATAGGCTCTTGCGTCTTCAGATATTTCTCCGGGTACGGCAGGCTTTATCTCCGCTTCACCGCGGATATGGGCGATAAGCTCGGAAACATTGGCAACGGGATAAATCGCTATATTCTCGGCAAAGGCCGCCTCCTCCGCGTTGTCAGCAGGCACAAACAGCGCATCAATTCCCGCCTTTGCCGCGGCAATTGCCATGGGCAGAGCGCCGCTTACGGCGCGAACCTCGCCGTTAAGCGAAAGCTCGCCGATGAAGCCGCAATGAGAACTGGGCTGTTTTATTGCGCCGCTGGCGGCAAGAAGCCCCAGAAGTATGGGCAGGTCGTACACCGTGCCTGCCTTTTTTGTGTCGGCAGGGGCAAGGTTTACGGTTACTCGTGAGGTTGGAAACTTGAAGCCGTTGGACTTGACTGCGGCGCGCACGCGCTCCCGCGCCTCCTTGACGGCGGCATCGGGAAGTCCCACAACGTCAAAGCCCGGCAGACCGTTGGTGACATAGCACTCAACCGTCACCTCATAGCCGCCTATACCCTTTACGCCCAGAGAACGAATTGTTGATAACATTGTATCACACCTTTAAGAATAGGGACTGCTTGAGCGCAGTCCCTATGTTGTTTGTATATGCGGAACGGTCAAGACCGTTCCCTACCTTAAATCACGCTTCCTTATCGCAGGTTACGGCGATATGGAGCTCATCAAGCTGCTTCTGCTCAACAACGCCGGGAGCGCCCATCATGATGTCCTGGGCGTTCTTGTTCATGGGGAACGGGATAACCTCGCGTATCGTCTGAGCGCCGGAAAGCAGCATTACCATGCGGTCGATGCCCGGGGCAATGCCTGCATGGGGAGGTGCGCCGTAGCAGAAGGCATTGTACATTGCGGGGAACTTTGCCTTAACGTCCTCCTCGCCCAGACGTACCATCTCAAAGGCCTTTATCATGATTTCGGGATCATGGTTACGGACAGCACCGCTGGACAGCTCAATGCCGTTGCACACCAGGTCATACTGGAATGCGGTAATCTCCAGGGGGTCAACCTCGCCATTTTCGGCCTTTTTGAGAATTTCAAGGCCGCCGTTGGGCATGGAGAAGGGATTGTGGCAGAACTCAAGCTCGCCGCTTTCCTCGCCTATCTCGTACATGGGGAAGTCAACGATCCAGCAGAACTCGTAGCGTTCCTTATCCATGTGACCGGGAACTGCGGCGCCCAGCTGCTTGAGCATGACGCCTGCGGTCTTCTGGGCTACCAGCTTTTTGCCTGCGGTTACGCCTACAAGGCAGCCGGGCTTGAGACCGAGCTTTTCAATGACCGCGTCTTTTCTGTCCTGCAGGAATTTTGCGATGCCGCCTACTATTTCTCCGTTTTCGTCCAGCTTGAACCAGTAGGGCTTAACGCCTGCCTGCACCTCAACAGCTGAGCAGAGCTTGTCGATATTCTTTCTTGTCATGTCGCAATCGGAAACAACTATTGCCTTGACGGTATTGCCCTCGGCAAAGGGAGGGAACTCGGTGCCTGCGCACAGCTCGGTGATGTCCTCAACGGTGAGGTCAATACGCAGGTCGGGCTTGTCGGAGCCGTACTTTTCCATGGCGTCATTGAAGGCAATGCGGCGGAAGGGTGCGGAGGAGGCAATATTATAAGTACCGTACTTTGCAAAAATGGGAGGCAGAACGTCCTCGATTACCTCGAACACGTCCTCCTGAGTCGCAAATGCCATTTCCATATCCAGCTGATAGAACTCGCCGGGGCTGCGGTCGCCGCGGGCGTCTTCATCGCGGAAGCAGGGTGCGATCTGGAAATAGCGGTCAAAGCCCGAGGTCATGAGCAGCTGCTTGAACTGCTGGGGCGCCTGGGGCAGAGCATAAAACTGACCGGGGTGCTTTCTTGCGGGGACAAGATAGTCACGGGCACCCTCGGGAGAAGATGCGGTGAGGATAGGCGTAGTGATTTCAAGGAAATCATGAGCCATCATTGCGCTGCGGATTGCGGCGACAACATTGCAGCGGAGAATGATGTTCTTCTTGACCTCGGGATTGCGCAGGTCAAGATAACGGTGCTTCAGTCTTGCGGTTTCGTCTGCATCGAGGCTGCGGTTTATCTCAAAGGGCAGCTCGTTATAACGGCAGCGGCCAAGAATTTCAACCTTTTCGGGAACGATTTCAACATCGCCCGTTGCCTGCTTTGCGTTCTTGCTGTCACGCTCGCGGACAATGCCTTCAACGGAAACTGTGCTTTCCTTGTTGATTGCCTTGAAGGTCTTCATCATTTCCTCGTTTTCAACGACAACCTGAGTGGTGCCGTAGAAATCGCGGACAACAACGAATCCGAAGTTGTTGCCGACCTCGCGGAAGTTTTCCATCCAGCCGACGATTTTGACCTTCTCGCCGACGTTTTCAATGCGGAGTGCTCCGCAGTTATGAGTACGCATCTGTGTCATGGTTTTATATCTCCTTAATTACCGCATTTTTTGCTCTGCGGTCCATATCTTCCTTAATGAGCTTTGCGGCGTCTGCGGGAGTCAGAAGCTGCTGCTCGCCGCTTGCCATATTCTTCACCGCAACAACGCCTGCGGCCATTTCGTCCTCGCCGATGAGCACGCAGTAGGGAATCTGAAGCTTGTCGGCATAGCTCATCTTGGCCTTGAACTTTTTCTTCTCACAGTAAAGCTGGGTTCTTACGCCTGCGTCACGCAGAGTGGTTGCTGTGGAAATTGAATAGCCCAGCTCCTCGCTCATGGGGATAACCAGAGCGTCGGCAGGGGCGGAAACGATTTCGTCAGACAGCATGCCCTGCTCGTTGAGGACGTAGAACAAACGTGTAAGACCGATTGAAATGCCCACGCCGGGAAGCTGCTTATCGGTGTAGTACTCGGCAAGGTTATCATATCTGCCGCCGCTGCAAACGGAGCCGATTTCGGGGTGGTCAAGCATCTCGGTTTCGTAAACGGTGCCTGTATAATAATCAAGGCCTCGTGCGATTGAAAGGTCAATGGCGAAGTTTTCCTCGGGTACGCCGAAGTCGGCAAGGTACTTGGTTACGGCTTTGAGCTCTTCAAGACCCGTGTCGAAGGTTTCGTCCATGCCCTTGTAGCGCTCAAGGGCTTCGATGACCTCGGAAACGGAGCCGTTTATGGCCATGAAGTCCATGATGTCGTCAGCCTTGTGGGAGAACATATGAATCTCGTCCATGAGAATCTGACGCACCTTGTTGGCTCCGATTTTATCCATCTTGTCGATGGTGTGCATAATCTCGGTTGCCTTTTCGGTCATGCCCGCAAGAGCAAAGAAGCCGTTTAACACCTTGCGGTTATTGACCTTGATCTTAAAGCGCTTAAGACCAAGCTCGGAAAAGCTTCTGTAAATGATTGCGGGAATTTCCGCCTCGTTTATGATATCAAGCTTGCCGTCGCCGATGATGTCGATATCCGCCTGATAGAACTCGCGGAAGCGTCCGCGCTGTGCGCGTTCGCCGCGGTAGACCTTGCCTATCTGATAGCGGCGGAAGGGGAAAACAAGCTGACCGTAATTCTGCGCAACGTACTTTGCAAGAGGAACGGTGAGGTCAAAGCGGAGCGCAATATCGCTGTCGCCCTTATTGAAGCGGTAAATCTGCTTTTCGGTTTCGCCGCCGCCCTTTGCAAGCAGAACCTCGGAGGACTCGATTACGGGAGTATCAAGGGGCGTGAAGCCATATACGGAATAGCATTTACGCAGGGTTTCCATCATTTTTTCCATCTTCACCTGAGGTGCGGGAAGCAGCTCCATGAAGCCTGAAAGAGTGCGTGGTTCGACTTTTGCCATAACAAAAAGTTCCTTTCAACATGGGTAAATGCTGTTATCGCAAGCGACAACAGCATTTTGAATTTGATTTTCAGACAGTTTATCTCTTCTTGGGATTGACTATATTGCGCCAGTCAAGGTCGCCGCGGCGAAGTCCCTGAACAAGCACCTCGGCGGTTGCCGCGTTTGTGGCAAAGGGAATCTGGTACTGGTCGCACAGTCGCTCAATCTTATTTATATCCTCAAAGCCAGCGGGGTTCTGGGGGTCGCAGAAGAACAGCACCAGGTCGATTTCATTGAAAGAAATCCTCGAGCCGATCTGCTGAGCGCCGCCCTGGTCAGCGTGCATATACAGAGTTACGGGAAGTCCCGTTGCCTCCTGCACCAGCTTGCCCGTGGTATTGGTGGCACAAACGGAGTGTTCCGCAAGGATACCGCAATAGGCGATGCAGAACTGAACCATCAGCTCTTTCTTTCTGTCGTGTGCCATAAGTGCAATATTCATATAGTTCCTCCGTTCATTTGGCTTTTAACATTAACATTATAAACAAATCTGCTTCGTCTTTCAACGTATTTTTAATATTTCCGCCAAATTTTTATCTCAGCAGACTGCCCTCGGTTTCGGTAATGTCGCTGGCGCTCTTGATGCCGAAATAAACCTCGAGGATTTCGCGGGCAATGCGACCGCAGTTTGCGCCTGCGCCGCCGCGTTCAACGACAACCGCAATTGCGATTTCGGGGTCATCAAAGGGAGCGTAGCAGATGAAGATGCCGTCGTTGGAAACGGTGAGACCCTTCTGCGCGGTACCGGTCTTACAGGCTACGGTAGAGGCGGTATAGCCTTCAAACACGTGATAGCCCGAACCTGCCCAGTCATTTGCAACCATGTACATGCCGTTGTGGATTGCGTCCCAGTTATACTGCTCGCTGTCGATTACGCTGAGCACCTCATCCTCGCGCTCAAAAATCTTTTCGCTGTAATCGTAGCTTCGGACATACTTGAGAATAGAGGCGGAACGGCGCTCGCCGTTATTGGCAACGGCGGCACAGTATTCTGCAAGCTGCAGCGGAGTGAACATACTGTCGGACTGGCCGATGGCGGCCTGCAGGGTATCGCCGATGGTCCAGTCCTCACCTACCCAGTCATAGTGGGTGGCGCTGTTGGACATATTACCCGTATTCTCGGGAAGCTCAATGCCGGTTTCCACACCAAGTCCGAGAAGGTGCGCATACTTTTCCATGCGGTCAATGCCCAGCTGACGTCCTACCTCATAGAAGAAGCAGTTGCAGGAGTCACGCAGAGCCTCGGAAATATTATCGGGGCCGTGAACACCGCCCGTGCCGTTTATCCAGCACTGAGGCGCATAGCCGTACTCCGCGTACTTGGTATAGACACCGCCGCACTCAAGGCGGGTTTCGGTATTGATGACCTTTTCCGTAAGTGCTGCAATGGAGGTGCAGGGCTTGAAGGTGGAGCCGGGCGCGTATTCGCCCTGAAGGGCGCGGTTGTAAAGCGGATTGTTGGGTGTGCTTGCAATCTGCTCGTAGTTATCGAGCAGGCTTGTCAGGTCATAGGTAGGATAGCTTGCAATTGCAAGCGGCTCGCCGGTTTTGACATCAACCACAACAACTGCGCCGCCCGTAACCTCGATGTCCTTGTCGACCCACTCTCCGTCAACGTAGACAACCTTGTCCATGCTTGATTCAAGCTCGGCGGAGATGGACTCAATGCCGTTTTTCAGCGCACGCTCGGCGGCTTCCTGAAGCTGAATATCAATGGTCAGATATACGTTATTGCCGGGAACGGGCTCCTTTGTATATTCGGTGCTGACAACGGTGCCGTCCTCTGCCGAGGTGTACTGCACCGTGCCGTTTGTGCCGTGGAGATATTCCTCAAAGGCGCGCTCGGCGCCCTCCTGACCTACCTTTGTATCGCCCGTGTAGCCCAAAGCGGAATATTTCTCGTACTGGTCTTCATTCATCCAGTTTATATAGCCGAGTATATGTGCGGCATACTCCGTCTGATATTCACGGACAAAGGATTCCTTGACGTTTACACCGACAACGTTGTTTTCCTTGATTGCCGCAATGAGCTTCATATCGGCATTTTCAACGAACACATAGTCGGAGGTGTTAATCAGATAGCGGACATTGACGGCATAGCGCACAGAGGCGATGATTCGTGCCTCCTCCGCGGAATAGTTACTGTCAATCTCATAGCGGTTGCGCATATCCGAAAGCACTTCAACGGCGCTGGCATTGGCATCAAGACCGCGGTTTTCCTTATAGGCCGCAAGACGTGCCTCGTCGCTTGCGCTCATGTCCTTATACTCAAAGGGAGGTGAATCCGTTATGGGCAGCCAGTCCGTATAATCGTTTCCGTACTCGCGAACCAGGTTGACAAGCTGCAGGATTACGGCGTTTGAATCGACGCTGTTGTCGCTGGGGAACAGCTCACCGGTATTGATGAGCAGGTCATAGCTGGAGGTGTTTGTTACAAGCAGTCGTCCGTAGCGGTCAAGAATATTGCCTCGTGCGGCAATGACCGTTTCCGTTGTTATGACGCTGTTTTTTGACTCCTCATAATACTTGCGTCCCTCGACAATCTGAAGCTTGTACAGCGACACGACATATACAACCAGCAGAACCAGCAGCACCGCTGCCAGAGTTATGAGCCGGCTTTTTTTGATAATGTTGTTATTCATTGGCTTTTCTCTTTCTGAAGGGCAGGTACAGCAGTGCCATGGGCAGCAGGGAAATTGCCACCTGAAGCAGCGAGGTCACAAGTGCGGGGAAAATTTCCGCGCCGTGTCCGATGACCGCAATGAGCATCTGCGCAACTGCTGTTGCAATGCCTGAGAGAACTCCCAGCACCATGAAGGTCAGGAAGTTTTTATTGATGTAGAACTCTGCCAAAAATCCGCAGAGAAATCCGATTACGGGAAAAATTACGGTAAAAAGTATCGTGTTTTCGGAAAAACTCATGTCGGTGAAAATGCCCATGAAAATTCCGAACACGGCGCCCTTGACTCCGCCGAGATACATCGCCGCGCCTGCAACCGCCGCAGGCATGAGCATTCCCTTGGCTCCGAAAATGCTTATTCTCGAAAACAGAACGCCCTGAAGCAGAAGCGCAAGTATCAGATAGACCGCATACTTCAGAAAGCTGCGGACTTTTTTCCATTCAAAAATTTCGTTAAGCAAAGCTTGTTCGCCTCTTATTCGATAACTTCAAAGTCCTTGACCACGAAGACCTGCACAAGACTTGTAAGGTCAACATTGGGCTTTACAAGGCCGTATTCAATCTGACCGCCTGCCTCAGCCTGAACTGTGGCAACGGTGCCGATTACAAGACCCTGGGGGAATGCGCCGCCGGAGCCGGAGGTGAGGATTTCATCGCCGGTATATATCTGCGTGCCGTCGGCAAGATAGGTGAGCTTTGCATAGCCGTCCTGCATAAGCGCAAAGTCGCCGATGAGCATTCCCGAGGCACCGGACTGTGCCACAAGTGCGCCGATATTGGTGTTGATGTCGATTACAGTGCTGACAACGGCCCAGTTTGTGCCCAGCTCGGTTACCTGACCTACCAGTACGCCGTACTCGGTGATGACCGCATCGCCGACTGCGATGCCCGCAGAGCTGCCCTTGCTTATGGTGAAGGAATGGGCCCAGTTGGACGTTGTCCACGACACGACCTTTGCGGACTCAAGCGTCATATCGCTGTGCTTTTCCTTGAAGTTGAGCAGCTCACGCAGACGTGCGTTTTCCTCTATCGCCTCGTAGCCGTTTCTGGCCTCCTCCTGCGCTTCGGTAAGCTCCGCACGCAGTCGCTCGTTTTCCGCCACAAGTGCGTCATACTCATACAGATAACCGTAGACGCCCTCAAGCCATTCGGCAACAGAGCTTACCATTCTCTGCACGGGTGCCTTTACGGCACCGCTTACGTTCTTCATAAGGCCCGCGTTTCCCTCAAGAAAATATGAGCCGACGCCTATAATAAGCGCAAGCACCAGAACAATGATGCCCAGCTTTATTCCGTTTTCCTTAAGATATTGCTTTACATTCACAGCAAATGCACTCCAATGGTTTTAAGTATCTCTCCGAGTCTGCACAGGGGCAGGCCCATAACGTTAAAGTAATCGCCCTTAATGCCCTCAACAAACACGGAGGCCTTGCCCTGTATGCCGTAGGCACCGGCCTTGTCCATGGGCTCGCCAGTTTCCACGTAGGTTTCAATCTCACGGCGGCTGAGACGGCGGAAGCACACTTCGGTTTCCTCCGCGCCCACAACCGTCACGTCGTCGCATATTACGCATATACCCGTGAACACCGAATGGGTTCTGCCCGAAAGCATTTCAAGCATCTGCACCGCGTCGTTTCTGTCCTTCGGCTTGCCGAGGATTTTGCCCTCTGCCCACACGATTGTGTCAGCAGCAATTACCGCGGTACCTGCGGGGAAAGCCGCCGCGACCTCCCTTGCCTTTGCGCGTGCAAGTGACATTACGGTTTCCTCGGCACTCAGACCGGGCTCCACGCTTTCCTCGCTTTTTGCGGGGCATATTTCGAACTCAAGCCCCATCATCTCCAGAAGTTCTTTTCTTCTGGGGGAGCCTGATGCAAGTACGATTTTCATATCAGTCAACGCCTCTGTAATAAAGTCCTCTTGTCAGAACATTGGGACGGAAGTCGCCAAGTCCCTTATAGCATTTCGCAATCTCAAGACATTCTCTCGCGCTTTCCGTGGAGAACAGCAGGCGCTGTCCCCAGAGTCCTGCGGAGTAAATATCGTCCCTCTTGTCCGCCATGAAGAGCTTGTGCGCGTTATAGATGACGTTGCGGTGCTCATACTCGCGGACAACGGGGAAAACGGAGCCCATACGGTCGGAAAGCTGATTGGGATTCTGGCAGTTGCAGCGACCTGCGTTGCGGCTTATGATGCACTGCTCCGTAACCATAAGCGGCAGACGTCCGTAGACAATCAGCTCCGTATTCACGCGCTTGGACAAATCCTTTACCTGCGCCATGCGCATCTCAAAGGACGCGGTGGCGGAAAGGAAGCCCATCTTTTCTATCATTTCCATTGTGTAGGAATTAAAGACATTCATGCCGAAGTCGGCACGGATTTTCATGCCCGCTCTGCGTGCAAGGAGGATATGGCCGATGTTGCCCACAAGTGCCTCGTTTATGCCCTTGAGGAAAAGCTCGGAGAGCATACGGCTTACGTCCTTTGTTTCGTTATCAGTAATTACACGCGGCAGAATTACAACGGGTACGGTACCCCTGTCGGTGAAGGGCTTCAGGGCGTCGAAATGTCCGTACATTTCCGTAAGCGGCATATAGAGATATTCGGGCTTAAGCTCCGCAAGCTCCGGCGAAAGCTGGTCGGCGGTGCGCACCTGATAAATGCTCACGGGGTCGGCGATTGCCGGCACGTTTCCGGGCTTTTCGGGCATGGGCAGACTGCGGCGTTCAAGAGGCTTTGCCCTCTCGGCGCTCATGGCGTCAAGCAGCTTGCGGCGCAGCGCGTTCATTTCGGAGACGGGCATATAAAGGTTTTCGTCAACCTTGCTCTGGACATCGGTGCAGAAATAAGGAGTGCCGCCCGTCTTGCTCATCTGCACGTTGAGGTTTTCCTCCGTAACTGCCTGGCGGATCGCCTTCTGAGGCTCGTTGACGAAGGCCATGACCTTGTGTCCGTCCTCATCGGCGGCAACGGCCTTTGCCGCCTCGCCCGCGCTTACAACGCTGTAAATTCTGACGGGAACACGGTTAATCTCGCTGTCGGTATAGGCCTTGCGTGCCTCGGCATAAAACCTTTCGGTATTCTTGTCCGCTTCGGCGCGGACTCCGAACATATCCTTTTTATCGCCGTCAAAATAGCCCTGAGTGAAACCCTGACGTGAGAACACGTTTTCAAGAATGGCAATTTCATCGGGTGTAGGCGCACGATGCTCCTTGATGACCTTGGAGTAAACGCCCGTGACGATGCCCGTATATTCGGGGCGCTTCATGCGTCCCTCGATTTTAACGCAGGCAACACCCGCGTCCTCAATCTCCTGCAGTCTTTCCACAAGGCAGTTGTCCTTGAGGGACAGAGGGTGGGTATCCTCCATTCTGCCGCCCATGGTGTACTCCATGCGGCAGGGCTGGGCGCACATTCCGCGGTTGCCGCTGCGGCGTCCGATGAGGGAGGACATATAGCACTGTCCCGAATGGCAGAAGCAAAGAGCGCCGTGAACGAAAATCTCGGTTTCAATGGGTGCGTTTTTGCTTATGTATTTTATCTGCTCAAGGGAAAGCTCGCGGGCAAGCACGGCGCGGGTAAGTCCCATTTCCGCCGCGGCCTCAACGCCCGCAAGATTGTGAATACTCATCTGGGTGCTGGCGTGGAGAGGAATATCTGGCACTGCCTTTTTGAGTGCCGACAACAGACCTAAATCCTGCACGAGAATTGCGTCGGCTCCGATGTCGGACACCTTGCGTGCCAGATCAACGGCGCTTTCCATTTCCCTGTCACCCACCAGAGTGTTCATGGTGACATAGACCTTGCAGCCTCTGACACGGCAGTAGCGCACCGCCTTTTCAAACTCCTCGTCATCAAAATTCTTCGCGCCTCTGCGGGCGTTGAAATTTCCGAGACCCATATATACGGCGTCAGCGCCGTTCTGAACTGCGGCTATCACCGATTCCGGTGAGCCCGCAGGGGAAAGCAATTCGAGCATACTTCCACCTCTACCATGCACTTTATAATAATAATTCAATGTATTATAGCACACATAAAGCTATTGCTACAAGTCAAATTTAATGTTATAATTGATTTCCCTGTAAATATATTTTGAATTTTCTGTGAAGTCGAGGGCTGACGCATTATGCTTAACTCACACCCCGACAATTCCATAGCCGACAAGCTCATTTCCGCCCATGACGGCGATGTGGCGCTTCTGTACATCTGGCTTTGCCGCAACGGCAGCTTCGATGCGGATAATGCCGCACGAGACCTGTGCAAAACCTCACATGAGATCGAATGCGCCTATGAAAAGCTTTCAAGACTTAAGCTTTCCGCTGAGCCCGTCAAGGTGAAAACACCGCTCACAGCCGAGACTGAAGTTCCCGAGTACAAGGCTGAGGATATTATGCAGCTTTCAAAATACGATGACGGCGTTAAGGCAATCATGGATCAGGCGGAGGAAATCTACGGCAGGAAGCTTTCCACTACGGAAATGAGAACTCTTACCGCTGTGTACAATCACAACGGCATTCCTCCCGTGGTTTTCTGTCTGCTTCTTACATACTGCAAAGATTTGTTCGCCGCAAAGTACGGTCCCGGCAGACTTCCCACCATGCGCTGCATCGAAAAGGAAGCAAATATATGGGCCAACCGCGAAATCCTCACCTTTGAGCAGGCGGAGGAATACATAGCAAATGCCGAACACCGCAGAAGCGCCATAGGTCAGGTTCAGGAGGCGCTGAATATTCGCGGGCGCGCCCTTACCACAACGGAAAGCAAGTACGTCAACGATTGGCTGGACATGGGCTTTGATGCCGAAGCCCTGGCAATCGCCTATGACCGCACCGTCACAAACACGGGCGCTCTCAAATGGGGCTACATGAACAAGATAGTGCAGTCATGGCACGAAAAGAAGCTCCACTCCGCAAGTGAAATCGAAGAAAAGGACGGTCGCAGTCCTGC
>JAZRVW010000090.1:0-20925 GCA_045599385.1 Oscillospiraceae bacterium | reverse complement strand
AAAGGCTCCGCAAAGTACCTTTCAGTTAAATACAGTCACCCGCTGTGGCTTACCGAGCTGATGATAAATGAGAAGGGCTATGAGTTTGCGGAGGCATTCCTTTCGGCAAATAACACCGTTCCCAAAACAGTAATCCAGGTCAACACACTTAAAACAAGCACATCTGAATTTGAGGCTAAGTTATGCGAGAACGGTATTGAGTATATACGCCATGATTGGCTTGAAAACTGCCTTGTTGTCAGCGGCAATATTACATCAATGTATGGCTTCAGCGATGGACTGTTCTATGTTCAGGACCCTGCCGCCAGATGCGCTGTATCTGCCGCAGAGCTTAAACCGGGCATGAAAGTACTCGATGCCTGTGCGGCACCGGGCGGAAAGAGCTTTGCTGCTGCGATTGACATGGAAAACCGAGGAAGCATTCTGTCCTGCGACCTGCATGAGAAAAAGCTTTCGCTGATTAATAGCGGTGCAGAAAGACTCGGCATTGATATAATCAGCACTGAGGCTGCAGATGCCCGAATAGAACGCGGTGAGCTTTTTGATGCGATTATTGCGGACGTTCCGTGCTCGGGAATCGGCGTAATCAGAAAAAAGCCTGATATCAGGTTCAAGGCTCCTAATGAGCTTGAAAATCTTCCTGAAATTCAGCTTGCTGTTTTGAGCAATCTTGCAAAAAGCCTTAAGGCAGGCGGTGTACTCATTTACTCTACCTGTACTGTACTTAAGCGTGAGAACGAGGACACAGTTAATGCGTTTCTCGCAAATAATGACTGCTTCGCAGCAGAAAAATTCACGCTGCCAAACGGGATAACGGCAGAAAACGGTATGTACACCTTTTGGCCGAATATTGATGATACAGACGGATTTTTCGTCTGCAAAATCAGGAGAATTAAATGAAGAACATAAAATCTATGCTGCCCGAAGAGCTTGCGGCGGACTTTGAGGCGATGGGTTTGCCGAAATACCGCGCAAAGCAGGTTTTTAAATGGCTTGTCCGCGGTGTCGGCTCATTTGAAGAAATGAGCGATATTCCCAAAGCTCTTCGGGAACAGCTGGAAAAAGAATATACGATTTATAAGCCCAAGGTGCTGAGCAAGCAGGTTTCGCAGATTGACGGAACAATCAAGTACCTTTGGGAGCTTTATGACGGCAACGCGGTTGAAACGGTTGTAATGGGCTATAAGCATGGAAATACCGTCTGCGTTTCGTCGCAGGTGGGTTGCAGGCAGGGCTGTGCCTTCTGCGCCTCCACTATCGGAGGTCTTGTCAGATGCTTAGAGCCCTCGGAAATACTTGACGAGGTTCTGTTTTCCGAGCTTGACTCAGGTAAGCATATTTCTAATATTGTCCTTATGGGCATAGGCGAGCCTCTTGACAACTTTGACAATGTGATGAAATTCATCAGACTTGTCAACTGTCCTGATGGAATGAACATCGGTATGCGCCACATTTCGCTTTCAACCTGCGGCCTCATTGAACGTTTTGATGACCTTGCTGCTCAGGACATGCCCATTACGCTTGCTGTGTCACTGCATGCTCCCGATGATGAAACGCGAACAAAGATTATGCCCGCAAACCGAGGACGCGGTGTCGATAAGCTGATTGATGCCTGCAGAAAGTATTACGACAAGACGGGCAGAAGAATTTCCTTTGAATACGCAATGATTGACGGCGTAAACGATACAGAGTATCATGCAAAGCTGCTTGCAAAACGTGCAAAAGCCGTTGGTGCTCATGTAAACCTTATCCCGCTCAATCATGTTGAGGAGAGTAAGTACGGGCCTTCAACCCCGGGACACATGAAGGCTTTTATAAAGATTCTTGAAGATGAAGGCGTTAACTCCACGGTAAGAAGAAAGCTCGGTGGAGACGTTGACGCGTCCTGCGGTCAGCTTCGCAGAAAAATGCAGAAGAATAAATAAAAGGATTGTTTGCCATGAGAAGCTTCGGTATTACCGATAAAGGTAAAATCAGAAAAGAAAATCAGGACAGCTACATCATTGAAAACTGCGATAAGCGCAGATGCACCGTTATTGTAATCTGCGACGGTATGGGAGGCGCTAAGGCGGGTGACCTTGCAAGCCGCCTTTCCTGCAAGGCTTTCGTTTCAAAGGTGTATGAAGCGCTTATTGCGCCTACCGTTTTTGTCGGCAACCATGAAAAGCTTCTGCGGGAAAGCTGTGCCGATGCAAACGGCGTTGTATATGAATACTCCGGCTTTGAGCCTGATTATAAGGGAATGGGTACTACACTTGTCGGCGGCGTTGTATATAAAAACAGGGCACATCTTGTCAATGTCGGTGACAGCAGAGGATACCTGATTACTCCTGACGGCATACGTCAGATCACAAAAGACCACTCCTATGTTGAAGAGCTTGTTGCCATGGGCGCCATTACCCGTGAGGAAGCGGCAAGGCACCCCAAAAAGAACGTTATCACAAGAGCTCTCGGCGTTGACAGCTCGGTGGAAGCCGATTACTACGATGTAAGTCTGAACAGAGGCGACTGCGTTCTTCTTTGTTCTGACGGACTCAGCAACATGGTTTCCAACAGCGAAATATTTGATGCGTATAAGAAGTATAAAACTCCCGACCGTATCTGCGGCGAACTCATGAAAACCGTGCTTGAACGCGGAGCACGTGACAATGTTTCCGTAGTTGCTGTCAAGGTCTGAAAATTTAGGTGTGCGTATGGATAATATGACTGATAAGTATATAGGCACAATGCTTGATGACCGATACGAAATCCTCGAGGTTATCGGTACCGGCGGCATGGCCAATGTATATAAGGCCCTGTGCCATAAACTGAAGAGATATGACGCAATCAAGATTCTGCATGAGGACATGATTGCCAATAAGGAGCTGCGCAAGCGCTTCCACGCAGAGTCTCATGCCGTTGCAATGCTTTCCCATCCTAACATCGTTTCTGTTTACGATGTGGGCCACAGCGATGAACTGGAGTACATTGTAATGGAGCTTGTAGACGGTATAACTCTGAAAGAGTATATGAAGCAGAAAGGCGTTCTGCCTTATACTGAGGTGCTTGATTTCAGCATTCAGATTGGAAAGGCGCTTTCTCACGCTCACAGCAGGGGAATTATTCACCGTGATATCAAGCCTCAGAACGTTATGCTTCTTAAGGACGGACTCGTAAAGGTTGCCGACTTTGGCATTGCCGCCCTTCAGAATGATATTGACATGCCGGCAAATCAGGCCGTTGGCTCGGTTCACTATATTGCACCCGAGCAGGCACGCGGCGGCGCTGCCGACGGCAGAAGCGACGTATACTCACTCGGCATTGTCATGTATGAGATGCTTACGGGCATCTTGCCTTATACGGGCAACTCAGACGTTGAAGTTGCCGTGAAGCACATGAATACCGATGCTGTTCCTCCCAGGGAGCTTATGCCCGATATTCCCGAGGAGCTTGAGCGAATTACTCTTAAGGCAATGTGTACCGATATTGGCAGCCGCTACCAGAGCGCTAAGGAAATGCTTGCAGACCTTGAAAACTTCCGAAGCGCTGAAATTGCAGCTCAGGTAATCGCCGAAACAGATGATGAGGAGCTCGAAAACGCAAAAAGCAGGAAAAAGCACAGAGCAAAGAAGTCTGCATTTGCAGCGGGAATTATCGGCGTTATCATAGTAATTCTTCTGGCATTTGCTTTTGTAAACCGTTATTTCCTGAAAGATTTATTCGGCTCACCGGATAAAACCAGCATTCCCGATTTCCAGGGCAGATATTACGAGGACATTATTAACGATCCCGACTATAATGGATTGTACACGTTCACCGTAAAATTCATGATAGACCCAGAAACCGAATACGGAATAGTCATCGGGCAGGATCCTGAGCCTGATAAGAAACGTGCCGCAGATGAAGGCGGCATTGCGGTAGAGCTTATTGTAAGCTCCGGCAACACCTTGCCAAGTGATGAAAAAGACGTAACTGTTCCAAATGTAGTTAACAGCGACCGTGCAAGTGCAATCAGCGCGATAAAAAAAGCCGGTTTTGAGTATGTAACTGTTGAAACGGCCTCCCTCAACATTACAAAAGACTATGTCATCAGCACGGAGCCTGCAGCCGGCGAAAAAGTGCCTGAAGGTACTACGATTAAGATTATTATAAGCACCGGTCCTGATGCAGAGCTTGTAAATGTTCCTCAGCTTAAGGGACTGTCTCAAGATGCGGCAGTTGCCAAAATCGAGAATAACAACCTTAGTGTCGGCAGCATTTCCTATGTCGAGAGTGAGCTTGACGCGGGCACTGTTGTCTGGCAGAGTGTTGATGCAGGAAATGAAGTAGATGCTCACACAAAGATTTCTCTGAAGATTTCCTCTGGACCTTCAGGCAGCGAAGGTTGACGGCAATGACTGGAACGATTGTAAAAGCACTGAGCGGGTTTTACTACGTTAATTGCGATAACCGCATATACGAGTGCCGCGCCAGAGGAAAATTCCGCCTTGACGGAACCTCACCCCTTGTGGGTGATAAGGTCAGCTTTAATATTGACTCAAACAGTAAAGGCTATATTGAAGCTGTAAGCGAGCGTAAAAATTTTTTCATAAGACCTGCTGTGGCAAACATTGATGCCCTGGTATTCATTGCGGCAAACACAAATCCCGTTACTGACCCGTTTTTGATTGACAGAGTTTCCGTCATTGCCGAAGAGGCGGGCTGTGAACTGATAGTCTGCATTAACAAAACAGACATTGACAATGCCGATGAGCTCTGGAAAATCTATACTTCCGCAGGCTTCACCACCGTGCGCACGAGTGCTGAAACGGGAGAGGGCATTGAAGAACTGAAGGCTGCGCTCAAGGGAAAAATTTGTGCATTCACCGGTAATTCCGGTGTCGGAAAATCCAGCATACTGAATGTCCTTATGCCCGGACTTAATCTTGAGGTCGGTATCGTAAGCGAAAAGCTTGGCAGAGGTAAACACACCACCCGCCATGTTGAGCTTTTTGCCATTGACGAAACCACATATATTGCCGATACACCGGGCTTTGCTTCCTTTGACATCATTATGATGAACACAATAGAGAAGCAGGAGCTTCAGTACTATTTCCGTGAGTTTAAGAAGCATATAGGCGACTGCAGATTCAATGATTGCGCGCATCTGAAGGAGCCCGGCTGTGCAGTCACAGAAGCACTTGGTGCTGGGGAAATAATGCCGAGCCGTTATGAGTCATATACAAGGCTGTATGAGCTTACGGCCCAAAACAAGCCATGGAACTAATCATACTAAACACTAATAGAAATCAGACAATCTTTGCAGTTAAAATTGTGCCGTACTGCGCTGGCTTCCTTGATCATATATCTCCATTATGCTCAGCGGAAGCCGCCTCGTCCAGCGCAATTTTTCCTCGCAAATCTTTGTCTTCTTCTTATTAGAGTTTAGTATCAATAGCAAAATCACCGTCTTTCGCATACTCTGTATTAACAGTATTGCGGGAGGCGGTATTTTTGCGCAATTGCAGCAATCTGAATATTGGAACGGTTGCAATAATTATCGGAGTATTCATAATTCTTGCCATAGTATTGCCGAGTCAGTTCTGGTGGTTTCTCCTTGCAACCTGCCTGATTTGCTATGGCATTAAAATCAAACGCGGAAAATAGCTTGGGAATATGCCGTTAATATTCTTCATAAAGTGTACTAAAAACACCGTAAGGAGAATTTTAATGGAATTATCTTTTAATCGCAGAAGCATTAATTGCTTCAGAAAAACTCTTGAGAACACAGTTATGTGTGACACCTCTGCAGAGTGCGTTGTGCCTGACGTTCAGGAAGATATTCGGCAAATACTGACAACAAGCTTTGTTACAAAAATCAGAAGCAAGGACATCGAAATCGAAGAGCTCAGCATAAAAGCCGAGCTCGGTGCTGTGATTATGTACTATTCCGAAGCAGGAATTGCAAAGCTTGATATGACCTTGCCGCTTAACGCCAGAATACCGGCAAAGGATATTGACAGCAGCTGCATTGTAAATGCCGATATTAAGGTGATGTCCTATGATGTGCGCGTTATTAATCCGCGAAAGATTTCTCTTAGTGCAACTGTTTGCGTAAAGATGGCCTGCTATAAGGAAAACGAAATAACCTGGTACGAACGACCGGAGAAATTGCCGGAAAAACTCTATGTCAAATCTGAAAATGCCGTTATTCGAGTAATCGACACAGTTGCAGAAAAGGTCATTACGGCAGAAGAGGAATTTGATTTAAATGAAGGCGCTGATATCAGGCTGATTTCAGCCAATGCTCTCTATCACATTGAAAATACCGAAACAGTCGGCGACAAGCTGATTCTGAGAGGCATGGCCGATATTGACGCAATATATATATCTGACGGAGAACTGAAAAATCAGGTGTTCTCTTTCCCGTTTTCACAGCTTTTTGACGTTGCAGGTGACGGTGAAGGTGAGTGCGACGCTGTTATTCTCTCAACGGGCGAATACTATGATCTTGCAGACGGCAAGTTTTCTGCGGAGCTCCATGCGGTAATTCAGCTTATTCATTACAGAAATTGCGAAATCTGTTATGCTTCTGACGCGTATTCATGCAATTATCAAGCTGAGCTTCAATATGAAAACCTGGATTTCTGCTCTGGCTGCAAATCGGATACCTTTACAGAGAATATTCAGCTCAGTTATGATTCGGGGCACAATGTCAAGGATATTCTTATGACAAGGTCATATATAACAAAGCTCAGCGTTCTTGACAGCGGAGCAAGCCTTGCCGTTACCGCGGAGATTATTTACCGCGATTCAGAAAATGAGATATATTGCGGCAAAGTACGCGGAAATGCGGAGTTTGAGCTTAACAGCAGCATGGAATATTCAGATTTCAGCTACCGCCTGAGTAATACACGCACAGTTCCGGGAGAAAACTGTATTGAATTCAGAGGAGAAGCACAGCTTATCGCAAAATGTAAGATGCATGAAACAATCAGTAACGTTGCTCTTATAAGCGAGGGAGAAAAGCTGAACATTGCGTCACCATCGGCATACATTGTTTTTTCTGACGGGGATTTGTGGAGCATAGCGAAGAAGTACAGCTCCGCTCCGGAGAAAATTCTCGAAATAGTATCAGATGAGAATGTCAGTAGGGGCACAAAAAAGCTATTTGTTCCCGTAATTAAATAAAAAAGCTCTGCGGCATGCCGCAGAGCTTTTTGCATAAGTCTAAGATAAACATAATAGATTGCAATAGAGGTGATTGAATGAATACTTACAGAGAGGCCGCATCGCTTTTGCCGCTTAATTTGTGCGGTGAACTGCTGGTAATGCCCGAGAGCATACAGAAAAACGCGGAGGAAATCAGACTGAGAACAGGAAGAGCTGTCACGGTTCTTTCGCAGGGAATGGAGCATGAGATAGCTTCTTCATACAAGCTGGAAACTGATGATTTGTATTCGGTACTCGAAAAGGCTACCTATGCTTCGGTTCATTCTGTGGAAAGCGAGCTTGCAAAGGGCTTTGTTACTGTTGACGGCGGAATACGTATCGGAATATGCGGTACGGCTGTTTATAAGGCAGACAGGCTTGGCGGAATTAAAGATTTCAGCTCAATGGCCATAAGGATACCTCATGATATATATGGCTGCAGCAGCAAGCTGTATAAGAGCATTAATACTGACGGGCTTAAGAACGTTCTCATTATTTCACCGCCCGGTTTTGGCAAAACAACCTTTATGAGAGACTACATACGCAATCTTTCGACTGATAATTTCAGGGTTTCGGTTGCCGATGAGAGAAGCGAGCTTGCGGCTGTTACTGACGGAGAGCCGCAGTTTGATATGGGTCCCCGAACAGATGTGATGAACGGGGTGAAAAAGGCTGAGGCGGTTATGATGCTGCTTAAGGCAATGAATCCCGACGTCATTGCCATGGACGAAATTAGCGAAGCGGAGGATATATCTGCCGTTTCAGCCGCTTCGGGCTGCGGTGTAAAAATTCTTGCGACAGCCCATGCCTCAGGGACAGAGGATTTGAAGCGGCGAAGGATTTACAGAGAGATGCTTGAGCTCGGATTATTTGAATATGCGGTTATTATAAAAAATTTCGGTGGCACACGGCAGTATGCTTGTGAGGAGCTGCTATGATGAAATGCTTAGGCGCAGTAATGCTTACCGCGGCGCTTACCGCAATAGGAATTTCCAAGGCTGCTGAATGCAGAAAGCGGCTTTCTGTATTACAGAGCGTGCTTCTTATGCTCGATATTATTAAAAGCGAGCTTTGCACAAACCGTGCCACAATTATAAGGATTATTGAATGTATAAAGCAGAGTGCCAGGGGAGATGTAAAACGCTTTGCGGATAAGCTGAAGGGCTCTATGGACAGGCTCGGAGAGGTTGAGTTCAGCACTCTGTGGCATGAAGCGGTAACGGAAACGCTTGCCGTATTACCCGAAGAATGCTTGTCAGAGCTGATAAGCCTCGGGGCAAGCCTCGGCAGATATAATGCGGATATGCAGGGCGAAGCGATTGACCGCTGCAAGCTGACGTTTAACAGAAGCCTTGAGGAGCTGCGTCCGCAGAGCGCAAAAATGCAAAAGATGTATATCGGGCTTTACGGCGGTGTAGGGCTTATTGCCGCGGTAATGCTCATCTGAGATACGGAGGAAAAATGGAAATTGATTTAATATTCAAAATTGCCGCTGTCGGTATTCTTGTGGCGGTACTGAACATACTGCTCACACGTTCAGGAAGAGATGAGCAGGCGCTGATGACGACAATTGCCGCACTTGTTGTTGTGTTGATTGTTGTTGTACAGAAAATCAGCGAGCTTTTCAACATAATCAAAGACCTGTTCCAGCTGTAATGGAAATTCTATTTAAAGCCGCTGCGGTTGCGCTTGTGACCGCTTCTGGAGCGCTGCTTGTAAAAAAATCAAATCCCGAAAACGCATTTTTGCTGAGTGTTGCCGGTGTTGTAATAATTCTCGGTGCCTGCGTTGTGATGCTTTCGGCGCTGAAAGATGTTTTTGACGGTATAATGCAAAAATCTGGACTTTCAGCTGCAATCTTCAGTCCGCTTATAAAGTGCACGGTTATTGCCGTAACCGTGAAAATCGTTTGCGCATTAAGCAAGGATTCGGGTCAAAGCGGAATTGCATCATCGGTTGAATTTCTCGGAGCTGCCGCAGCAATGTACTGCGCCTTACCGCTTCTTGAAACTGTTGTCAGTACAATAGGTGAGCTAATATGAAAAGAATACTACTGACTGCAATTGCCGCCTGCTTGCTTACGTTTCCGTGCTATGCCGATAACGACGGCATTATTGACAACAGTAAGCTTGAAAATGCGGTCCCCGACAATGTATCAGACACGCTTGATAATCCGTCGGTTGACGATGCGGCAGATGCTGACGGATTGTTGGGCAAAGTGCTTGCAATGCTGAAGTCCGAGCTTCAGAAAGCATATAAGCCTGCCCTGAAGCGTGGACTTCTGGTGCTTATTATTGCTCTGCTATGTTCGGCGTTTGAGGTGTTCAGCTCCGATAATTCACCGTTTTATCTGAAGCTGTGCGGCTGTGCGGCAATAAGTCTTGTCTGCGTTGGCGATGTTGGCTCATACATGAGTCTTGGAACTCAGACGCTGAACACAATATCGGACTTTTCAAATGCGCTTTTGCCAACGCTGTGTACTGCGGGAATTGTATGCGGAACACCGGCTGCCGCTGCAGCAAAATATGCCGCCTCTGCACTGTTTTTGAGCATTTTTATTACAGCATCAGCAAAGATTATTCTTCCGCTGATATACGCATATACGGCGCTTGTGATTGCAAATGCGGCATTCGGCGGAAAAGGACTTGAGGGAATGTGCGGACTTTTCAAGTGGATTTGTACAACCCTGATGATTGGGCTTACTCTGGCGTTCACCGCATATCTCAGCATTAGCTCCGTAATAGCTTCCGGAGGAGATGCCGTTGCCTCAAAAGCCGCAAAAGCAACGATTTCTATGGCGCTGCCCATTGTAGGCGGAATACTCTCCGATGCAGCATCTTCTGTAATAGCAGGTGCCGAAGCTGTAAGGGGAATGGTGGGAGTATTCGGATTAATTGTAATAATATGCATCTGCGTAACTCCGTTTGCGGTACTTGGAATTAATTATCTGATATTAAAAGCCGCATCGGCACTTGCCGGCACGTTTAATTCTGCCGCTGCCTCACTTATTAACGGAATAGGCAACTGCTTCGGCATGATTCTTGCAATGGTCGGCAGCGCCGGAATAATGGTGTTTCTTTCAATAATATCCTGTATCAAGGCGGTGAGTGCATAGTGCTTAAAAACTGGATATACGCGGTCGTCAGCGCTTCTATCCTTTGCGCTGTTTGTCTGTCGCTTGCTCCGGAGGGAAGAACGAAGAAAGCACTTGAATTTGTCTGCGGACTGATTATGATAGCCGCAATTCTCTCACCGCTTGGTACATTTAACATTGAAGAATACTCTCTATCCGCAGCGAAATACCGTCAGGAAGCGGAAAAACTCATACAAAGTGCAGGTGAAACAAAAGAAATGCTGGACAGAAAATACATAGAAAGCGAATACACGGCATATATATTGGACAAAGCCAAAAAGAATGGAGTTATTCCCGATGACGTCATAGTAACTACTGAATGGAATACAGACGGTTACTGGTATCCCGTATCGGTTGAAATCATACTAAGTCCAACTGAATACAGCAAGGACAATAGCGCAATCAAGAGCCTTATTGAAACTGAGCTGGGAATACCGGCTGCAAAGCAGAACTGGAGAAGCAGATGAAAAATACCGTAAAAACCTTGGACGGTCTGAAAAAGTATAAATTTCTCATACTTGCGGCGGCGCTTGGCGTTGTCCTTTTGCTGCTGCCTTCCCACAGCAGCGAAGCAGAGCCTGAAAACAGTGACGAAAAACGCCTGGAAAGCTTGCTTGAGCAGACAGAGGGAGTAGGTGAGTCAAGTGTTCTGCTTTCCGAAAACGGCGCCGTGATAGTGTGTGAGGGTGCGGAAAACGCTGATGTAAAGCTCAGCATCTTAAAAGCTGCCGGAGCCTTTACCGGTTTTTCAACCGACAAAATTCAGATATTGAAGTTGGAAATGGAGGATTAATATGAAGCATTTGAAAAGAAACATCACAATAGTTACGGTTCTTGTGTTTGTATGTACCGCTGTTTATCTGAACTGGTCATACAACAACCGGTGGGGAAAAGCAGATGATGCAATGGTTGAGGCTGAGGACGCTGCGATGATAAAGGCTGAAGAGGCATACGCAGCGAAAAACGGAAAAGGGAAAGCTGAATCGGAATACTTTGCGGAGGCAAGACTTAACCGTCAGATATCGCGAGACGAGGCGCTTGAGCTTCTCCAAACAGCCGCAGCATCAGAAAGCGCATCGCAGGAAACGATAGATTCGGCAATGGACGCAATCTCGGCAATGGCGAACTATTCCATGAAAGAGACTCAGCTTGAAAATCTCCTGATTGCCAAGGATTTTTCCGATTGCGTTGTTTATATGACTGAGGATTCCATAACCGTTGCGGTTCCGGCACCTGAGGAGGGGCTGAGCGCCGCCGCTGTTGCAAGAATAACAGAAACAGTAACAACGGAAACTGAATACACAGCATCGCAGCTGACTGTAATAGAGGTTTGAGCATAAAAAGACGGGAAATCCCGTCTTTTTATGCTTTATTTTTACATGCTTTTGTGGTAAAATACTATGAAATCATATTGGAGGAGTTTAATTATGGGTGACTCTTATATCAGCTGCAAGGACTCCAACGGCAGCATTAATATTTCCGAAGATGTAATATCTGCCATGGTGCGTTCGGCAATAACCGAGATTGACGGTGTTGCCGGCATTTCTACTACCGCAGGTGCAGAGCTTGCAGAGCTTATCGGCTTTAAGACCGTTTCCAAGGGTGTTAAGGTTCAGATTGTTGACGATACAATTAAGGTAGATGCAATCATTCTTGTCCGTTACGGCTGCAATATTGTTAATGTAGCACGTGAGGTTCAGAATTCGGTTACAGAAGCTGTCCAGGCCATCACCGGCATTGACAAGGCAGAAGTCAATGTTCATGTTTCCGGCGTGGAGTTTGACAAGTAATTCATCGGAGAGATAAGATATGAAGAGAACAACTGCAAGAGAAATAGCAGTACAGCTGGGATTTTTTGCTTCGGCAAGTGAGCGTCCCGTCTGCGAAATAGTTGAAGAATTCTTTGACGAGGAATACTATGCAACTCTGTTAACTGAGGACGAGCTTTTTGCCGAGTATCCTGATGATGTTCAGAAGGAGTATATTATCCGTCTGGCAGGCCTTATGGAAGAGTATCGCATTCAGATAGACAAGTATATCGAAAAATACGCAATGGGCTGGAAGACCTCCAGAATATCCAAAACCGCGATGGCGGTGCTCAGATGTGCAATTTGCGAGATTCTGTATATGGAGGATATTCCTAACGCTGCGGCAATCAATGAGGCTGTGGAGCTTGCCAAAGGCTACGATGAAGCAGAAACGGTTTCCTTTGTGAATGGCGTTCTGGGCGGATTTATGAGAGGCGAGTTTGCCGAAAACATCGAACAGCCGGAGAAAGAGTAATGAACGAAAAAACTCTGACCGTATCGGAGCTGAACAATTTAATAAAATCGCTGATTGACTGCGAACCCATGCTCACGAATGTTTGCGTCAGGGGAGAGCTTTCAAATTATAAGGTTTATCCCTCGGGGCATCATTACTTTACGCTTAAGGATTCGGAGAGCAGTCTGCGTTGCGTTATGTTTAAAAGCAGTGCATCAAAGCTGCGCTTTCGCCCTGAAAGCGGCATGGGTGTTACTGCTTTTGGACGTATTTCGGTGTTTGCGCGGGACGGTGCGTATCAGCTATATTGCACCAACCTGACACCTGAAGGCACCGGAGATTTGCAGATTGCCTATGAGCAGTTAAAAGCAAAGCTTGCCGCAGAAGGACTGTTCGATGCGTCACACAAGAAACCGCTGCCCGAGTATCCGCGAAAAATCGCAATTATTACATCTTCTGCAGGCGCTGCGGTGCATGATATGATTCGCATTCTCGGCCACCGCTGGCCATTGACGCAGGTTGTGTTGCTTCCCGTCAGAGTGCAGGGCGTAGAAGCGCCGCCTGAAATTGTGGGAGCAATACGATACGCAAACAAATATAAAGTTGCTGACCTGATTATTACGGGGCGCGGCGGCGGTTCAATCGAAGATTTGTGGGCCTTCAATGATGAACGTGTTGCCCGCGCAATCTATGAATCCGAGCTTCCCGTTATTTCAGCTGTAGGCCACGAGCCCGATGTAACAATTTCCGACTACGTTGCTGACAGACGTGCCTCAACGCCGTCAAATGCGGCGGAAATTGCCGTTCCCGATGTAAACGATATTCGCTCGAGCATCGAAAATCTTGATATACGCAAGCTCCAGGCTATACGAAAGGCGCTGAATAACTCATCGGCAAGACTTGAGGATTTGCGTAACAGAAGAGTGCTCCAAAGCCCCATGGCTTATGTTGAGGCGAAACGCACCGAGCTTGACTATGTCCGCGACAAGCTGATTGCCGTTGCAGACAGATACAATGCCGCAAACAGAAACAAGTTTGTCCGTCTCGCTGCATCGCTTGATGCAATGAGTCCGCTTAAGGTTATCGGTCGAGGCTATTCAATTGCAGCGGATAAAAACGGTGAGCTTGTCAGAAGCATTTCAGATGTCGATGTTAATGATAAGATTAGGCTGATGGTTTCCGACGGTATGATAAAATGCCGCGTAGAAGAAAGAGAGGCGCTTATAAATGAGTGAAAGCAAACTGAGCTTTGAAGAGTCAATTAAAAGACTTGATGAAATAGTGCGTATGCTTGAAAAAGGAGATGCGCCGCTGAGTGAATCCCTCAAGATGTTTGAAGAGGGAACTGCTCTGATTGCGTCTTGCGACAGCATGCTTTCAGAAGCAGAGCAGAAGGTCATAAAGCTTAAGAAAGGTCCCGACGGTGCTCCCATTGAGCTTCCCTTCGAGGAGACGGAATAACATGAACGCAAATGAATATAAGGATTTGATAGACAGCAAGCTGTCCGAGTATTTTAATGCCGATGACCTGCCTCAAAAGGTGCTGTTTGAGTCCATGAAATACAGTCTTATGGCCGGAGGCAAACGCATCAGACCCATTTTTGTGCTTGAATTTTGCAGAATATGCGGCGGAGATATAGAAAAAGCGATGCCGGTTGCCTGCGCAATCGAAATGCTGCATACATACAGTCTCATTCACGATGACCTGCCCTGCATGGATAACGATGACCTGCGCAGAGGCAAGCCTACAAATCATGTGGTTTACGGCGAGTGTACTGCTGTGCTTGCGGGTGACGCGCTTCAGGCGGAGGCGTTCGGAACAATACTTCGCAGCGAGCTCCCCGCGGAAGCAAAAGCAGAATGTGCTGAAATCCTTGCAGATGCAGTCGGAGCAGACGGTATGTGCGGAGGCCAGTTCCTCGATATGCTGGGTGAGAATAAAAAACTCACAGAAGATGAGCTCAATGAAATCAACGTGCGAAAGACGGGTGCGCTGCTTACTGCTGCCTGCCGCATGGGTGTTGCCGCCGCAGGCGGAACAGAAGAGCAGATGGAAGCTGCGGCAATGTTCGGAGCCTCAATCGGTGCTGCATTCCAGATTCGTGATGATATGCTTGATGTTATAAGCAACAAGGAAGTGCTGGGAAAGCCCATCGGTTCCGATGAAAAAGAATGCAAGAATACTTATATGGCTCTGCTTGGCTTTGATAAGTGTCTTGATATGGTCGAAAAACTCACAAACCTTGCAAAATACAGTCTGTGCCAGTGCTTTACCGACACCGATTTTCTTTGTAAGCTTGCCGATAATCTGGTTACAAGATTAAATTAAAATTGAATAAAATATAAAACCGTGTCGGATATCTATTGTAATATCCGGCACGGTTTGTTATACTGTAAAATAGCATTTTATGCGAATAAAGCATTAATTTTCGAGGTTTGTTTTGAATATTCTGAATAAAGTCAATTCCTCTAACGATGTAAAATTACTGCGCAGGGACGAACTCGTCCCACTTTGTGAGGAATTGAGAAAATATATAATTGAAAATGTTTCAAAAACCGGCGGACACCTTGCTTCAAATCTTGGTTCTGTTGAGCTTACCGTTGCCCTCCACCGTGTGTATGACACATCTGTTGACCGTGTGGTTTTTGATGTAGGACATCAGAGCTATTCCCATAAAATCATTACGGGAAGACGCGATGAATTTTCAACGCTGCGCTGTCACGGCGGACTTTCGGGCTTCCCGAAGCCCTATGAGTCAAATGACGATGCTTTTATTGCCGGACATGCTTCTAATTCTGTTTCCGTTGCATTGGGAATGGCAAGAGCAAGAACTCTTGAAAACAAGCACTACAACGTAGCGGCTGTAATTGGTGACGGCGCGCTGACAGGCGGCCTTGCCTATGAGGGACTCACCAATGTCGGTGGCTGCAATGAGCCTATTGTTATTATCCTTAACGATAACGGAATGTCCATAAACGGCAATGTTGGCGGAATTGCCAAGCTGCTTTCCCGCGAACGCATCAAGCCGGGCTACATCAACTTCAAGCGTTGGTACAGAAATACTGTCGGCAAGGTTACGCCTGTATATAATGCAAACCATAAGATTAAAGAAGCTCTGAAGAAAAGAATACTTCAGCCCAACATTTTCGACGCCATGGGTATATATTATCTAGGTCCGGTTGACGGACATGACGTCGAGCAGCTTGAAACCGTAATTCGCTGGGCAAAGGAAATGGAAACACCCGTGCTTGTTCATGTTATTACACAGAAGGGCAAGGGCTGCAGGTATGCTGAGGAGCACCCCGAAAACTATCACGGCGTAGGTAAGTTTAATTCAGAAACAGGTGAGCTTCCAAAGGAAAAACCGAGCTTTTCATCATGCTTCGGGTCTGCGCTGTGCGATATTGCAGATGCTAACAAGAATGTTGTTGCAATTACAGCCGCAATGAGCTCAGGAACGGGACTTATCGGTTTTTCAGAAAAGTATCCTGACAGATTTTTTGACGTCGGCATTGCCGAGCAGAATGCAGCTGCAATGGCGGCGGGCATGGCGAAGCAGGGCTTAACCCCCGTTTTTGCGGTTTATTCAAGCTTCCTGCAGCGCTCCTATGATATGCTGATACATGATATATCACTTCAGAAGCTTCATGTGGTTTTCGGTGTTGACAGAGCGGGTCTTGTAGGAAATGACGGCGAAACACACCACGGTGTATTTGATATAAGCTATTTGAGCTCTGTTCCCGGTATGCAGATTCTGGCTCCTTCAAGCTTTGCTGAGCTTGAGTATATGCTGAATATGGCTGTAAATGATATGGAAGGCCCCGTTGCCATACGCTATCCCAGAGGCAGCGAAGGAAAGTATATCGACTGCTGTAAAAAAGACAGCGCTGTTATCAGAGAGGGCACCGACATTACAATTGCCGGATACGGAACAATGATAAATACTGCCCTTGAGCTTGCGGAAAAATTGAATGACAGAGGAATATGCGCCGAGATTGTAAAGCTTAACCGTCTTGCACCTTTGAGCGCAGATGAAGCTCTTGAGTCCATATCTAAAACCGGAAAGCTGTTTATTGCTGAAGATGTATGCGATGCAGACTGCATAGGCAGACAGCTTCTTGCAAAGACCGCAGAGCGCGGAATCTGCGTAAAGTCTGCCGCAATATGCAATCTCGGTGACGGAATTGTTACCCACGGCACTGTCGATGAGCTTCGCAAGGACTGCGGACTTGATATTGACAGTCTTCTTGATAAAGCAATACGCCTTGCTAGAGGTGAATGATGAAAAAAGTCAGATTGGATCAGCTCGTTTTTGACCTCGGACTGACCGAAAGCCGCGAGCGAGCTAAAACAACAATAATGAGCGGGCTTGTATTCATCGACGGTCAGCGTGCAGATAAGCCCGGAATGCAGGTTGCTCCCGATGCAAATATCGAGGTAAGAGGTGCCGCGCTGCCCTATGTAAGCCGCGGAGGACTGAAGCTTGAAAAGGCTCTGAAGGTATTTCCGATTGACGTAAAAGGAATGCACTGCATTGACTGCGGCGCATCAACCGGCGGCTTTACTGATGTTCTGCTTCAAAACGGAGCTGAGAAGGTATACTCCGTTGATGTCGGTTACGGTCAGCTTGCGTGGAGTCTGAGGAATGATGAGCGCGTTGTTAATATGGAACGCACAAATATACGCTATATTTCCAATGAGCAGATTCCCGAACTGCTTGACATTGCGGTAATGGATTTATCCTTTATTTCAATAAAGCTTGTGCTTCCTGCGGTTGCGTCTGTGCTGAAAGATGGAGCACCGCTTGTCTGCCTTATCAAACCTCAGTTTGAAGCAGGAAAAGATGAAGTCGGCAAAAAGGGCGTTGTTCGTGACAAGGCAGTACATCTTGCAGTAATAGAAAGCGTCTTGAATTTCGCGCCAACAATCGGTCTGACGGTCATGGGTCTTGATTTTTCACCGATAAAAGGTCCGGAAGGCAACAGAGAATATTTGTGCTATATGAAGAAGGGGAGCTTTGATGCTCCGATTATTTATGCGGAGGCCGTTGTTGAAGCTTCCCATCAGAACTTGTGAGGAAAAGCTATGCCAGAATTAATTGCCTTATGTCCGAATCCGTTCCGTGACATAAATCTTGAGCTGACAAAAAAAGCAAGAGCCATTCTTTCTGAGGAAGGTTTTGAAACTGTTGTATGTCCGGTATTCGGTGAAAATGACCCTGATGCCATTCCTGACGATATTGATACTGTCGGCTGGGAAACTGTAAGACAAGCCAAGCTGCTTATTATCATCGGCGGTGACGGCACAATCCTTCATACATCACGAATGATTGGGCATGACAACAAGCCTTTGCTTGGAATTAATCTCGGAACAAAAGGCTTTATGGCGGCACTTGAGCCCGAGGAGCTTGAGCTTATTCGGGAAGCTGTAAAGGGTAATTACAAAAGCAGCTACAGAATGATGATTGATGTTGAGCTTATTCGAAAGGGGACGGTCATCTATTCTGACTGCGGCCTTAACGACGTTGTTATTCATGGCATGGGCGACTGTATCAAGCTCACAGCATGGGGCGATAATGACCGTGTAATGAGCTTTTCCGGTGACGGAATAATTGTTTCAACACCAACCGGCTCCACGGGTTATTCAATGTCTGCCGGAGGCCCCATTGTTGAACCCGAAGCCAAAAACTTTATCATTTCTCCCATATGCGCTCATGTAATCGGCTCAAAAAACTTCGTACTCAACCCGGAAAGAACAATATCCGTAAAAGCGGAAAAAATTCATGACAGAAAAGCGTTTGTTTCGGTTGACGGTGCAGACGGAGTTGAAATTCACAATGAAGACGTTATCATTGTAAGACAGTCGCAAAAGTCCATGAATCTTATTAATATGGGAACAAAGAGCTTTTACGATTCCACCTTTGATAAACTTTTGTATAAGAACACTTGAGAGGTTTGTAATATGAAAACTTCACGTCAGAATGTAATCCTGCAGATTATCGCCGAGCGTGATATAGAAACGCAGAGCCAGCTTATCGAAGCCCTTGCGGAGCATGGCATCAGAAGCACTCAGGCAACCTTGTCAAGAGATATCAAGGATTTGCAGCTTGTTAAGGAGCTTGGGGAATCGGGTAAATATCATTATGTTGTAAACGGCAAATCGAAAAATTCCGACTTTGAAGTGCGCATAAGGAAGATATTCCGCGAAAGCGTCACATCATTCAGTACCGCGCAGAATATCATCGTAATCAAGACTCTGCCCGGCCTTGCCCCTGCCGCTTGTTCCGCGCTTGACTCAATGCACATAGAAAATCTTGTCGGAACAATAGCCGGCGATGATACTGCGTTTCTTGCAATGAAGAGCAATGAAAGCGCAGAGGCGTTCTGCCACGAAATCGATGAAATGTTCTGATGTTAAGAGGACAAAGATATGCTTACTGAATTGCATATTGAGAATATTGCAGTTATAGAAAAAGCGGATATTTATTTCAGGACCGGCATGACAGTTCTGACGGGCGAAACCGGTGCAGGCAAGTCAATTATTGTTGACTCCCTCGGAGCTGTGCTCGGAGCGCGCACAAGCCGTGAGCTCGTGCGAACCGGTGCCGACAAAGGAACTGTTACAGCGGTTTTTGAGTGTGCACACGCAGATGACTGGCTTCGTGAAAATGACATTGAACCCGAAGATGAAATCATTATTCAGCGAAAAATCAGCCTTGACGGTAAAAGCAGCTGCCGCATATGCGGAGTCCCGGTTTCAGTTGCTCAGCTGCGTGATCTCGGCGCTCTGCTGCTTGATATTCACGGTCAGAATGACGGACGTCAGCTTATGGACGAAAGTCGCCACAGAGAATATCTCGACAGCTTCAGCGGCAATTCGGAAATTCTTGACTCGTACAAAAAAGATTATTCCGAATATAAAGCCTGCCTTCGTGAAATTGAGAGACTCTCAATGGACGAGATTGAAAAGGCTCGCATGGCGGATTCGCTGCAGTATCAGGTAAATGAGCTTGAAAACGCAAGCCTTAAGGCAGGGGAAGAGGACGAGCTTACCGCAAAGCGTGACCTGCTTCGAAATGCCGAAAAGCTTACCGAAGCTTTGGATTCTGCCTATTCTGCGCTGTACAGCTCCGAAGACTGCGCCGTAGCGCTTGCCGATGAGGCTGCTGCTATGATGAACAAGGCGGCATTTATTACTGAAGACTTGCGCGAAACCGTAAATATAATTGAAAATGCGTCATCAATGCTCTATGACGCATCGGAGCGTATACGTGATTTTAGGGAAAGTCTTGAGTTTTCTCCCGAAGAATACGACAACATAGAAACCCGTCTTTCCTTGCTGCGCAAGCTGCGCCGTAAGTACAACATGGACGAGGCGCAGATGCTTGAGCATCTTGAGGAATGCCGTAAAAAGCTTATGGAGCTTGAATATTCCGACGATATGCTTATTAAGCTCAACAAGCAGCTTGAAAAGCTTACCGAAAAGTGCCGCATTTCCGCAGAAAAGCTGACAAAATCCCGTATTGCTGCTTCAAAACAGCTTGAAAAACGCATAACAGATGAGCTTAAGGATTTGAGTATGCCGTCTGCGAGGTTCAAGGTTTCCGTAGAAAAGCTTGAAAACAGCGTAGGCTTTGATGCGAACGGAGCAGACGAAATCAGATTTCTCATTTCTGCAAACGCAGGAATGGAGCTTGGCAGAATTTCAAAAATTGCCTCAGGCGGTGAGCTCAGCCGCATTATGCTTGCAATGAAAACCGTATTTTCGGGCAATGACACGGTTGAAACCATGGTGTTCGATGAAATTGACACAGGTGTTTCTGGTATTGCCGCCCAACGTGTTGGCGAAAAGCTTTCCGACCTTTCACACGGCAAGCAGGTTCTTTGTATCACTCATCTGCCGCAGATTGCGGCCATTGCGGACAATCATAATCTGATTAAGAAAACCGAGCGCAACGGCAAGACCTACACTGAGGTAAACGAGCTTGACAGGCAGGGAAGACGCGAAGAGCTTGCCCGTCTGCACGGCGGCGACAACATCACAGAGCTTACAATCGCAAGCGCCGAGGAGCAAATTGCCGCAGCTGAAAAATACAAACAGGAATCACGTTATACGGAGTAAAGCAATGAATATTAAAGAAAAAGCAATTGAATTTCATGATAATGGCTATAACTGCGCACAAGCCGTGCTTGCCGCCTGCGGTGATTATACCGGGCTCGACGAGAAAACCGCTCTGTCGATTTCTGCCGGCTTTGGCGGAGGGCTCAGAAGCGGTGAAATATGCGGAGCAATAAGCGGTGCTGTTATGGCAATAGGCATGGCAAATCCCTTTTTTGATGCCGAAAACGAAGCCGCAAAG
>JAZRVW010000089.1:0-4950 GCA_045599385.1 Oscillospiraceae bacterium | reverse complement strand
TATCAGCAAATTGCCTTGCTGTTATGAACGGCTTTGAATATATCTTTGATGGCGACGAAACCGTCACAACAACCGTAGCCATCGCACTCAAGGACGGAACCTCAATTCCCGCCAACACAGCGCTGCAGCTCAAAGCAACCGTCGGCTCAAGCTATGTTAAGGTTTCAACAGCCGCAGGAGTAAGCGGAGTTCTTTCCATTGCAAAGGATACAATGGGACAGTGGACCGTCAACGGTCAGCCGGCTTCCGTCTGCTTCAAGGAACTCGCATAACTAATACTAATCTCAAATAAAAACATTCAATTAGAAGCGGTATGATTTCCGTCATACTTCGTCGAAGCAGTGAACCGCTATACGTACCCGCCTTAAACTCGATCCTTTGCCCTTCGTTTAAGGTCGAAGATTTTTCACGGCTCAGGGCTTTCGCAGACAAGGCTTTGCGATTGAGGAATGCTGTCGCATTGTGATTGAGCAAAACGCGGTATGCGGATGCCCTGTGCCGTGAAAATCGGGTTCGTATAGCGGTCCACTGCTTGGCCCTTGGAAATACACAAAGTATTCCCTGCGTTCTTTGCCTTGTCTGACGAAAATCATCCTCGCTTCACTCTTAAAGCTTTTTATTAGAGATTAGTATTAAACGGTGCAAATGATGCACCGTTTAATTTTTTAATCACGGAGGATAATATATCTGAGGTGATAATTATGGACAAAAAATACGGAGCCGATATACCCATGGGATTGGGAATGGCTCTGCTGCAGAATCCGACTGCCTATAACAGCTTTTCCGCTTTAACTGAAAAGCAGCAGCAGGCGGTAATCGACGGCACAAAGGACATTAATTCCAAGGAGGAAATGCGGATTTACGTAGATGGTATTCCCGGCATGTTCTAATGTGCGTTCCATGCGGACATCTTCGCATTTTGTTGTTCTCAGGCGAACATTTTGCTTGAAATCCACAGTATTTAGTGTTAATATTTTAGCAGACATACAAAACGGAGGTGTCCATAATGGATTTAAGTCTTAAGGAAATTGAACTTGCAGCGGCAAGATTGAAGCCCGTTCTGCACCACACCGAGCTTGACCTTTCCTCCACCTTCTCTGCAATGAGCGGCGGCGAGGTTTATCTCAAGTGTGAAAACCGTCAGAAAACCGGCTCCTTTAAAATCAGAGGCGCAAGCAACAAAATTGCCGCACTCGTTGAGCGCGGCGAGGTTTCAAGCGTTGTCGCTTCTTCCGCAGGCAATCACGCCCAGGGCGTAGCCTGTGCTGCAAAGAAATTCGGCATTCCCGCAACCATCGCAATGCCCGCAACAGCGCCCATTGCAAAGGTGCAGGCAACTCAGGGCTACGGCGCAAAGGTTGTTCTCAACGGTGACTGCTATGACGATGCCTACGCAAAGGCATGTGAAATCTGTGAAAAGGAAGGCTCCACCTTCCTTCACCCCTACAATGACCCTGAGGTTATTGCCGGTCAGGGAACTCTCGGTCTTGAAATTCTCTCCGACCTTCCCACCGTTGATGTGATTGTTGTTCCCGCAGGCGGAGGCGGACTTCTTGCAGGAGTGGCCGCATGCGTAAAGCAGATTAATCCCCGCGTCAAAGTAATCGGCGTTCAGGCTGAGGGCGCAAACGCAATTGCCCAGTCCTTCAAGGCAAAGAAGCTCATCTGCACCGACAAGGTTTCCACCATTGCCGACGGTATAGCGGTAAAAGCACCCGGCGACATCACCGTTGAGCTCATTAACCGCTACGTTGACGACGTTGTCACCGTTTCGGACAATGAGATTTCCGAGGCAATACTTCTCCTCATGGAGCGCTGCAAGCAGATTGTTGAGCCTTCCGGCGCAACTCCCGTTGCAGCAGTCCTCAAGGGCAAGGTTGACGTCAAGGGCAAGAAGGTTGTCTGCCTTCTCTCCGGCGGCAATATCGACGTAAGCTTTGTGCAGTGCATTATCGAGCAGGGCCTCGTTGCACGTCACCGCAGACTGCGCTTTACTGTCACACTGCTTGACAAGCCCGGCACGCTTTCAAAGCTTCTCAATGACATTGCATCTCTCGGCGCAAATATTCTCTCCCTTGAGCATGACCGACTTGCCGCAGGCCTCAACCCAAATGAAACCAATGTACACATCTCCTGCGAAGTCGGCGGTGAGGACCACGGCAAGAATGTTATCAAGGAACTCAAAGGCAACGGCTATAAAGTAAAAATTGACTGATAAATGGAGGAAAATCAAATGAAAGCAGTATCAACTACCAACGCTCCCGCAGCAATCGGTCCCTATTCCCAGGCTCAGATAGCAGGCAATCTCGTATACACCTCAGGTCAGATCGGCATCAACCCCGCTGACGGTCTTGTAGCAGACGGCATTGAAGCTCAGGCACATCAGGTTTTCAAAAACCTGTCCGAGCTCCTCAAGGCTGCAGGCAGCGATATGTCCAAGGTTGTCAAGACCACCGTATTCATCAAGGACATGAACGATTTCGGCACCGTTAACGGCATCTATGCCCAGTACTTCACCGAGCCCTTCCCCGCAAGAAGCTGTGTTGAGGTTGCCCGTCTTCCCAAGGACGTTCTTGTCGAGTGCGAGGTAATCGCAGAGCTGTAATCAGAAAAGCAAAAAACCACTCTCATCTGAGAGTGGTTTTTTTGCTTTTTATCAGTCCGTCGAGGACAAACAGAATTACTGCCGCCCATACAAATGCAAAGGTAATTGCGTTTGTTGCGGTAAATTCCTCGTTATAGAGGAAAACGCCCAAAAGCAGCTGAAGCGTCGGGTTAACGTACATAAATATGCCCGTTGTGATAAACGAGGTATCTTTGACTCCCTTTGCAAACAGCATAAGCGGAACGCTGGTGACTATGCCCGTTGCGGCAAGCAGAAGCATTTCCTTTCCGGACAGGGATTCAAAGGTTGTAAATCCCGAAAGCTGAGCATAGACTATGAAGACAAGCGCCAGAGGCAGCACCGCCATGGTTTCCATGCAGATGGAAACCTCGCTCTCCGCCCTGACATTCTTCTTGATTGCGCCGTAGAACGCAAAGGACAGGGCAATTATAATTGCAAGGTACGGCACGCTTCCGTAGCGAAGCACAGCATACATTACTCCCGCAAAAGCTATCCCCACGCTCACCCACTGCACCTTGCTGAGCTTTTCCCTGAAGAACAAAGCTCCGATAAGCACAGAGATAATGGGATTCATGTAGTAGGCAAGGCTTGCCTCAAGTATTCTGCCCATGGCAACGGTGAGTATGTAAAAGCCCCAGTTAATTGAAATGAGAACGCCGCATAAAATGAATACGCGGCGTTCATATTTGTCACTGAGGATTTCCTTTACGCTGCCCGTGTGTCTTTTCAGCATAATCACCAAAAGGCAGAAAATGCAGGAAAAGACAATGCGCTGAGCAAGTACATAGGCCGAATTAACTCCCGAAAGCAGCTTCCAGAACACAGGAAGCAAGCCCCACAGAATGTACGAGCCTAAAACGTAAAAGGTTGATTTATTCATTACAGTCCGGGGTACAGCGGGAACTTTTCGCAAAGCGCAACAACCTGCTCCTTGACTTCGGGAACAGCAGCTTCGCCTTCCTTGATAATCTTAACGATTGCGTTGCCGATTTCAGCCATTTCCGCTTCGCCCATGCCGCGTGTGGTTGCGGCGGGAGAACCGAAGCGCATACCGCTTGCAAGCTTGGGAGGCTGGGGGTCAAAGGGAATTGCGTTCTTGTTGGCGGTGATGTGTGCCATGTCAAGAAGCTCCTGAACCTCCTTGCCGGTACGTCCGAGGCTCATGGTATCTGCAAGCATAAGGTGGTTGTCCGTGCCGCCGGAAACAATACGGATACCGCCTGCGGAAAGAGTATCTGCCAGAACTGCGGCGTTCTTAACGACCTGAGTCTGATATGCCTTAAATTCGTCGCTTGCGGCTTCCTTAAGGCAGACTGCCTTGCCGGCGATGATGTGCATGAGAGGGCCGCCCTGAGCGCCCGGGAATACTGCAGAGTTGATTTTCTTTCTCAGCTCGTCCTTGCAAAGAATGATTGCGCCGCGGGGACCGCGCAGAGTCTTGTGGGTGGTTGTGGTAACAATGTCTGCATAAGGCACGGGGGAAGGATGTACGCCTGCTGCCACAAGGCCGCCGATGTGTGCCATATCTACCATGAGGTATGCACCGACCTCGTCTGCAATCTCGCGCATCTTTTTAAAGTCAATGATGCGGGAATATGCGCTGGCGCCTGCAATTATGATTTTGGGCTTGCACTCGCCCGCCTTCTGCATTGCCTTTTCATAATCAATCATTTCGGTTTCGGGGTTAACGCCGTAGAACTGTGCGTCAAAATACTTGCCCGAGATGGAAACCTTTGAGCCGTGGGTAAGATGACCGCCGTGGCTCAGATCCATGCCGAGAATGGTGTCGCCGGGCTTAAGAAGCGCAAGATAGACCGCGGTGTTTGCCTGGGAGCCTGAGTGGGGCTGAACATTGGCATGCTCTGCGCCGAAAAGCTCCTTTGCTCTGTCGATTGCAAGCTGTTCAACAATGTCAACATACTCGCAGCCGCCGTAGTAGCGGGCGCCGGGATAACCCTCAGCATACTTGTTTGTCAGATGGCTGCCCATTGCTTCCATAACCGCACGGCTTGTGAAGTTTTCAGATGCAATAAGCTCAATATGGTCGCGCTGACGCTGGAGCTCTTTCTCCATTGCGGCATAAAGCTCTGCATCGTAATTCTTTATGTTATCGTAGCTCATAATAACCTCCACATATTGTTTTTCCGTTGAAATTATATTCTAAATATTGATTTTCTGCAATAGCTTTATTATTCTTTTTTTATTCAAAAAGCCTTGAATACATACTCCCTGTGTGATAATATTATTTCAAAGTAGATATGAGGTGAAAAGCCCATGAAAAAAGTATTGAAAATTCTGCTTATTGTATTAGGAATTATTCTTCT
>JAZRVW010000088.1:0-3476 GCA_045599385.1 Oscillospiraceae bacterium | reverse complement strand
ATGAAGATGAAGGTCCAAAGAACCATGCTGCCACCGTTGCAGATGAAGTTGCCGAAGAACTTGCTGATGTCTTCACCCCAGGTGTTTACACCGAACATAGCCAGCAGGTAGCCGCCTGCGTAACGCATGACCATGCCGCCGAGAACGAAGTAGAAGCAAAGTACGAGGAAGGGAACTGCAACTGCTATGTAGCCCATCCAGGTGAACTTCTTGCTCATTGCGCGGTAAGCTGCAATGGGGCTCTTGCCGGTCTTACGACCGATTGCCAGCTCGCCGACCATAACTGCGAGGCCTACAAAGATTGCGAGAACGAGGTAAATGAGCAGGAATGCGAAGCCGCCGTTGCTGCCCATCTTGTACGGGAAGCCCCAGATGTTACCAAGACCTACTGCAGAACCGACAGCAGCCATGATAAAACCAAAATTGGAGCCAAACCCATCGCGTTTAGTTTCCATAGTTTTCTCTCCTTTATGAAATTATGAAAAAAATCTTTGCCGCCGCGCGACCGGCGGTTTTCAAACCGGAGCTTGTTAAGTTTTAATGAACAAGCTGCCAAATTTATAAATTGACTTTACACTATATTAACAAATTCTGCAATACTTTTTCCTGTTAAATAATAAATTAACAATCATTTTTGCATGCGATTTGTGCAGATTTAACAATCACGGTGTTCAACAATTGTGGATATATCCCACTCAACAGCATCACCGCAAATTTTGAAAGATTTCCTGCATGTTAATTCTTTCTGGTCTTTCTTAACATCTGTGTTAGCTTACTTTATTTTATTATTGTCCTTACATTAACTTTTTTCAGAATTTACCCCGCAGACCTTGATTTTTGCATTTTATATTGTAAAATATCCGTGTATTAACAATTAATGACTGCAGTTTATCTGCGTAAGGAGATTTATTATGATTTATGAAATTGACATCGCAGGCATGAAGCGCGAGCTTCCCATCTGCAAGGTTACAGATGACCTTTATATCGGCGCTTTTGTCATGTTCGGCGATGTTGAGCTTACCGTCCATTGCGCAACCGAGCTTCTGGAGCGCGCTCCCGAATATGACTATATCATCGCTCCCGAAGCAAAGGCCATTCCCCTGCTCTACGAAATGTCCCGTCAGAGCGGCAATGAGAAGTACATCGTTGCAAGAAAGAAGGCCAAGGCCTACATGAAGAACCCCATCGTTGTGAACGTTCAGTCCATCACCACCGCAGGTGTGCAGACTCTCGTTCTCGACTCCGATGACGCAGAGCTTATGAAGGGCAAGCGCATTGTTATTCTCGACGATGTTATTTCCACCGGCGAATCGCTCCGTGCAGTCGAAGAGCTTGTGAACACCGCAGGCGGCAATGTTGTTGCAAAAATGGCCGTTCTCGCAGAGGGCGATGCCTTTGACCGCGATGACATCATCGTTCTCGGCAAGCTTCCCCTCTTCAATGCCGACGGCAGCATCAAGGCATAAGCGACAGGGTATAATTTCCCGCAGATAAGGCGGAACGGTCAAGACCGTTCCCTACGGGAATCCCCCAGTCAGCTTCGCTGACAGCCCCCTTTAGACAAGGGGGCCATGAGAGCGGCGGATTGCCACACCGCAGCTATCCATTTCGCAAAAAAATTCCCCGACAAGGGCACCCTCACGTAGGGATTAACAGCCCTGAAAGATGCTGTTTTCCCATAATACTGCGTTAAAAATGCTCGGAATACATAGCCAGTATTACTGCGCTTTTCGCCTTGTCTTACGAAAAAACAGCTATCTTGCAGGGTGCGAAGCAGTTTTGAGCGGGAGATTTTTCGTCCAGACAAAATAACAAAAGCTCGGCATGCTGACGCATGCCGAGCTTTTTTATGACGTATGGGCGGAAAAGATTCGTTCAAAACCTGTTCTTCCCTATGTGAGGGCGCCCAAGCGTCGGGGAATTTTTTGTTATTTCTTTTCTTCGTCGGCTTTATCTTTTTTAAGGAAGTCCTTGAAGGCGACTGCAACTGCGGCAAGGTCAATGACCGTTGCGGCGATAAGGACAGCCAGTGCGCCGGGATATGCTGCAATACTCATTATCATGGTGCTTACCTCCTTAAATCCAGCCCAGGCAGGCACAGACGATTATCAGCAATGCGTCAAAGCCTAGGATAAGTCCGTCGACCTTGAGTGCCGCCTTGACGGTGGGTCTGTCATGTACGTAAAATGCGGTGGCGAAGAAGGGCAGATAGCCGATGAGCCACAGAATCCAGGGACAGCTTCTCTGCCAGAAGCTCCACTCCCAAGTGAGTATACCGCAGTAGTTGAGGAAGCACTCAACGCAGACGGCGGCAGTAGTGAGAACGATGCAGTAGAAAATGCGGTTGTTCATGCCGAGGATTTTCTGCTTTCTGTCCTCGGGAAGCATGAGGCAGACGGAAATGCCCATGATAAGAAACATCATTGAAATCTCAAGGTTGTAGCCTATCATGATGAGCAGGGACGTGTCGCCAACGCCCACGGGTGTGCCCCATACAGGAGCCCAGCCGCTTATGGAGCAAATCATGGAGTTCCAGATTTCGTTGAAAATATCAACGCCCCAGAGCGCCACGCCGCCCAGAACCACCTTGTAGTGCTTCTGGCTGAGTTCCTTTGTGACAATGTACAGCACAATTAGGAACAGAGGCACCGCGTACCAGTGCATTGTTGCCTGCGGGTCACGCAAAATCGTAAACGCGGACTGTGTGTAGTCTGACATATTTTTCCTCCTTATTTATTTTTTGTCTATACATTTAATATAGTATTGTACAAAACACTTGTCAAGGGTGATATGCTGTCAGCGGCGCTTTTCAAAGAAGCTTTTCAGTATTTCCGCGCATTCGTCATTTCTCACTCCGCCGTAGACGGCGGGTTTATGGCCGTAACGCTCTTCAAAGAGGTTTATTACGCTTCCGCAGGAGCCCGTGTTTTCGTCTTTTGCGCCGTATACCACGGTGGGTATGCGGGAATTGATTATACCCCCGGCGCACATGGGGCAGGGCTCAAGGGTGACGAACATTGTACAATCGGAAAGCCGCCAGTCCCCCATTTCCGAGCAGGCCTCGCGTATGGCCTCCATTTCCGCATGGGAGGAGGCGTCATGGGTTTCCTCGCGGCGATTACGTCCGCGGCCTATGACCTTGCCGTCTTTATCAACGATTACACAGCCCACGGGCACCTCGCCCGACTCAAAGGCTTCCATTGCACATCGGAGAGCCATATCCATGTAATATTCTCTGTCCATTGTGTTACCTCTTTGTTCTTCGTCACAGACATTCCGTATTATTTGATGGGATTCTTCGCTGCGCTCAGAATGACACGGTAGTGTAGGTTTCGCTGTCTTTTCGTGGGATTCTTCGCTGCGCTCAGAATGACACACTTATTCTTGCGTTGTTTTATGGGATTCTTCGCTGTGCTCAGAATGACACGGCAGTTTAAAACCCTCTGTCATCCTGAACGAAGTGAAGGATCTCCTAT
>JAZRVW010000087.1:0-8315 GCA_045599385.1 Oscillospiraceae bacterium | reverse complement strand
TGCCACCCCGATGAAAGCGGTGAATTTACGGAGGAAAGCTGCAATGCTCTTGTTAAGCTCACAGCGTGGCTGTGTGATACCTGCGGACTTACGGAGAACAACGTAATAAGACACTATGACGTTACGGGCATGGAATGCCCGCTGTACTTCGTTGTGCATGAGAATGCGTGGAATGAGTTTAAGGAAGCTGTCAGGGAAAGAATAAAATAAAAAAGCCTCTCCGAAACGGAGAGGCTTTGATTTGTTAAATCACTTGGCTTCGACTTCGGCTTCGACTTTCATGCCGAGCTTCTTCTGAAGCCAATCCTTGCCGTTGGCAAAACGCTCAACGATGAAGGAAACAACGTAGTCACCTGCGGCGTTGACCATGGTTGCGGGAGGATCAACGAGGTTGCCCAGAGCGAGAGCAATGGGGAAGGCAACTGCAAGCTGGTCGGGGAAGAAGACGGAGCAGAGAACAAGCTCGCCCGTACCGCCGCCGCCGGGGATACCGCTCATTGCAACGGAGGAGAATACTGCGATGATGATTGCAAGGATAATCTTTCCGGGTTCGGCATCAATTCCGAAGAAGCCGAAGAGGAACAGAACCTTTACGATTGCGCTCATTGCGGAGCCGTCCATGTGCATGGTTGCGCCCATGGGGAGAACAACATTGGAAACTTCCTTGGAAATGCCGGTTTCCTCAGCAACCTCCATGTTGGTAGGAATGGTTGCAACGGAGGAGCAGGTACCGAAGGAAACTGCTGCGGGACGAAGCAGGTGCTTGAACATGACCTTTGCACCGCCCTTGCCGCCGCCGAAGCGTGCGTAAATGGGGAAGAATACAAACATGTAAACGAAGCAGACAACGTAGTAGATAATGAGGGTGCGGCTGTACTGGCCAATGAGGTCGGGACCGTATGCGGCAACCAGAGATGCGAAGAAGCCGAAGAAGCCGATAGGTGCGTAGTAGGTGACGATCTTCATCATCTTCATAATGCAGTTGGTTACGTCGTCAAGAATCTTTGCGGTGAGAGTATTCTTACCGCCTGCTGCCTGAACACCGAAGCCGAAGAGAACTGCAAAAACAATAAGAGGAAGAATTGCCCTGCGGCTGAGGAGCTCAAAGAAGTCGGGCTTGGTGAAGAAGTTGATTATCATATCTGCAAGACCGAGGGTTTCAATAGGAACGCTGGCCTCAACAACCTTCTTGTCTGCAATGGGGAATATCAGTACAACGATGTACATGAAAACGGCAGCGATTGCGGCAGTTACGAGGAAGGTGCCGATGGTAACACCCATGACCTTGCCTGCACGCTTTGCACCGTCTGCGTTTGCAACAGCGGAGGAGATGGAGAAGAACACCAGAGGAACGACAATGCAGAACATGAGGTTGATGAATACCGTTCCGAGAGGCTCAAGCTTGCTGCCGAGGTCAGGATTAAGCCAACCTACAGCACAGCCGGCTATAATGCCGATGAGCATGAAAATTACAAATCCGTAAGTTTTAAAGAAAGACTTTTTTTGCATAATCAAATCTCCTTTATTTAGGTTATGATATGATTATATTCAGAAATATTTGCCATGTAAATTGATATTTGTGCTTGAAACATTGCAAAAAGTGCTGTATAATGTGATTGCATAACAAAGCGGAGGCAAAGAGATGTCAGAACGATTTCAATATAGCCGAGAAGGTTACTTAAATGAAAATTTTCACTATTTTCATCTTAAGGACACCGCAGGTCAGGAGCATGATTTTCACTTCCATGAGTTTGACAAAATTGTTATTCTGCTGTCGGGAAGTGTTGATTATACAGTAGAGGGAACCTCGTATAAGCTGCGTCCCTGGGACATCCTTCTTGTGCGCAATCACATGATTCACAAGGCGCTGATTGATGTTACCGAGCCCTATGAGCGCATTATTATTTATCTCAATTCTGCCTACATTGACCGCTTTGCACCCGACAGCAATCTTATGGAATGCTTTGCCCTTGCGGAGAAGCGCCGCTTCTGTCTGATGCGCCCAAACGATGATGAAAGAAAGGCGGTTAAGCTCTGCCTTGAGAATATCGAAAACTGCTTTGATGACGAGGGCTTCGGCGCGGATATTCTGCGCGGAGCTTCGCTGACGCAGCTTATGGTTCAGCTCAACCGTATCATGCAGAGCAACTCGGACACCGAGAGAGAGGCGGCTGAGCACAATGAAAAAATCGCTTTGATACTCTCGTATATAAATGAGCATCTTTCAGAGGAACTGAGCGTCGATGAGCTTGCGGCACGCAGTTATCTCAGCCGCTATCATTTCATGCGCCTTTTCAAAGCTCAGACCGGCTGCACCGTCCACAACTACATAAGGCAGAAGCGCCTTAACCTTGCAGCACGGCTTATCAGAGAGGGGATGCCTGCCGTGCATGCGGCTTCGGAATGCGGATTTTCCGACTATTCGGCGTTCCACAGAGCCTTTGCACAGACCTTCGGAGTAAGCCCCGGAAAGATTAAAAAACAATAAAAAACGCAGGGGAGAACCCCTGCGTCAGCTTGTCAAAAAAGTCTTTTTGACAAGCTGCTTACTTTTTATGAACTTCTCTGAAGTTCATAAAAAGTAACTGATTTAACGTGAAAGACACCCTTCTTGTGTTTCTTTCACAATATCTTCCTTACCGTTGTCCAGCGCTGTACGCTGTTTTTAGACAGTCTCAAAAACGCAGGGGAGAACCCCTGCGTTTTCAATGCCTGCGTTTGCGTTATTAGCCCTGCGCAGAGTACTTCTGCCTGAGCTGGTTGATTTTGTTTGCGTCTGCCTGCTCCGTCTTGTACCAGCCGTGGTTCTCCATTTCTTTATAGAGACAATCCTGGATAGCCATGGTTTCATTAAACGCGCGACTAAACGCCGTGTGAACATTCTGAGTACCTGACTCAACGGCGCCGTGCATATAGAGGTCAAGAGCGCTCTTAGTGGTGAAGAGAAGATTCTCCATAATATCGCGATCTTTCATACTTCCGCCTCCTTAAATCAGACCGTAGAAACCGGTGAAGATTTCCTGGTTCTTGTTGATGAACTGCTGAATCTGCTGCTTGAGTGCGGGGTCGGTGATTTTCTGGGCAGCGTCGGAAAACTGGGTTTTCAGAAACTGAACGTGTCCGAGCGCGTCTTCGATATAGAGAAGCTCTTTGGGTGTCATGTTGTATCCTCCTGAATTATTTTTTGAGCCTTTGCTCAATAATATTGTTGGCAGACAGCGCGCAGATATACTTTTAAATTTAATCCACTTGAAGTGAATGGAAATGTGTGCTAAAATTCACACATTGCATCAAAAGAGGTAATTTTTAATGAGCGAATTAAAGCGAATGGCCGCAATACATGACCTGTCGGGATTGGGAAAATGCTCGCTTACGGTTGCGCTGCCGGTGGTATCGGCAAGCGGAGTTGAGTGCTGCTGCATTCCAACCGCTCTGCTTTCCACCCACACGGGTGGCTTTACGGGCTGGACATTCCGCGACCTTTCCGATGATATTGTACCCATGGCAAGACATTGGAATGAGCTTGAAGTAAAATTCGATTCCATATATTCGGGCTATTTGGCTTCACCCGAGCAGGGCAGACTTCTGGAAGAAACAATTGATCTGCTAGCAGGGGAGAACACCCTTGTGATTGTGGATCCCGCAATGGCGGACAACGGAAAATATTACGCAAATCTAGGCGAGCAGATGGCCGAGTGCTTCCGTAAGCTTATGGCAAAAGCCGATGTCATTACACCTAATATAACCGAAGCCTGCTTTATCACAAATACGGAATACCGCAGCGGACCGTACACCATGGAATTTGTGCTTGAGCTTATAGAAAAACTCTCTGCATACGGCCCGAAAACCGTTGCAATTACAGGCATAAGTCTTGAAAAAGGTAAGGTCGGAGTTGTGGCAAAAGACATGGTAAGCGGGAAAATTTCTGTTGCCATGAATGAAGCAAAAGAGGGAATTTTCCACGGCGCAGGCGACATTTTTGCCTCCTCCTTTGCGGCACTTCTTACACGCGGAGCAGAGCTTGAAACGGCACTGGTGACTGCAGAGAATTTCGTTGCCGATTGCATCGACAGAACGGAAAAGCGCGGCGCTCCGAGACATTACGGAATGGACTTCGAAAGTGCGCTTCCCGGGTATATTACCAGCGTGGAAAACATTTTCTGATGAATAAAGCTCCCGTCGATTTGCGGCGGGAGCTTTATTTTGCTGGCACCGTTTATCATTAACTGATCCGGCAAAATACATAGTCATAATTGCCTAAAATGTAATAAAAATTTTGTAACATTATAATTATATATTGCTTGCATATTAACAAGCTTTGTGTTAAACTGTTATCAATAATGCGTATTGTGTATAATTGCGCATATCCAAGGGGGGACATATTTGGAAAATAACGCAAAAATCATTGCTGTTGCAGGCAAGGGCGGTGTAGGCAAGACCTCAATTTCTGCGTCAATCGTCAGACTTCTGGTTGAAAACTACCCCGATAAGCGAATCCTCGCAATCGATGCTGACCCCGCAGTCGGTCTCTCCGTTGCACTCGGAGTTGACGTTGAGCTTACTCTTGACGATATTCGTATGAGCATCGTTGACAGCGTCGAAAACGGTGAAACCCGCGAAGCTCTTGAACTGCTCAGTGAAGCAAGATTCAGAATCTTTGATGCCCTTGTTGAAATGCCCGGCTTTGCTTTCCTCGGCATCGGCCGTCCCGAAAGCTCCGGCTGCTACTGCAAGGTAAACTCCTACCTCAAGGAAGTTATCGGCATTCTCGCCAACAGCTTCGACTACGTCGTAATTGACGGTGAGGCAGGCATCGAACAGATTCAGCGCCGCGTTATGGACAAGGTAACCCACCTTCTGCTTGTCACCGACCAGAGCAAGAAGGGCGTTCAGGTTATCGGCACCATTAAGGACGTGGCAGACGACCTTATCGTTTACGAAAAGATCGCCGCAATTATCAATCGTATGACCAATCCCGAGTTGGCTGAGCTTATCGAGGCTCCGGGAGTGGACATAGCAGCTTTCATCCCCGCAGACAGTACTTTTGCCGCAAACGAAATCAAGGGCAAGAGTGTGCTCGAGCTGCCTGCGGATTCCGCAATGCTCAATGGAGTAAAGGAAGCACTCCAAAAAATAGAAATTCTTTAAGAAGAGGTGTAACATTTGAAAGATCTTAAGCATCTGATCTACTTCGAAGGTCTTCTTGAGGATGCCAACAACGAATTGGTAAAGCAGTACCAGGCAGACGGCAATATTTGCCTTGCTTATACCTGCTTCCACATTCCTGAGGTTCTCCTTAACGTAGACAACTGTTTCTCCGTGCGTCTGCGCGCACCCAAAACCAGTTCCATCGACATCTCCACCTACTACATGTCCAACTACACCTGCGAATACGCACGTGCACTGGTTGAACGTGGCATCGAGGGCGGCTACAAGTTCCTCGACGCAATGATAGGCGTTGACGCTTGCTCGATGATGAACCGTGCAATGGAGCACTTTGAAATTCTCAATGTCAATGAGAAGGAAAAGTTCTTCGTTACCCACACCGACATGCCTTACAAGATCACCGACTACACCCTCGACTGCTACATCAAGCAGATGCGCCTGCGCGTGCTTGACCGCATGACCGAGGTGTTTGGCGTTGATACTTCCGACAAGGCAATCCGTGAGGCAGTTAAGCAGCATAACGAAGTCTGCCAGATCATCTCCGAGATCGGTGAAATGCGCAAGGCAGAGAATCCCGTTATCACCGGTTACGAGTTCGCTATCCTGAACCTCGTTACCTACTGCTGCCCCAAGGCACTCATCCTTCCCAAGCTGAAGGAAACCCTGAAGGAACTCAAGAGCCGCAAGCCCGATCCCAAGCCTTGGTTCCGTGCAAAAGTCGCTGTTGTTGGTTCCGAAATCGACGACCCCGAACTCATTAAGCTCATCGAAGGCACCGGCGCAATGGTAGTTGCTGACCGTTTCTGCTTCGGTTCCGTTCCCGGCCGCGAAGTCATCGAACTGAACGACGAGGAAGACGCACTGACTCAGATCTGCCGTCACTACATGGAAGTTGCAGAATGTGCCCGTTACATATCCGACGAGAAGGTTCAGCAGCGTCGTGACACTGCAAACAAGCTCGCAAAGGAATTCAATGCTGACGGTATCATCTACGAGCAGATGAAGTACTGCGACTACTGGGGCTTCGAGCGTGCACTTGTTTCTCATGTTATGCATGAAGAATACGGCTGGCCTGTACTGTCCATCGACAGACTTTACAACAACGGCAACTCCGGCCAGCTGCGTACCCGCTGCCAGGCATTCGTTGAATCTCTGGAAATCAAAAAGATTCACAAGGAGGCTGCAAAGTAATGGCAAAGAAAGAAAAGATTCAGTACCCCAATCCTAAGGTATGGAAATGCAAAGATAACATTGACTGGAAAGCTCAGGCAGCAAACCTGAAGTCCGTCGGCGGCATCTTTGTTGAAATGTTAAAAGAAACCGATTGGAAAGCATACGGTAACAGACAGAAGGAACTCGCAAAGCAGTTTGTTGCCCGTGTTAAAGAAGAGGGCCAGGCATTCATGGCACTCGATGCAAACGGCAAGATGGACCTCATCAAGAACGGTGAAAAGCACCTGGGCCGTCTGTATGCAAAGGGCGCAATGGCAACCGTACGTCGTGAGTGGCGTGGCGTTAAGGACACCGCTTATGACTTCTGGGAGTGGGCACGTATGTGGGGCATGCTCCTCATGACCTTCTCCAAGGACCTCATCCCCGCACTGAACAGTGCTCTGTACTACCGCTGGATGATCTCCTACTTCTGCTGCCACGGCTTCATGGATAAGAACCTCATGGGTCTCCGCGGTGCAAACCTCCGCATGAGCCATGCTGTTACCTATGATATCTTCCGCTATGTTGCAGAAAACCTCGTCATCTGTGCAAAGGCTGACCGCAAGAACGGCAACAGCACTGAGCTGAACAACATGCTCGTTTCCTTCGACGAAATGACCATGGGCCAGCTCTTTGCCGGCTTCCCCGATCTGATTGCAGTACCTCATCAGATGTTCCCCGTATTCCTGGTATCCGAAATCGACCAGCTGACCTGTGTTCCTTACATTGACGCAGTTGAGTCCTTTGGTCTGCCCGCAGACTGCTGCCCCGTTCCTTCTTCCGAATGCGGCGCACTGGTAAATGACTCCCTGCCCCACATCGGCAACGGCTTCATTTCCAGCTCCATGCCCTGCGACGGCTCCACCATGGCATCCTCTTACTTCAAGCGTCGTTTCCCCGACACTCCCGTATTCCATCTTTGCTTCCCCGTACGCTACCTCGATGAAGAAACCGTACAGTGCGGTGCTGACGACATCAAGGCATGTATCGCATGGATCGAAGAGAAGTTCAATACCAAGTGGAGCTGGGAAAGCTACTTTGCAACCATCAAGCGCTTCAATCAGGAAACTGACTACGAGCTGCAGAAGTGGGAAGTAAACAAGTCCGCATATCCTCAGTTCCTCGGACCGTCCTACGAGCTGTTCCGTAAGTGGAACTACGAGATGGACGGCGGCTGCGATCCTCGTGCAATGAAGACCTGCGAGAAGGTTGATCGCCTTCTGATGCAGGCTTACGCTGCCAAGGAAGAGCCCTGGCCCGGCAAGATGAAGTACCGCGCACTGGTATGGTCCTGCCCCGCACACTACTATGCAAACTTCTCCAACTGGGCTGCAAACTGCTGGGGCATCGATGTTCTGGTAGAAATGGAATCCCTGAACTACACCAAGCACCTCGAGACCGAGGACAAGGACGAAGCACTCCGCGACCTGGCCCGTCTGTACGAGCGTATGGTTATGCGTCGTCACACCAACGGCGGTTACCAGAACGTTGTTGACGAATGCTGGAGACAGTGCGAAGAGTGGAATGCACAGATCGTTCTCATGTATCAGAACGTTGCCTGCAAGAACATGGCTACCGTACAGGGTATCCTGGACGAGCAGGGCCGTGAACGCGGACTCGACCTCATCTGGATCGAGCACGACCTCATGGACCCCCGTACCGTTTCCCGCCGCACCATGCGCGACAAGGTCAACGAATACATGCGCACCGTTCTTAACGCAGAGCCCGTCGATCCTTCTCTCGTAGAGTTCGAAGACGAAGTCTGCATGTAATTTATAATTAAAAGAAATAATATTTGGAGGAAAAATAAATGAAGTATTTTGGCGGCTGCGACGTAGGTTCCACCTACACCAAGGCAGTTATTCTTGACGAAGAGGGCAAGATGGTAGCAGATACCACCATTCGCTCCAAGATCAATTCCGAGCTTTCCGCAGTAG
>JAZRVW010000086.1:0-16210 GCA_045599385.1 Oscillospiraceae bacterium | reverse complement strand
GCTGCGGATATGGTCGGTAATAACTCGGAGGGATACATCGGGCTTATCACTTTCGCCGTAGTGGGCATTTGTAATCTCGGACACCTTGTTAGTGATGGTCATGACGGTGTCAACGTCAAAGAGCGAATTTACGCCCTGGCAGACAACGGCAAGTCGCTCAAGGCCCATGCCCGTGTCGATGTTCTTCTGAACCAGCTCGGTGTAGTTGCCTGCGCCGTCATTATCGAACTGGGAGAAAACGTTGTTCCAGACCTCCATATAGCGATCACAGTCACAGCCGACGGTGCAGTCGGGACTGCCGCAGCCGTATTCTTCGCCGCGGTCATAATATATCTCGGAACAGGGACCGCAGGGACCTGCACCGTGCTCCCAGAAGTTATCGCCCTTGCCGAAGCGGAAAATCTTCTCGGCGGGAATACCGATTTCATCGTGCCAGATGTTCCATGCCTCGTCATCATCAACATATACGGAGGGGTACAGACGTTCGGGATCAAGACCTACCCACTGCTCGCTTGTGAGGAACTCCCATGACCACGCGATTGCCTCGTGCTTGAAGTAATCGCCGAAGGAGAAGTTTCCGAGCATCTCAAAATAGGTGCCGTGGCGTGCGGTATGACCCACATTGTCAATATCGCCCGTGCGTATGCACTTTTGACAGGTGCAGACGCGCCTTGCGGGAGGAACCTGCTCACCCTTGAAGAAGGGCTTCATGGGGGTCATGCCCGCATTGATGAGCAGTATGGATTTATCGTTCTGCGGCACCAGAGAAAAGCTGGGCAGGCGCTTATGCTCCTTGCTCTCAAAGAAGCTGAGGAACATTTCTCTTAATTCGTTAACTCCGTATGCTTTCATATATATCTCCTAAATCATTTAAGTCTTCTAAGTACGGAAAGCTTACTGCAGGCTCTCGGAAGCTGCATTTTGAAGCGCATCATGGCATGAGGAGTCGCTTCAATGCTCTCCCCTGCCTCATTCACCATTTCGCCAACGGTGAAGGCAATGGGCTCGCCGTCGTTTGTCATAAGCTCCACGGTATCGCCCACGCAGAAGCGGTTTCTCTGGGTAAGCGTGGCATAACCGTTTTCGTCACATTCCTCAACCACGGCGCAGACATCGGCTTCGGTGAAGTATGTAGCGTCCTTATAATACTGTCCGGGGTCGCCGTAATAAAAGCCCGTGCAGTAGGGACGGTGGCTCACCTTGTTTACCTCGTCAAGCCATATCTGAGGAATCTCCTCACCCTTGACGGCATAGTCAATGGCGTGGCGGTAGGCGTTTGTGACTGCTGCGGCGTAGTAGGCAGATTTCATTCTGCCCTCTATCTTGAAGCTAGATACGCCTGCATCAATAAGCTCCTGGATATGCTCAATCATGCACATATCACGTGAGTTCATGATGTGGGTACCCCCGTCCTCGCTTATCTCAAAATACTCGCCCGGTCGCTTTTCCTCAACAAGATGATATTTCCATCTGCAAGGCTGTGCGCAGGCACCGCGGTTTGCGTCGCGTCCAGTAAGGTAGTTTGACAGAAGGCATCTTCCCGAAAAGGAAACGCACATTGCACCGTGGACAAAGGCTTCGATTTCAAGCTCCTTCGGGGTGTTTGCGCGGATTTCAAAAATATCCGCCATGGGTGTTTCGCGGGCAAGCACAACCCGCTCAGCGCCCATGTTATACAGCACGTTTGCCGTTGCGCTGTTAATAACGCCGAGCTGTGTGCTGACATGGCGTGAAACCTTCGGCGCGTACTTTGCGGCCGTGTCCATAACGCCGAGGTCGGCAATGATGAACGCATCAACTCCCGCGTCCTGCGCATCTTCAAGAAATGCAGGCAGGGCCTTAAGCTCGTTTTCCCTGGGCAGAGTATTGCAGGTCATGTGAACCTTTGCGCCTTTTTCATGGGCAAGCTTCACAGCCTCACGTAGCTGCTCACTGTTAAAATTTCCTGCGGCGGCTCTCATGCCGAACTGCGTTCCTGCAAGATAAACCGCGTCAGCGCCGTAATGGAGCGCCATTGTTAGACGCTCCATATCTCCGGCGGGTGCCAATAATTCCGGTTTGTTCTTATTCATGTTCAATAATTCTGCGATGCAACAAAGGCGTCAAATTCATCGGCGGTTCTGAAGAAGTGATGCTCGCCGGTGGCGGTATCAAGCGCGTAGAACATATAGTCCGTGTTGCTGGGGTCAAGTGCGGCCTTGATTGATGCAACACCGGGGCTGCAGATGGCCGTGGGAGGAAGTCCGGTATTTATACGGGTGTTGTAGGGGCTGTCCTTTGCCAGCATTTCCGCTGTGGGAGCGCCCTTGTGGTCAGGGTACTCGTACAGAGAAGTCGAGTCAATCTGCAGAGGCCAGCCGGCTTCAAGACGGTTGTAGATTACGGAAGCGATGAGATAGCGGTCGGTGTCGTTTGCGGCTTCCTTCTCAATCATGGAAGCAATGGTAACAATCTCCTGCCATGAGTAGCCGCTTTCCTCCTGCCAGTCAAGCATTTCCGCAGTAAGCCTGTAATGGAAGCCTTCAAGGAACTTGTTGATGACGGTTGCGGCAGGCATATACTTGTAGAATTCATAGGTGTCGGGGAACAGGAAACCTTCAAGGCGGCTTGCATCGCCCTCCTCTATGCCCTCAAGGAAGGCATAATTGAAGGTTGCGTTGGCCGCGGCTTCCATGAGGTCATCATATTCGCAGACCTCCTGCTCATCAAGCAGACGGAACATCTGCTCCATACTGTAGCCTTCGGGGAAGGTTATCTTGAGCGTTACAGCCGAGCTGGAGCCGGACTGCATCTTCATAAGCAGAGCGCGGTAGTCATAGGCATCTCTGAGCACATAAGTGCCCGGAGAAATATTATCCGCGGCGCTGGTGAAATTACAGAACAGCTTGAACAGCCACTTGTATCTGATTACACCTGCGTCTTTAAGCTGATCGGCAACATAGTCTATATCGGGGATAAGCTGTTTCTGGGTTCTTGTCTCGCCGTTCTCATCGGTGACTTTGACGGTTTTTTCCGTGAAGCTGCTCTTTGCCAAGGTTACTGTTGCTTCATGTTCGGAAGCGTTAAGGCCGAGGACATCGCTTGCCGCCATCCATGCAAGGCAGGTCAGAATTACGCTTACGCTGATAACAAAGAGGAAATACATAAGTCCGCTGCCCTTCTGCTTTTCCTTCTGCTGAGGAGCGGCCTTTTTTTCGGGTACTTTCTTTGCGGGCTGTGCAGGCGCGTTTTTCTGTGCCGCAGGCTTTTTTGCGGGCTGCGCAGGCGCAGTTCTTTGTACTGCGGGCTTATTTGCAGGCTGCGCAGGCGCAGCTGCAGCTCCCTCAATATTTGCACGCTGAGCGCTCTGCTGAACGGCCTGCTGAGGCACCGGAGACTGCGCAGGTGCTTCCTGCGGAGCAACCGGAGGAATATCCGAAGTATTAAACGCTACTGTCGGTTCATCGGAAACGGGTTCCTTAACGGGCTTGTTCTCGGGAGTAATTCCGGGAAGCTTACTTCCGGGTCCGAATATTTCATCAAAATTAATTTCTTCAGCCATTGGTTTCTCCTTCTTCTGAGGCGGGGGTGTAACCACTTTTTTTAAAGCGGCATATTATATCACAGACGCAGGTATTCCGGCGTTTGTCATTTAAGCTAAGGTCGCGTTATCCGGTAATACGCGCAATACCGGAGTCAGCGAAATACATTGCGCGAGGAAAGGTTCAAACTATGTTCTGCAACAACAATAACAGCTGCATCTGGATTATCATTATCCTTCTCATCATCTTCTTCGGCTGCGGCAACAACGGCTGCGGCTGCGGCAACGACAATGGCTGCGGCTGTGGCTGCAACTGATTTAAGATAAACTGAATCATGGTATATGGGGCTCTCTCGGGAGTCCCATTTTTAATCTTCGTTTATCACGAACTGCACTCTGCGGTCATTTTCATCGGTGGGAACCGGCTCATTCATAAGCTTTGAGCGCATAAGGCACACTGCAACGCAGTTGTGGCTGTCAAGGAAGCGGTCATAATAGCCCGCTCCGCGTCCGAGGCGGTTACCCTCGTAATCGCAGCAAAGCGCTGGAACAATCAGCAGGTCGTCATCGCGACACTCAATGTGGCTGCAGGTGAAATCAGGCTCGGGTATTCCGTAAATTCCGGGCTTCATGTGGTCAAGGTCACGCACCTCGCGGAAAATCATTTTGCTTCCCGCAAGGCTCACGGGAAGCGCAACCTGCTTTCCGTCCGCAAGCGCACGCAGAATAATTTCATGCGTGTCCACTTCCCTGCCCACAGAATAATAGGCAAAAACGCGCTTTGCCCTTTTGTATTCCGTACTGTTCAGGAATTTTTCGGTAATCCTTCTGTTGCTTTCGTCGATATAGCTCTGTGGGAATTCATCGGTTTTTGCTTTTACGGCACTGCGCAGTGCCCTTTTAGCTCCGTTCATCACAATGCTTCCTTTATGATTTTATAAATTTCCTCATGCTTTTCTTCTATACTTCTCTCCTGCCCGTTCTTTATGTACGGAATACGTGTCCAGCCGTAATAATCGGCGGCTCTGTCCGCAACGCGAAGGCAGTTTTTAAGATATGCGATGTCTTTTTCGTGGATATCGGCGGTGGTGTTGGTCTTCTCCTGACGGTGCTTCATACGTGCAAGTGATGTTTCAATGTTAACATCGAGGTAAATTACAAGGTCAGGCCTGGGAAGCCCCATTTTTACATACTCAAGGTCATACAGCCACCGGAAATACTCTTCAAGCTCCTCGTCGGGAAGCTTTGCGCCCTGATGCACCGCGTTTGAGGTGGTATATCTGTCAGAAAGAATGAAGCCGCCCTTATTATAGGTTTCGCCCCAGTCTGTACGGAATGCGGCAAAGCGGTCAACCGCAAAGAAGGTTGAGGTTGTATAGGCGTTAACATCTGCCGGATTTGCGCCGAATTCTCCTCCGAGATACATACGGATAAGCGCAGAGCTTTCCTTGTCATAGCGAGGAAAAACAATATGATTATAGGCAATGCCGTCTTCTTCGAGATGCTCGCATATACGGCGGTAATGGGCGGATTTGCCGCTTCCGTCAATGCCCTCTATTACAATGAGCTTACCCTTTTTTTCCATTGAAAATCTTCCTTAATCTCTTACCCATCGCTTTTACAAGGAAAAGCGGCAGCTTATAAATTCTCTTAAACCGTACCGGCTCCTTAAGGCAGCGGAAAAACCATTCAAGGTTCAGCTTCTGCCAGAACTTCGGTGCGCGCTGGACTGTGCCTGCGAAAACATCAAGCGTTCCGCCGAGTCCTGCCATCAGTCCCACGTCAAGACTTGCTCTGTTGTTTGCCATCCACAGCTCCTGCTTGGGTGCGCCGAGGCAAACCATAAGGAAATCGGGCTTTGCGGCGTTAATTTTTTCAACTACGGGGGCATCGTCCTTAAAATAGCCGTCGTTCGTTCCACAAATGTTAATTCCCGGGAAATCCTTCTGCATCTGCTCCGCGGCCATTTCCGCAACACCGGGCTTTGCACCCAGCAGGAAGGCGGATTTTCCGCTTTCGGCGATGTGTTTCAGGATTTCCTCCGCAATCTCAATTCCGGGCAGGCGCTCCTTAAGAGGTGTACCCAGAAGCTTTGACGCCTTTACTATGCCGATTCCGTCCGGAATTACGATGTCAGCGGCATTTACCGCGGTGCAGACCTCATCGCTTTCCCATGTCTGCATGACGATTTCGGGATTGGGCGTTACCATGTAAGCGGAAGAGCGTTCATCAATAAGCCTTTTCGCCAATTCAATTGTTTCGTTTCTTGTCAGAGTGTCAAAGCCGACACCCATCACGTCTATTCTGCTCAAAGCTGACTGAACACCTTTCCGATTTTTTCGTTGATTACGAGGTCAGCCTCGTTGTCATAGGGGGTTGCGCTGAGATTTACCAGAACAAGCTTGTTTCCGCGGTAGTAGTTGATTAGTCCCGCGGCGGGATAAACATTCAGAGAAGTGCCGCCGATGATAAGCACATCGGCATTCCTGATATAGTCGATTGCTTCATACATGACCTTGTCGTCAAGCGGCTCCTCATAAAGAACGATGTCGGGACGGACAACGCCGCCGCACTGACACTTGGGAACCCCCTCACAGAAGTTCATCTTATCTGCGGGATATGGTCTGCCGCAGCTTGAGCAATAGGCGCGGAGAAGGCTTCCGTGAAGCTCAAGCACCTTTTTGCTGCCTGCAGCCTGATGAAGTCCGTCAATGTTCTGGGTTACGACTGCGCGGAGCTTGCCCTGCTTTTCCCACTCCGCAAGCTTGAGATGTGCCGCATTGGGCTTAACGTCCTTAACCGTAAGCTTTTCATGGTGGAAGCGGTAATACTCCTCGGGAAAGCGGGTAAAGAAGGTATGGCTCAGAATTGTTCCGGGAGGATATTTCCACTTCTGATTGTAAAGTCCGTCAACACTGCGGAAATCGGGGATTCCGCTTTCGGTGGAAACGCCTGCGCCGCCGAAAAACACGACATTATCGCTCTCGTCAATCCACTTTTTAAGCTGCAAAATCTTATCTTCCACAGTTCGTTCCTCCCAACTTTATTTATATAAATAATTAATCAGTTTATTATACTACAAGATATAGTACTAATCAAGCAAATATTGCTCAATTATCTTGGCAACGCCGTCATTTTCATTGGTGTCCGCAACAACATCGGCAAGGGCTTTTACCCTTTCGCTTCCGTTGCCCATTGCAACCTTTAGTCCTGCGCAGGCTATCATTTCCTCATCATTTTCCGCATCGCCCACGGCAATCACCTCGGACATATCAATGCCGAGATGCCTGCACAGCACCTTGAGTCCCTCAGCCTTGTTTACCCCCACCGCGTTTATTTCAAGCGTTCTGGAGTTGCGGGTGGTAAAGGTTACGGGCAAATCCTTGATTTTTTCATACACCTCATCAGCCTCATAGTCGTTCCCGAAAAAGAGGTTGAATTTTTCAAGCTCTGCGGGGTGTTCCATGAAGTAGTTCATGGAATCGTCAACCATGTTCATGAAGCTTCGGTAAATTGGCTCGTAGGCGGGAAGACCGAAATCGGTCAGATTGTCAACGCACCAGGAACTTCCGTAGGTTTCGTTTGCATAAAACACAATAGGATACACATAGCAGCCGTTTGCCGCCGCAATAATGCGCTTTACCGTTTCCGCATCAATCATTCTGTGCAGGAGAAACTCGCCGGTTTCAAGGTCGGTTACAGTTCCGCCGCTGGAGGTCACAACATAGCGCAGCCCCTTTATCATGTCTATATACGGTTTAATGAGGCTGATGCTTCTTCCCGTTGAAAACACTACGTATTTCCCCTGCTCAATGGCCTTGTTCATGGCCGCAGCGGTGCGCGGTGTGAGGCGCTTATCGTCAGTAAGCGCCGTGCTGTCCATATCGGTTGCTATCAGTTTATATTTCATTTGCCGTTGCTCCTTGCATAATAGAAAATATACTGCTGGGCAAGTCCCGCATAGCTGCCGAGGGTTTCGGGATTAAAGTCCGCATCGAAGTTTTCCTTTAATGCGCGCTTCATCCACACGTCAATCGGGAATGCCTCCATGTGCCACAGCCCGAAAAGCACCACGCAGTTTGCAACCTTTTCACCGATGCCGCGAAGCTTGCGCAGCTCTTTTATGGCGTCCTTGTAGTTAATTTCCTTAAGCTCCTCAAGGTCAAGGCTTCCGTCGGCAACAGCCTTTGCTGCGATAATGATATATTCAGCGCGATAGCCCGAGCGCAGAGGTGCAAGGTCATCAGCCGAAAGCTGCGCAATCCTTTCGGCAGAGGGAAAGGTATAGTACACTTTATCCCCGATATTTATTTCATCGCCGAAAAGCGTGCACAGCCTTTCAACTATGCCTTTTATGCGGCTTATGTTGTTGCACTGGGAAATGATGAAGGAGCATAGCGCCTCCCACGCTTCCTGCCGGAGAATGCGTATTCCCCTGCCGTATTCGCGGCAGGTTTCAAGGTATTCGCCCGTGAACGCGGCGCTGATTTCATTGTAATCCGTTGCCATATCAAAGTATTCACGCCAGAAATTCTCATCGGCATCTGATGTTATGTAAACTGCATTGTCAATTACCTCAACCTCGGCATAACGTCCCGACGCAACGCCGCGGTAAACGCCCTTTTCATCGGCATTCCAGCGGAAGCACTGGCCGCACTCAAAGGTTTTGACAATATCAAGTTCATCAGTACCGCAAAGTTTTATTTTTTGCATCAATACTCACCCAAAATAATTATAAACCCTTGCTCCGATTTTTACAAGCTTGTTGCCATTGCGGAAAAAATGTGAGATAATCAGTCATAACAACAATTTCGAGGTAAGACATGAACATTTCCGAACTATTTAACGGCAGACCCGCCGATTTTGAAAGCAGACTTCCCAAGGAACAGCGCTGCTACGAAATGCTGGACAGGCTTGGCATCGAATACGCCCGCGTTGACCATGATTTCGCTGACACAATCGAAATGTGTCACGAGGTTGAAAAGGTTTTAGGCGCGGATATTTGCAAAAATCTTTTCCTCACAAACCGTCAGCAGACGGAGTTTTATCTTCTTCTCATGCCCGGTGACAAGCCCTTCAAGACGAAGCTCCTTTCAAAGCAGATAAACACCGCACGGCTTTCCTTTGCCTCGCCTGAGCACATGGGGCAGCATCTTGATATTACTCCGGGCTCCGTCAGCGTTCTCGGGCTTATGAACGACGGAGGTAAGGTGCATCTTGTAATTGACGCCGACCTCCTGAAAGACGAATTCATCGGCTGTCACCCCTGCATAAACAGCTCCACGCTGAAGCTTAAAACCGCTGATATTACGGAGAAATTTCTCCCCGAAGTCAAACACGGCTATGCGCTTGTCGAGCTTCCGTGGATAATTCCCGAAGAATAAAAGCAACAAACTCGCTTCCGGCTTTTATTAATACTAATATGCCTCGCAGAGTTTGGCAGTTTTAGCTGACAAATATAATTAAACTCGTTTTTGAGAGAGCTTTGCCCTCTCAAAAACACCATAAGGCGAGCAAAGCGAGCCCTCGCACCGACCAAAGAGGCAACTTGTTGCCGATGCGATGAGTGCGAGAAAAATTCAAGCAAAGTCCGTAAGACTTTGCTTGACGAATAAAAAATCCACCGTCAAAGACGGTGGATTTTTTGTTAAGATATTAGTAATATCTCTTGTTCTTGTTCTTGCGTGCAGCCTCGCTCTTTTTGCGGCGACGTACGCTGGGGCTCTGATAATACTCCTTCTTTCTCAGATCCTGCATAACGCCTGCCTTTGCGGTGGCGCGCTTAAATCTCTTAAGAGCGTTGTCCAGAGACTCGTTTTCCTTGACATAGATTTCAGACATTTATTTCACTCCCTCCATTAACGCCTTTCGGCGCTTTAAGGGCCAAATCCTTGGCTTAACGACTGACATTATACTTGGTTTTGCTTACAATGTCAACAATTACTTTATGATAAGATTTACGAGCTTATTCTTGACAACGATAGTCTTAAAAAGCTGTTTTCCTTCCATAAGACGCTGTACCTTTTCGTCGGCGCAGGCCGCGTCAATGATGACCTGGTCCTCGGAGTCGGCGGGTACGATGATAGTGGTCTTGAGCTTGCCGTTTACCTGAACTGCCATTTCGCGCTCGGTGTCAACGGTCTTTGCCTCGTCATACTCGGGCCAGCTTGTCTGCATTGCCATCTTGCCTTCGGCTGCTGCAAATCCCATCTGCTCCCACATTTCCTCGGCAATATGAGGTGCGAAGGGGCTGAGAAGCTGGATAAGGGTCTTAACCTCGCCCTTGGTGCAGCCGTTGGAGTAGAACTCGTTTACCATGGTCATGAGAGCCGCGATTGCGGTGTTCATCTTGAGCTCGTCAATATCGGAGCCGACCTTCTTGATGGTCTTGTGAACAATGCTCTCGTTCTTCTTGGAGTAACCCATGTCATCGCTGCACATCTCCATGAGATTCCAGCAGCGGTCAAGGAAGCGCTTGGAGCCCTTGACGGCCTCGTTACTCCAGGAAACTGCCTTCTCAAAGTCTCCTATGAACATGATGTGTAGGCGCAGAGTGTCAGCACCGTACTGGTCAACGATATCATTGGGGTTAATTACGTTGCCGCGGGACTTGCTCATTTTTTCGCCGCCCTCGCCAAGAATCATGCCGTGGGAGGTGCGTTTTGCATAAGGCTCCTTGGTGTGAACAACGCCGATATCGTAAAGGAACTTGTGCCAGAAACGTGAATACAGCAGATGCAGAGTGGTGTGCTCCATGCCGCCGTTATACCAGTCAACAGGTCCCCAGTACTCCTCTGCTTCCTTGGAAACAAGGGCATCATCGTTGTGGGGATCCATGTAGCGCAGGAAGTACCAGCTTGAGCCTGCCCAGTTGGGCATGGTGTCGGTTTCGCGCTCAGCCTTGCCGCCGCACTTGGGGCAGGAGGTTTCAACCCAGTCGCGCATCTTTGCGATGGGGCTTTCGCCGTTATCGGTGGGCTCATAGTTCTCAACATCGGGAAGCAGCAGAGGCAGCTCCTCTTCGGGAACGGGAACCCAGCCGCACTTGGGGCAGTTCACCATGGGGATAGGCTCGCCCCAGTAACGCTGACGGGAGAATACCCAGTCACGCAGCTTGTAATTTACCTTTTCAACGCCGAAGCCCTGCTCAACGACATACTTCTTCATGGCGGGAATTGCTTCCTTGACGGTCATGCCGTTGAGGAAGCCGGAGTTAACCATTATTGCGCTGTCGTCCTTGGCAACGAATGCCTCCTTGGTTACATCGCCGCCTGCGACAACCTCAATGATGGGCAGACCGAACTTTGTCGCAAAGTCCCAGTCACGCTGGTCATGGCCGGGAACGCCCATGACGATACCGGTGCCGTAGCCCATAAGTACATAGTCGGAAACAAACATGGGAAGAGCTTCGTCGGTTACGGGATTAATTACCTCGATACCTTCAAGCTTAACACCGGATTTGTCCTTGTTCAGCTCGCCGCGCTCAAAGTCGGACTTCTTTGCAGCTTCCTTCTGATATGCAACAACCTCGTCCCAGTTTTTAATCTTGTCCTTCCACTCGTTAAGACGGGGGTGTTCAGGAGAGATTACCATGTAAGTAGTACCGTACAGAGTATCGGCACGGGTGGTGTAAACGGTTACTTCATCGCCCACATTGGTCTTGAAGGTGATTTCTGCACCGGTGCTGCGTCCTATCCAGTTCTTCTGCTGGATTTTTACGCGCTCAATGAAATCAAGCTCGTCCAGGTCATCAATAAGGCGCTGGGCATACTTGGTGATTGCAAGCATCCACTGGCTCTTTTCCTTGCGGACAACCTCGCTTCCGCAGCGTTCGCACACACCGTCCACAACCTCTTCGTTTGCAAGAACACACTTGCAGGAGGTACACCAGTTAACCGGCATTGTGGTCTTATATGCAAGCCCGTTCTTGAACATCTGCAGGAAAATCCACTGAGTCCACTTGTAGTACTTGGGGTCGGTGGTATCCACTACTCTGTCCCAGTCAAAGCCGTAGCCCAGCATCTTGAGCTGGCTTGTGAAGGTTGCGATATTCTTCTCGGTAACTTTAGTGGGGTGGATATGAGTCTTTATCGCGTAGTTCTCAGTAGGCAGACCGAAAGCGTCAAAGCCGATTGGGAACAGAACGTTGTAGCCGTCCATTCTCTTTTTGCGGGAAACAATATCAATTGCGGTAAAGGGTCTGGGGTGTCCTACATGAAGGCCCTGACCTGAGGGATACGGAAACTCAATGAGTCCGTAGAATTTCTTGCGGGTTGTATCGCCTGTTACTGCGGCATAGGGCTTTTTTTCTTCCCAGACTGCCTGCCATTTTTTCTCTATTGCGGTAAAATCGTATTTCATTTTAATTTCTCTCCATTATCATTATTTGCACGCCTACGTGCGTTCCGAATGCCCCTTAGCAGGGGCTGATAAGGGATGAGAGATCAATCTCCTCGGCGTCGGACCACAGTCTTTCCAGCTTGTAGAAATCTCTTGCGTCTTCGGTAAAGACATGGGCGACTACACAGCCGAAATCAAGCAGCACCCAGTTGCCTGAACGGTAACCTTCACGGCGGAGAGGCGGTTCTCCTGCCTCGCTCATTGCCTTGTCAATTTCGTCTGTAAGGGATTTGATATGGGTGGAGGAGGTACCGGTGCAGATTACGAAATAGTCACACAGAGAGGTGAGTTTATCGGTCTTAAGCACCTTGATATCCTTGCCTTTTTTATCGCTGAGTGCCTTTGCGGCAATCTTTACGACTTCATTGGGTGTCATCATAGAATAATCTTCCTTTATTTTGAGCTTACAAACTTTATCATGCCCGCGCCGTCAACCGATGTGCCGGGCTCATAGCCGAGCATTCCCTGAATACTGCCGCGCATAGGCTCAGAGGTATAGTAGAAGTTACCGTCCTTATAGGTAATCATATTGATATTATCAAGCGTTACTTCCTGTTCATAGGGATTGAGATATTCGTTTACCATGTCGAGCCATGCGTCAATATCGGTGAAAAGGCTGCTCCAGTTGAATATCATTCCGCAGGAGGTGTACGGCAGGGTCAGGAACTTAATATCCTCCGAATTAATCTTCAGAAATTCCTTGATATAGAAGCGGATATTGTCGCCCGTAAGGTCGGTTTCGGTGTGGCTTACGGCAATGTCTATGATATCATCAATTTTCAGAAGATTTCCGAGAGAAAGCGTCTGTTTTGCAATTGCCATGAGCAGATCATGCTGAACATTGATGCGGCCAAGGTCGGCATCGGCATAGCCTTCTCTGTAGCGGAAAACCTTAACTGCATCTTCGCCGTCAAGCGTCTGCATACCTGCTTTGATGTTGATGTGCAGATCCTGCGTAGGATCGTCATATATCATATCAAGGGGAACATTGAAGTCAACGCCGCCTATACAGTCAACAAGTTCGGCAGCCGCCTGAATATCAATAACAATATAGTTATCAACATAGAAGCCGAGCATATCGGATATTGCTTCGCACAGCTCACCGATTGCATCGTCGCCCGAGTTCACGCAGGCAGGATATACATAGTTAATGTTCTTCTTGTTGTAGTTGATGTTTACGAGGGTATCACGGGGAATGCTGACAACATTCAGAGTCTGATTAACAACGTCAAAGCGTCCTACCATGATGGTATCGGTATTATTACCGACCTTATCGCGTCCTACTACAAGCAGAGTGTACACGCCGTCTTTTCTGCCGCCGTCTACACCGGGTGCAACGCCATTATCGTCATTCTTAAGACCTTTGTCGTCACTTGTATCTGGCGGCTCGGTGAATATTTCAAGAGCAATTACGCCGGCCGCGAGGATAATTGCAACAATCAGAATAACAATAAGTGCTGTCTTGCGGGCCTTTTTTACCTTACTTGCTTTTTTCCTCTTTGCAAGAATCTCTTCAGTCTTGGCAGATTTTCCGGAACGTTCCTCATAATACTCTTCACCGGTGTAGTTGTCCTGTCTGTCAAAGCTGTCAGCATCTCTTTTGTTTCTATTATTACCGGATGACTGCATATTCTATCTTCCTTTCTGCATTCAGCAGGTCATTTTCTGTTTTCCTTGTACCACTTACATGCTTCAACCGTTACTATGTACGGCTCATTTCCGTAGCTTCTTATATCCTCAAGACTCATTTCAAGGCCAAGTGCCATTGCCTCGTCCAAATCCCCGTAGGCAAGCTTTCTCAGCTCCTCAACTCCGGGAAAGTCACGGTTGGGCTCGATATAATCAGCCATATAAATGATTTTTTCCATAAGGCTCATGTCAGGCTTGCCCGTTGTATGCCAGCGGATTGCCTCATAAACCTCATCGGACACGTTGAAAAGGTCACGCGCAACGGCGGCACCCGTTTTTGAGTGAAGCAGCTTCACGTTTTCTTCTTCAAACGTATCGTTTATAATACCATATTTCTCGCACAATATCAATTGGTCGGGAAGTAAAAGTTTTTTTGTTATGTCGTGCAGAATGCCCGCTTCCGCCGCGATTTCCTCATCGGCGCCCCAACGGTGAGCAAGCTTCACCGCTTCCTGCTCACAGCCTGCCACATGAGGAATGCGTTTTGGCTTGAGCATGGCGTATGCTTTCCCGCGCAGCCAGTCGAAATCAGGCTTCGCGCCGTAATCACCCTGCTGAATAATGCGGGAATAAACCTTATCGGGCAAAAGCTCCGCACCCTTGCGCTGCGGGAGCAGCTCCCTTATCTCCGTGGAGGACATAGGCAGAGGCTCATGGTCAACAAAAATTATTCTCGCCCCGTACTCCCTGCGCAGATATTCCGCATGCTTTTTAATCTCCGCATTCTCGCCTTCGTTGCGGCAGAACACCGCGAGCGTCATATTATCCAGCAGATAGCGGAACTCGTGCCAGGTTTCAAAGCTCAGCAGCATATCCGTACCCATGGCGAAGACAAACTCAGCTTCGGGGTAGATTTCCTTAAGCTGCATAAGCGTATCCGAGGAATAGCTTTTGCCTTCGCGGTGAAGCTCAATGTCGCAGACCTCAGCGTTGGGAATATCCTCAAAAGCCAGCTTTGACATCACAAGTCGCTCCTCGGCGCAGGCGCTGTTTGCCGCCATTGCCTTATGAGGAGGTATGCTCGCGGGGATTATGAGCAGCTTGTCGGGTTCAACAGCCTCCGCAACCGTGCGTGCCGCTTCAACATGGCCGCAGTGCGGAGGGTTGAAGGAACCGCCGTAAATAGCAATTTTCATTTCTTTTTATCTTTTACAAGAGCAATTTTAGGCTCTTTTGCATTCTTTTTATACAGCACAAACTTGCTTCCGATGGTCTGGACAACCTCTGCGCCGCAGGCCTCAGCCAGTGCTTCGGCTGCTTCGCGGGCAGTCAGCAGGCTGTTTTCAAGAACGCGGCCCTTGATAAGCTCGCGCGCCTTCAATGCGTCCTGCACCTGAATCAGAGTGTTGTCGGAAATTCCGCCCTTGCCAATCTGAATGATGGTGTCCTCATTCATGGCAATGCCCTTGAGCTGTGCTCTCTGCTTACTTGATAGTGCCATTGTGTTTCCTCAATTCTTTTTTGAATTCTCTAAGCGCGTTGGCCCTGTGGGAAATCTGATTTTTCACCTCTGGGCCAAGAACGGCCATACTTGTGTCATAGCCCTCGGGCTTGAACACGGGGTCATAGCCAAAGCCGCCTTCTCCGTGGGGGTACGGCAAAATTTCACCGCGGCACTCCCCTTCCGTGCGGATTATTTCTCCGCCGGGAAGAATGCAGCAAATGCTTGTGACGAATTTTGCGGCTCTGTTTTCAATGCCCTCCATTTTGGAAAGCAGATACATATACTTTTCCTTATCCGTGGCATCGTGTCCGCCGGGTGCGTAACGTGCGGAGTAAACTCCCGGCTCACCGTTTAATGCCTCAACCATAAGTCCGGAGTCATCGGCAACCGTTGCCTCGCCCGTTGCCTCATAGACGGCAATTGCCTTGAGATAAGCGTTTTCCTCAAAGGTTGTACCCGTTTCGTCAACCTCAAAATCGCAGCCCGCTTCGCACTGGGAGAAGAGCTCCACGTCCATATCGGACAGAATCGCTTTCAGCTCGCGGAGCTTTTTTGCGTTGTTGCTTGCCAGAATCAGTTTCATTCTTTAAACAGCGCCTCCACAAAGTCGTTGCTGTCAAAGGGAATAAGGTCGTCAATGCCCTCGCCCACTCCCACAAATTTGACAGGAAGCTGAAGCTCCTGGGCGATGGCAAAGACTATGCCGCCCTTTGCAGTACCGTCAAGCTTGGTGAGTACGATTCCCGTAAGACCTGCGGTTTCAAGAAACTGCTTTGCCTGAATAAGACCGTTCTGTCCCGTTGTTGCGTCAAGCACCATGAGGGTTTCAACGTTGGCATCGGGAAGCTCGCGGGTAATAACGCGGCGTATTTTATTAAGCTCATTCATAAGGTTTGCCTTGTTGTGCAGACGACCGGCAGTGTCGATTATGATAACATCGCTGCCTCTCGCCTTTGCCGCGCAGAGGCTGTCGTAGACAACAGCGGCAGGGTCGCTGCCTTCCTCGTGACGAACGATGTCCGCACCGGAACGCTCCGCCCAAATGTTGAGCTGTTCCCCGGCGGCGGCACGGAAGGTGTCGCCCGCGGCAAGAAGAACCTTTTTCCCCTCGCTTTTGAGCTGGGCGGCGAGCTTGCCGATGGTGGTGGTTTTGCCCA
>JAZRVW010000085.1:0-4943 GCA_045599385.1 Oscillospiraceae bacterium | reverse complement strand
CAAAGCAGTTTTGAGCGAGAAATTTTACGTCCAGACAATATAACAAAAATCCGGCAATGCTGTCGCATTGTCGGATTTTTTTATGAAGTATGGGCGGAAAAGGGCCGTTCAAAACCTATTAATCCCTATGGCGCGCCGCCCATGGTCAGCGCGTGATTTTTTATTCCCCGTCCTCTTCGGCTTCGTTCTGCTTTACGAGGATTTTTTCAACTCTGCGTCCGTCCATTTCCATGACGGTTACGGAGAGATTTTCATAGTCGAAGCTGTCGTTTGCTCTGGGGAAGCGTCCGAACATTTCAATCGTCCAGCCGCCCACGGTTTCGCTTTCGGCCTCAAAGCTTTCCTCGGGTATGCCGAGAAGCTCAAGGAAATCGGAGATTACCATGTCGCCGTCAAGCTCGAAAAGACCGTCCGAGCGCTCCACGACCTCTTCCTCAACCTCGTCGGTTTCGTCCCATATCTCGCCCACAAGCTGCTCCAGAACGTCCTCCATGGACACAACGCCAAGGGTTCCCGCATACTCGTCGGTGACGATGGCAAGATGCTGCTTTGCGCGCTTAAGCTCGCTTAAGACCGCGGGGAGCTTCATGGTTTTATACACATAGCAGGGCTGCATGAGCAGATTTCTGATGTCGGGCTTTTCCTCATCGGTGAGCGCCTTGAGCAGATGGTTGAGGTACAGCACGCCGATGATGTTGTCAACGCTGTCCTCATAAACGGGTATGCGTGAATAGGAGCATTCGTCGATGAAGCGCAGAATTTCGTCCCAGTCATCGTCGATGTCGATTGCTTCCATATCTACGCGGGCCGTCATGACCTCGGAGGCGGAGACATCGGAAAAGTCGATTGCCGCCTGCACGAGTTCAGACTGGTCCTCGTCAAGAATTTCCTCGTCCTCCGCGGTTTCGATGAGTGAGGAAAGCTCCTCCAGGTCGGCGTCCTCGTTCTTTTCGCCCTTCATGCCGAAGGTCAGAAGCTTTACAAGACCCACAACAATCCATATTACCGGCGTGAGAATCACCGTAAGAGTGCGGATAAAATACGCATGGTTAATGGCAATGCGGTTCGGGCTGCCCTTTGCGATAATCTTGGGAATTGTTTCGCCGAAAATGATGACAAGCAGGGTAATTACAACAGTTGCCACCCACGCATATTCGGTACCCCTTTTTTCGCCCAGCAAAATTATCAGCGCAACGGAGCCCAGCGACGATGAAGCGATGTTCACAAGGTTGTTGCCTATGAGTATCGCGGACAGCGTATGGTCAAATTTTTCGGTTATCTTAAGCGCGGCGCCCGCACGCTTTGAGCCGTCGTCCCTTGCGTTTTCAAGGCGGAGCTTGTTGCAGGAGGAATAGGCCATTTCAGAGGAGGAAAAATAATTGGAGAAGAACACGCAGACGATTATGCCTGCCATGCAGAGATAAGCGGTCATTCTTCCTCACCTCCCTGCTTAAGACACGCAGTCAGCCGCATTATGCGGTTGTGCGACATTTCCGTAACCCTGACGGAAACGGAGTGATATTCAAATCCCGCTTCCACCTTTGGTATTGCGGCAAACTGCTCATAAGCCCACTCGCCCATAAGCTTGTTTGTGAAGCTTTCATTGTCCTCGGGGTCGTCAAACTCAAGAAGCTCAAAGACATCGGAAACCGTCATTTCCGCGTCAACGTCCCATACGCCCTCGCCTGCTTCCCTGAAGGGCTCCTCAATGACATCGTCCTCGTCCCATATCTCGCCCACAAGCTCCTCGAGAATGTCCTCAACGGTGACTATGCCGAGAGTGCCGCCGTAGTTGTCCGTCACAACGGCCATGTTAAGACGGCGCTTGCTCATTACGGGCAGGAGGTCGTCAATATTGGTGCTCTGATGTACAAAGTAGGGCTCGTCCAGAAGACCGCGGATATCAAGCTTTTCGCCCTCATGCAGATATGCCCTGATGTACTTTCGGATTTGCAGAACACCGATGATGTTGTCAATGCTTCCCTCGTAAACGGGAAGACGGGAATGGTTGGAACCGCGGATAAACTTCAGCGTTTCCTCAACGGAGTCCTCAACGTCAAGGGCGGCAAGGTCAACGCGGGAGGTCAGAACGCTTTCAACCGTTGTATCGCCGAACTGAAGCGCGGAGGAAATAAGCTCCGACTGCTCCTCATCAAGACTGCCCTCCTCGGTCATATCCTCGATGATGTCGTATATCTCCTCCTCGGTGACGGTTATCTGAGGGTCGGCCTTTACGAATTTTGACGCAAAGCTGCCGATGCCCGACAGCAGCACCGCCAGGGGCTTAAAAACGGACATAAAAAAGCACAGTGATCCCGCCAGTGCCTTGCTGAACCGCTCACTGTATTTTTTCGCTATACTCTTCGGGAGCATCTCGCCCGCGAAGAACACCACGATCGTGGTTATAATCGTACTCAAAGTAACGGCAGAAAGTCCCCATATACGCGTAACGGTAACGGTGACGATGCTTGCCGCTGAAATGTGTATGATATTTGTGCAGATAAGAATAGTGGTGATGGCGCGGTCAAAGTTATCCAGCACGAAAAGCGCTTTTTTTGCCTTTTCCTCACCCCTGTCAGCAGCGGTTTTGAGCTTCACGCGGGAAACCGATGCAAACGCAATTTCCGCCATGGCAAAATATGCCGCGCAGAACAGTAAAACAATTACGACTATCAGCGATAATCGACTGCCTTCATCCATTTCGGATTAACACTCTCCTAAAAATACAATTTCTTTATAAATACATAAAGTGAAATTCAGTATATCATAGCATAAAACCGCCGTCAATATACTCATGTGCCGATTTGCTTTGAAACAGTTTGCCTTTTGATCTGTCTTATGATATATTTAAGAAAATATCCGCAAAGGAGAATTATCATGAAAAAACTGACTGCACTCATGCTTGCATTATTAATGATATTTGCCCTGTGTGCCTGTTCAGACGGCGGCAAGGACGAAGATAAGTCCGATACCGAAGCTCTGGAAGACGGCAAAATCGACGGCAACGGCAACTACATCTATGAGGGTGAAGACGGCGGCTTTATCGCTCAGACCGTAAATCCAATGGTTGAGGTCACCCCCGAGGAGCTTGAAGGGGCAATCGGTGTTGCTCTTGTTGTTCCCGAAGCCTCAAGCGATGTAAAATACTTCATCATCGGGGGAACTCTGGCTGAGGTTCAGTTCGTGTACGGCGGTGTTAACTACAGCTACCGCGCACAGAAAACCGACAAGCCTGAAGACATCAGCGGCGTGTGGTTTTCATCGGGCAGTGGGACCAATATTGACTATGACTCCATTCCTCCCCTGACCGTGACCGTTGAGGAGGGCGGAAGCATGGGCGCTGCCACATGGTATGATAACGGTTACAGCTATTCCATCTCCATGGGCGAGGGCGCAAACCTTAAAGCTCTTGAGAGCATTTACGAGCTTATTTATTCATAAGATTAATTTTTCAAAAATGTAAGAAAAAGCTTTACAAATATATTTAATGGTGATAGTATGTTAAGGCTTAAGCCCGTGAACTCAGCACTTGGGAGACCTTTCCTCCCTCTGCTTAGTCATTGGGTATAAAATAATTTTGAAAGGGGTATCATTATGATTACCAAAGAAACCAAGACTCAGGTCATCGCAGAAAACAGAACCCATGAGACCGACACCGGCTCTCCCGAGGTTCAGATCGCAATCCTCACTCAGCGCATCCGCGAGCTCACCGCTCACCTGAAGGTTCATCCCAACGACAAGCACAGCCGTCTGGGCATGTACAAGATGGTCGGTAAGCGCCGCCGTCTGCTCGACTACCTCGCAAAGAAGGACATCGAGCGTTACCGCGCAATCATCGCAAAGCTGGGCATCCGCAAGTAATCCCGGCAATTCCGAAGGGTATGAAGGTTTTAGAAGTCAGGACAATTTAATATTGTCCTGACTTTTTTCTTTCAGCGACGCTGCTACGCTTTATTTTTTCGTTTTTGCGTCAGCCCGACCGGCAGCAGCGGCGATTATCCCGCTGCACTCGCGCACCGAATCACAGTTCAGCAAACACATGGGCGCAGGGTAGCTTAGTATTTGAAAGTGAGCCCAAAGGACTTATTTTCAAGTGCTATGCTCCTGCGTTCACAGAAAAATACGAAAAGGAGTAACACAAATGATTATCACTCACAAGCAGTTTCCCAACTACCGCAAGTTTGAGATGACCTACGAAGGCCGTCCTCTTTCCATGGAAGTCGGCAAGATGGCAGAGCTTTGCAACGCCGCAGTTCTCGTAAAGTACGGCGAAACCACCGTGCTCGTAACCTGCACCGCATCTGCACGTCCCAAGGACGGCATCGACTACTTCCCCCTCGCAGTTGACTTTAACGAAAAGCTCTACGCAGTGGGCCGTATCCCCGGCAGCTTCATGCGCCGCGAAGGCAAGCCCAGCCTCCCCGCAGTTCTGGCTTCCCGCCTTATCGACCGCCCCATGCGTCCCCTCTTCCCCACCGACCTGCGCAATGACGTTGTCATCGCCTGCGAGGTGCTTTCCGTTGACCGCGACTGCAGCCCCGAAATCACCGCAATGATCGGTGCTTCCGCAGCAGTTTCTATCTCCGATGTTCCCTTCAACGGCCCCATCGCAGGCATCGTTCTCGGCTGGGACGGCGAGAAGTATCTCTTCAACCCCACTCAGGAAGAGCGCAAAACAAACCGGATGATCACCACCATCGCTGCCACCGACAAGAAGATCGTCATGATCGAGTCCGAGGCAGATCAGGCCCGCGATGACGTCATGTACGAAGGCCGCCCCCTGTCCATGGAAGTGGGCAAGATGGCAGAGCTCTGCAACAGCGCAGTCCTCGTCAAGTACGGTGAGACCACCGTTCTCGTTACCTGCACCGCATCTGCACGTCCCAAGGACGGCATCGACTACTTCCCCCTCGCAGTTGACTTTAACGAAAAGCTCTACGCAG
>JAZRVW010000084.1:0-29333 GCA_045599385.1 Oscillospiraceae bacterium | reverse complement strand
TCTGCCCACCGCAAGACTTGAACGCATGGGCGTTTGCAGACTCTGCGTTATCCACCACAATGTTCCCGGTATGATTAACCGCATACTCGACCTCATAACCGAAAGAAACATCAACGTTGAACACATGATAAACAAGCCCCCCGGCAAATATGCCTACACAATGATTGACCTCGGCGACAGAATCGGTGAGGACGTTGCGGAAGTTATCCGCGGCATCGATGATGTTCTCCGCGTAAGAGTTCTGTAAATATAAAAAGAAAAGCCTCTAATGAGGCTTTTCTTTTTATATTTACAAAAAATACATTATTTTGTTTGTTCGTTGTGGTAAGCTGAAATGTAACCCGAAAGGAGTCGGATAATGATGAAAAAGCTTATATATATCGCTCTTACTCTTGCCGTGCTGCTGTCACTGGGTGCCTGCGGCAAGGCGGCTTCCGATAAAGAAAAGACCGAGAGCACACCTGAGCCCACACTTCCGCCAGTTTCCTATAACAGCGATGAGGGACGCCTTGTCAAAGAGGTAAACTACAATGCAAACGGTCTTAAATATCTGACAGTGTATTACGATTATGACGGCCAGGGCAGAATAACAAAGGAAATGCACATGGGCGTCAACGATGCTCCCGAAGGCTACTATACCAACGAGTATGATGAGAACGGAAATATTACTCTCCGTATTTCGTACATAGCTCTCGGCCCCGAGGAATATGTTGAGGAATACACCGCAAGCTACGAGTATAACGAGGCCGGTCAGCTTGTTCTTGAAACAAGAGTTTCCGAGGGCAAGGTGCTTGCAAAAACCGAGTACGGATATGATGAGGCAGGACAGTGCGTCAGCGAAAAGCATTATGAGGGCGAAAGCTTTGTCGCTGCGGAATACACCTACGGCTATGACGGAAAGGGCAGAGTTGCAAACTGCGTCCGAGTTGATAACATGGAAGGCGAGACCATTGAAAACCGCTACACCTACGATGCAAATGACCGCCTTCTCACCGACCTGAGATGCGATGCCGACGGTAACGTCATTGACAGAATTGAGTACACTTACGATGCGCACGGAAACGTTCTCAAGCGCAGCGTTTTCGGCAGCAACGGCGTTCTCTCCAGCTTCACGCAGAATGAATATACCTATGACGAGGCGGGTAACTACACAAAGTGCGTCAGCACCGATTCCGAGGGTGGCGGCGTAATCACAACCGAGTACACATGGGCCTACAGCAAGGGCTGATTGTTAACAGTTTTTTGATATATTTCTCCGTGTGAGATGATAATATTATTAATCACAATTAATCACAAATATTTTTACAGGTGACTCTGAATGAGAGAAAAAATAGCACGTTTCATGGCCGGACGCTACGGCAACGATCAACTTAATAAGGCAATGACCATTGCGTCTCTGGCCGTAATGCTTCTTTCACTGCTTTTCAAGGGCGTTGTTTCCGTGCTGCTCTGGATGCTTGCGGTGGTGCTGCTTGTGCTTGTTTATGTCAGAATGATGAGCAAGGAGCACTATAAGCGCAGTATGGAAAACAGCAAATACATGGGCTTTACCTACAAGCTCACAAGCTTTTTCCGCATTCAGAAGGAACGCTGGGTTCAGCGCGACAGCTATAAATTCTTCAAGTGCCCGAGCTGCGGAACAACGCTGCGCGTTCCCCGCGGAAAAGGCAAAATCAACGTTGTCTGCCGAAAGTGCGGCAATTCTTTCAGAGGTAAAACCTGATGTTCGGCTTTGTTGCCGCAAGCCAGCAGCTTCTCAGCGAGGAGCAGAAGAAACGTTACAGAGCCTGCTACTGCGGTCTGTGTCACTCCCTGCATGAGCGCCACGGCAGCCTTGCAAGACTTACGCTGACCTATGACATGACCTTTCTTGTGCTGGTGCTCGGTTCAATGTATGAGCCGGAGGAAAGAAGCGGCGAGGAAAAGTGTCCTGCGCACCTGCTGAAAAAACAAGCCTTCTGGCAGTCGGAAATCACAGATTATGCTGCGGATATGAACATGGCGCTGGCATATCTCAACTGTCTTGACGACTGGAAAGATGATTACAGCTTGTTGTCGCTTGCCGAGGCAAAGCTCATGGAAAAAACCTACGGCGAGATAAAAAAACGCTATCCACGCCAGTGCGGTGTCATGGAGGAAAGCATAAAGGAGCTTTCCGAAATTGAAAAAAGCTTCAAGCCCCTGCCCGACGAAGCCTCACGCTGCTTCGGAAAACTTATGGCGGAGCTTTTTGCATACAAAGAGGACTTCTTTTCGCCTTACCTGAGGAATATGGGTATGGCGCTGGGCCAGTTCATCTACATTATGGACGCCTGCATTGACCTCAGGGACGACAAGAGGTATTATAAATACAATCCCCTGAAGGAGCTCTACGGACGCGCAGACGAAATGGAGCGCTTCCGCACCATTCTTGAGATGCTTATGGGCGATTGTACGGTAAATTTTGAAATGCTTCCCATAGTTCAGGACGCGGACCTCATACGCAATATTCTCTGCTTTGGCGTCTGGACGCAGTTTAACAGCCACTACAACATTAAAGGAACAGAAGGAGCAGTGCCGGATGGTACAGGACCCCTATAAAGTGCTCGGCGTATCGCCCGATGCCTCCGATGAGGAGATAAAAAAGGCATACCGCGAGCTTGTAAAAAAATATCACCCTGACCGCAATCCAGATGATCCGAAGGCTGCGGAAAAGATGAACGAGATAAATGCCGCCTACGAGCAGATTAAAAACGGCACTGCCGACAGCGGAAGCTACGGCAGTAACGGAAGCTACGGCGGCTATGGCGGTTTTGGCGGATACGGAAGCTATGGCGGCTTCGGCGGCTGGAACGGTGCAAGAGAAGAGCCGCAGGAGCGCGTGGAATGCCGTGCCGCTGTGAACTACATAAGCACGGGACATTATACTGAGGCGCTGACGGCGCTTTCCCAGGTGCCTGAACCCGAACGTGACGGCAGATGGTATTATCTCCACGCCGTTGCCAATATGTACCTCGGAAACCGCATTGCCGCCGTAAACGATGCCCAGCGTGCCGTGGAAATCGACCCCGGCAAAGAGGAATACCGCCGCCTGCTTGAAAGACTTCAGGGCGGAAGTGCCGCCTACAGAGATTATTCGGGCAATGTAAAAACAATGCTCTGCCCGGGCGCAGAATGCTGTTCCAGCTGCTGCTCGGCATACGTGATGTATATGTGCTGCTGCCCGAAATGCTAGGTGATGTGATGAGTAACGAAAAAAGAAAAATAATCAATACCCTGTGCATAGTGCTGATTGCGGCCTATCTCGTGTTTTTCATGGTTCAGATGGGATACATGGGCGAACGCGCGTGTCTGTTTTTTGATAAATACGGCCTGCCGACCTTGCTCGGCACGGTCTGCGGCGTGATTTTCGGCGCTCTGCTCATAGTCCTGAGCAAAACCCTTGAGGAGAAAAACACCTCCATGCGCAAAATGTGCAAGGTTATCGGTATTCTCGAAATCATAAGCGCACTGCTTTGCTATGCCATGGCCGCGATTACGGGCTCAAAAATTTAACTTCTCGATTTCCCGTTCTGTATATTCTGTCAGAGCGGGAAAATCTATATACGGACGGTAGGCGTTTTCAAGCCTGTCGTGAAAATCCTTTGCCTTTTTAAGATAAAAGCAGGCGGCGGCCATCAGCTCCTCAAAGAGCTGCTCACGCCGTTTTATTTCACCTTTCTTTTCGCGGATAAGCTCAGAGGGTATAAGCGCATCAAGGCGGATATGACGGTATGCCTTTGCTTCTGGCATGAGGGAGGAAGCCACAAAGGCAAGGCTCTTTTCGGGGAAAAGAAGCGCGTCAAGCCGCTTCGGATTAAGCGGCGAGGGACACACAATAAGCTGTTCGCCCTCCGCGTTTTTCAGCACTTCCTCAAGGTAAAACTGCTCAAGCCCGAAGCGGTCATCGAGCAAAATGATATGTTTACATAATTTATCAACCGTATCGGTTAACACGATTTCACCCTTGCAGCTTATGCAGCGGATAAAGCGGCACACGGTGCTGCCGCTGCTGCTCCGCTTTTTGCCGAGCTCACGAATTGCGGCGCTTTTTGCCCTTGATTTTGCCTTGTTTATGGCTGAATTGCAGCATAATCCGTGGATTTCTGCACTTTTTATGCATTCTGCCGCCTTCAGATAAGCATAGGCTGAACTGTACATCTCCTTGTAGAGCTGCGTATATATCACAATATCTTCGTTTTCCGTGCGTGAGCAGAATTGTCCCAAGTTAACATAACACGAACATACTCCGAAGTTGTCGGGCTCAAGCGCATGGGGAGAGGTTGCGTCAAGCCAACCCTCTGCTGTGCTTGTTATGTAAACCGCATCGAGAGAGTCGGGATCGCCCGAACAGCGTATAAGCTCCACGTCACAGCCGCTTTCCTCGGCGTGCGCTGCAATCTTCCGCATGAAGCCCGATTTACCTCCGCCTGCTCCGCCCTTGATGAGATGCAGGAAGCTGCCTTTTTCACGGCAGTATTCGTCGTAAAGCGAGTAAAAACCGTCGGCGCTGTTGGCACCGAGAAAAAATTCCGTGTGCATAAACTCACCTCTGCTCAGCTTATGCACAGATTGACAAAAAAGTACGGGAATGATAAAATTTTTTTACTTCTTCTCAGGAGGTTAACCGTGAAAAAATATGTCTTTTTTGATTTTGACGGCACTGTTTTTGACACTGCCGAGGGTATAACAAAGAGTACTCAGTATGCGCTTAAGAAGCTTGGTATTGAAGCGGAGCTTAATGAGCTTATGTGCTTCTGCGGTCCTCCGCTTAATGAAATGTTCAGTAAAAAGTACGGATTTTCCGCCGAAAAGGCCGAGGAGGCCGTTGCGCTTTACCGTGAACGCTACCGCCCTGTAGGCTGGGCGGAGTGCAAGCCCTTTGAGGGAATGCATGAGATGATACAAAAGCTCAGGGAAAAGGGCGTTACCACCGTTGTGACCACCTCTAAACCCAGATTTTTCACCGAGCAGATTCTTGAAAAGCACGGCATGACGGGTGATTTTGACCTCGTGTGCGGCTCCGAATTTGACGGAACCCGCGGCAAAAAGTGGGAGGTTATTGATTACGCCCTACAGCAGCTTGGCATCACCGCTGACGAGGCGGTGCTTGTGGGCGACAGATTGTATGATGTTGACGGTGCAAAAAAGTGCGGCATGGACTGCATCGGTGTCCGCTTCGGCTACGCAGAGCCGGGTGAGCTTGAAGAGCACGGCGCAATCTATGTTGCGGAGAACCCGAATGATTTGTACGAATATCTGATAAAATAAGAAAAAGCACTACTCATGTAGTGCTTTTTCTTATTCCAAAGGAAGCTGTATTATCTCAATATCCTTTTCCATGGCGTATTTTATCGTGTTCCACGTGCCGCCGCTTTGACCGTCATAGCAGGCGATTAAAACGGAGGAGTGGTCAACCATGTATCTGTTGCGGCACATCATGCAATCGGGCGTGTAGGCGTCCTGAATGAGCGTCACGGCATCACATTCCTTGAGTATGCGGTCATAGCGCTCACGCATGGTCTGGTTCCACTTTGCGTCCTGCCCGTCATAGGGTACTGCGGCCTCAAGGGTAATATCGGGGTGAGAGCTGCGCAGAGCGATTACAGCCTCGGCACAGTATAGGTCACAGCCCATGGCCATGCCAGTTATGAAGTGGGTTATGCCCGACTCATACACGGCCTCCACAACGGCGGCAAGCTTTTTCTTAAATTCCACACAGCGCAGGTCAAGCTCATCATATTTCCATGGCAGCTTCGCGGGACGGTGGCCTGTGAAGCAGCAGCTTTTTCCGAATTCCATGCTTTCACCTCTTGGATTGATTTTATTCCAAGTGCGGTAAAATGTCAAAGGGGTGTTGACATTTTAGCCGTCTGCGCTATAATGTACATAACCGAATAAATATCTTCAGGGCAGGGTGTGATTCCCGACCGGCGGTAAAGTCCGCGAGCCGTATGGCATGAACCGGTGTGATTCCGGTACCGACAGTAAAGTCTGGATGGAAGAAGATGTTCAGAATTTTGTTTTGAGCGCCTGAAAGATATTTTCTTTCGGGCGATTTTCATTTTTCGGAGGCAGAAATCATGCAGAAATCCAAAATGTCCACCAAATACATGGTCACGGTTGCCATGTTCTGCGCAATCAGCTTTGTTGCAGTTTTAATCGGCAGACTTGTTCCCAATATTGCGGGCTTTCTGAGCTATGACCCCAAGGACGCAATCGTTGTCATTGCGGGCTTTATCCTCGGACCTGCGGCAAGCGCCATCATTGCGCTTATTGTGTCCTTTATTGAGATGCTCACCATAAGCACAACCGGTCCTTACGGCTTCCTTATGAACTTCATCTCAACCTGCGCCTTTGCGCTTCCTGCCGCATGGTTCTACAAAAAAAGCCATTCCTACAAGGGCGCTGTAATTGGCCTCGGCATCGGCGTTGCCTTCATGGCTCTGTGCATGGTGCTCTGGAACTACATTGTAACTCCCTTCTATATGGGCGTTCCGCGTGAGCAGGTTGCCGCCATGCTGGTGCCGATATTCCTGCCCTTTAACCTTGTAAAAGGCGGCATCAACGCAGGTCTGACTCTTCTTATCTACAAGCCCGTTGTCAATGCACTCCGCAAGGCAAAGCTCGTAGAGCCCTCCAAGAGCGGTCAGAAGGGCAAATTTTCCCCGGGCTTCACTCTGTTTGCCGCAGCGGTGCTCATCACATTTGTGCTTCTGTTCCTTGTCCTTGCGGGCATTATCTGACGCAGGCGCAGAGCGCTCAGTACAAAATTCAGGCACTCGGTGAAGTATATAATTACCATGTATGCGCTCATGGCGTACAGCGGAAGAAGCTTCCATGTTAGAATAACACCCAGCAGGGCATCGAGAATGTTTATCCCCATGCTCCAGACCTGCTGACCGAGGCCTTTCAGACAGCCGTCAATAAGCATATCCGTGTACATGACGGGTATCAGCGGGGCGAGAAGTCTGATGAAATGTCCCGCATCGGCGCTATTGTAGATGACAAGCCCGAGCTTGTCGGCAAAAACGAACATGAAAAGGGCAGCGGCCGCAGAATAGCCGAGGCCCTTTTTTATTACGCCCCTTGTGATTTGCAGAATGTCCTTTTTGTCCTCCCTCATCTGCGCTTCGGTAAGCTCGGGAACAATTAACTCTGCAAGTGCGCTTAAAATGCAGGAGGGGAAGAGAATGACTGGAAGCACCATTCCGCTTACGGTGCCGTAATCCGAAAGCGCTCTGTCGGCAGATAAACCCGATGCCCGAAGTCCGCGGGGTACAAGCAAATGCTGAAGAGTTGAAAGCGCCGAGCGTGCGTAGGCGGAAAAGGCAAGGGGGAGGGCAATTTTCAGCATTCGCGAGGTGAGACGCGGCACAGGTGAGGCTTTGAATCGCACGCCCTTGTCCGTGAGATAGAACGAAAGCATGAGCGCAAGGGAAAGCGCATCGCCGCAGACTGTGCCGAGCATGACGCTGCAGCAGCATTTTTCAATATCGCCGTGGGGAGTATGGGCAAGGAAAAATGCCACAAGACCAACGGTGGCAAGCTGCTCCGCAAGATGCGTAAGTGTCGGCTTCCACACTCTGCCGCAGGCGGTGAAATAGCCGCTTATGACTGCGCAGAGGGAAATAAGGGGCATTGAAAAGGCGCTTATTTTAAGCGCACGGACGGTGCGGGCATCGCCAATCCAGAGAAAGCCTATGGGCTCGGCTCCGAACCACAGAATAAGTCCTGCGGCAAGTCCGAAAAAGAGAGAATAGGCAAAGCACTTTTTCATTGCGGAGGAGGCTCCGCCACGCCGTCCCATGCCGAGCTCCTCGGAAACAAGTCTTGTTGCGGCAAAGCGTATGCCCGATATGGCAAAGGTGGCAGCAAGAAAGGTCACCGAAAGCACAAGCTGATATAGCCCGATGCCGTCGGCACCGATTCTCCCTGCAAGCCACACCTGAAAGGTCATGGAAATGACGCTCATGAGCAGCGATGCGCCCGTCATAAGTGCTGTGTTGTAAATAAGACGTTTATGCTTCATATAGAAATAAATGAGAAATCCCGCTGAAATATTCAGCGGGATTTGAGACTGCCCACCCCAAGCGTACAGCGTTGGATAACGGAAAGGAAGATAGTGTGAAAGAAAACCAAGAAGGGTGTCTTTCACGTTAAATCAGTTACTTTTTATTAACTTCAGAGAAGTTAATAAAAAGCAAGCAGCTTGTCAAAAAAACTTTTTTGACAAGCTGAAATCCCGCTGAAATATTCAGCGGGATTTATCATTTATTTCTTTTTGGGCCAGGGAATAATGCGCTGACCTTTTCCCACAACCTTGTAGGCGTGGTTGGCGATTTCCGCAACGGGAGCATCGCGGAGAGCATCGGAATAGAAATTCTCGATTACGCCGTCGGGATATTCCTCGTAGAAGCGCCGTACCTTTTCCTTGCCCGTGCAGGTAAGACCGTGGGTTACGGCGGTATGTTTGTCAAGGGGAGATGCGATGAGATGTATGCCGAGCTTGTCGCATATCGGCTTCAGAAGCCATTCGGGAGATGCCGAAATAATGAGGTCATCTGAAGTCTTCTGCCTGAGATACCACTCGCATAAGTGACCTTCGTAGTATTTCCAGAACTCCTCAACCTCGGCGTCAATATCATCAATGTGACGCACGATACTGAAGATTGCCCACTTGAATTTTTCCTTGGTGGTCAGCCTGAAAAGAAACAGCAGACCGTACCATATCATAGCCGGCGCCCACAGAATAAACAGCCACGGACGCTTGCGCAGACTCCAGCGGATAAAGGAGTAGGAGGAGTCGGGATAGATTATTGTTTCGTCAAAATCGTATACGTTCATGTTTATGCCTTGTCATCAAATTCCGGAATAATCATGGCGCGTGCGGAGTTAAACAGAGCAAGAATAAGCACACCCACATCGGCGAACACCGCAAGCCACATGCTTGCGGCACCGAAAGCGCCTAAAAGCATTATAACAAACTTTGTGACCAAAGAAAACCATATATTTTGCTTTGCGATGCGAACAGTGCGTTTTGCAATGGAAATTGCAAGGGGAAGCTTGCGGATATCGTCGTCCATGAGAACAACGTCGGCGGCTTCAATGGCGGCATCTGCACCCATGACGCCCATTGCGACACCCACATCGGAGCAGGCAAGCACGGGTGCGTCATTTACGCCGTCGCCCACGAACAGCAGACTTCCGTAGTGGTTTTCGCGCATGAGCTCCTTGACGGCAACGACCTTGTCGCCGGGGAGAAGCTCGGTCATGACATCGTTAACGCCCAGCGCGTAGGCAACGCCTCGTCCCGTGGGACCGTTGTCGCCCGTGAGCATGACGGTTTTCTCAACGCCGAGGCTGTACAGAGCCTTGACGGAGGCCTTTGCCCCCTTCTTGATGCGGTCATCGATTACGATGTAGCCGCCGTAATAGCCGTCGGCGGCAACGTGAACAACGGTTGCATTCACCGTGGGGGTAAGCGTTTTGATACCCTCGGCAAACATGAGCTTTTCGTTACCCACGAGCACATTGCGTCCGCAGACAACGGCTGAAACGCCGCGTCCGGGAATCTCGCGCACATCGGTAATGAGTGAATGATCAGGGAGCGTCTTGCAGGCGCTGCGCAGAGAATGGGCGATGGGGTGGCTTGAGTAGCTTTCAGCCGCCGCCGCAAGCATCAGAAGGTCCTTTGCGCTGATGCCCACGGGCTCAATATGGGTGACTGTGAAGCTGCCCTGGGTTACGGTGCCGGTTTTGTCAAGCACAACGATGCCTGCCTCGGACAGAGCTTCAAGATAGTTCGAGCCCTTTATGAGAATGCCTGCACGGGACGCTCCGCCTATGCCGCCGAAGAAGGCAAGCGGAACGGAAATTACAAGCGCGCAGGGGCATGAGATTACGAGGAAGATAAGGGCGCGGCGAATCCATTCCGCCCATTCGCCCGTAATGAAGGAGGGGATAAGCGCGATTGCCACCGCAAGCCCAACAACAATAGGCGTGTAGTATTTCGCAAAACGGGTGATGAGCTTTTCGCGCCGGGACTTGCTTTCCGCGGCTTCCTCAACAAGCCTGAGAATTTTTGAAACGGTGGACTCATTAAAGCGTCTTGTGACTTTTACACGGATTACGCCCGAAATATTTATACAGCCCGAGGTTACGCTGTCACCGGCCTCAGCACCGCGGGGCATGGATTCACCCGTAAGCGCGGAGGTGTCAATGGTGGTGCGTCCGTAGGTTATTATGCCGTCAAGCGGGATTTTTTCGCCCGGGCTTACAATGATTTCGGTGCCGACGCGTATTCTTTCGGGGTCAACACGGCGAATCTGCCCACCAACCTCAACGCAGGCGTAGTCGGGGCGGATATTCATAAGATGGGCTATGCTGCGGCGGCTTCTGTCCTCGGCACGCTCCTCGAATGCCTCGCCGACGCGGTAAAACAGCATAACTGCAACAGCCTCGGCGCTGTGACCTATGCACAGTGCTCCGATGGAGGCGACTGACATGAGGAAGTCCTCGTCGAGCAACTCGCCCTTCAGAAGCTTTTCAAGTGCTTCATACAGCACGTTAATGCCGCATATCAGATAGGGGACAAGAAAAATGGCAAGCTTCAGCCAGCGGTTCATGTCCGAAAAAATATTCGTAATCGCCATTGCGGCAATAAGCAGTACCGCACCGAGAATTATGAGCAGGTATTCGCTGTTTATTTCCGCTTTCTTTTTCGTCTGCTGCTTCGCGGGCTTCTTATATCTGCGGGGAGGCTGCTGAACGCCCTTCTTGACGGGCTTTATCGGTTTTTTGTTTGGTGAAAATTCCTTTGCCATGGCTTACTCCTCCAGATGCTCAAGCCCGATGTTGATTATGGAAAAAATGTGCTCATCGTCAAGAGCGTAGAATACGGTTTTGCCCTCGCGGCGATATTTCACCAGCCTGCTTGAGCGCAGAACCTGAAGCTGATGGGAAATGGCTGACTGTGAAACGCCAAGAACTCCGGCAAGGTCACAGACGCACATTTCGGACTTTGACAGCGCGTAAAGTATGCGTATTCGTGTTGAATCGCCGAAAACCCGGAAGAACTCGGAAAGCTCGCAGAGTATGCTTTCGTCGGGCATTTCAATGCCTGAAGAATCTGCGTCTTCAAATGCTTCGGCAGAGCAGATGTATTCGTTCATGCGTATTCTCCTAAATATGAAAGAATGTTCATGTGAACATATTATGCTCGTTTTTCTTAGATGTCAACTACGCATTGACGTAATAGCTGCATAATTGATTATTCCTTGACATAATATATAACACATGATATGCTGTTTGAAAAGAAACGGAGGTGCGCCATGAGAGGCTCAACCCTTAAGGAAATACTTATGCAGCAGGGCATTACCGTCAGCGAGCTTGCGCGCAGAGTCGATGTTCATCCGCAGACGCTGTACAGCATGGTAAAGCGCGACAATCAGAAGGTGGACTTTGACCTTATGATGCGCATTTGCGCGGAGCTTAATGTACCCGTGGAAAGCATGTGCGAGGGCATTGAAACGCCGTCTATGCCCGATGCTGAGGAAATGAAGCTTGTTTCCCGCTATCGCCGCCTTGACAGCTATGGCAAAAGCCTTACGAATATGGTGATTGACCACGAGCTTCAGCGCATGAATGACAGCTCCGCTGAGGAGAGCGGGGAAATGAAGATTATCCCGCTGTATTCAACTCCTGCCGCCGCAGGCTACGCATCGCCTGCTTTCGGGGACGATTACACCGATTACAGCATACCCGCAGACAGCGAGGCGGACTTTGCCGTAAGAATCGACGGTGACAGCATGGAGCCCTATATCGCCGACGGCTCCGTAGCGCTGTGCAAGCGCGGTGCAATTATCCGCGACGGCGATGTCGGCTTGTTCTTTGTGGACGGCGATATGAAGTGCAAGCAGTACTGCCAGGATTATGCGGGCAACGTCTATCTGTTTTCCGCAAACCGCAGCCGAAGTGATGCCGATGTTGAGATAAAGGCATCTTCGGGAATTACACTTTTTTGCTTCGGTAAGGTAATTCTGGAAAAAAGTATTCCTCTTCCTGAGGCTTAAGGAGAAACAATGGGAAATAATAAGGAAAAAGCAATAAAGACGGTGAATATAAAAACCGATAAAAAGCTGAGGCTTGTGCTTACGGGTATATCCCTTCTGCTTGCGGTGCTGCTGACGCTATTGGGCTGCTGCTTTGAAAACATCGGCTTCCTTTTCGGCGGATTGGATATGGGCGGATTTCTTCTGCGGTTTCTGCTAATAATTGCGCTTTTTGCAGCGTGCCTGGCGGTAAATGAGCTTATCCGCCGTCTGCTTATGAAAAAGCTCGGAGTTTCCGCTCCGACAGATAAAATGAGTGTAAGAAATTTTGCAGTAATCAGCTTTGTACCGGTTCTTGCCGTGGCAATTGTACTTACGGTGCTGCTGATTGTACTCACGGCAAAGCAGTTCTGGCTGGTTTACATAATACAAGTGTTTAATCTTTGCTGTGCCGCGGGAGATGTGTATACTCTGATTCTAGCGAAAAAGAATGAAGCGGACATCATTGCGGACAGCGGAGACGAAATCGTGTTTTTCAAAAAGTAAAAAGCTGAGGGTTTTGACCCTCAGCTTTTTTATTTTTTTATTCGGTAACTTCAACTGGCGGAGTTTCTGGAATGTCCGCGTCGGGAGTGGGCTGCGGCTCATCAGGCACATCGGGGCTTTCCGAAGGCTCGGCTGAATCCGAGGGCTGCGGACGCAGATGGGAGTAATCGACCACAAGGTCGGGACCCGTAAAGGTGCCTAAAAGCTTGCTCATGCAGCGGTCATATTCCGCAGTACCCTCCTCGTAGGGAGTGGGGCAGTAGTCGTTCAGATGTGAAACGCTGCTGACGCGGCAGGGGATAAGCTTGTAGCCCGCAAGGGAAACCGTGCCGTCGGTGTCACGCATGACGGTAAGCTGAACGATAGCTGTGTCCATGTCGGCAGGACGGGAGTTGCCGCCGAAGCTCCAGTTGGCAAGGCTGTAGATGATATAGCCGCCGCCGTATTCCTCAAAGGGCTGAAGCACATGGGGGTGCGAGCCGTAGACAAAATCAGCGCCCGCGTCAATTGCCGCGTGGGCAAGGGAGGTCTGCATTGCTGTGGGACGGTAGGCACCCTCGTTTCCCCAGTGGAAAGCACAGATGATTAAATCCGTATCCTGCGCCTTCAGCTCGTTAATTGCGGAAACAACGGTTTTCTCACTTATGTACTGAAAACCGCAGTAAATGCCGATTTTTATGCCGTTTTCGGTTGTAAAAATTGCTGTTTTTCCGTCAAGACCGTAGGCAATTCCCGCTTTTTCAAGGGCGGAAACGGTGTCCTCAAGACCGCGCTGACCGTAGTCGAGGGTGTGGTTGTTTGCGGTGGTGACGAAGTCAATGCCCGCCCAGGTGAGCATTGCGGTGTTCTTTGTGGGCGACTGGAAGTGGAACAGGGAGTCGGAGTAAAGAGCGGCATCGGAGTAGATGCACTCAAGATTTGCAAAGTTAAACTCCGCACCCTCAAGATACTGCTTCGTGTTGGCATAGGGATAATCCTCGCGTCCGCCGGTGGTGGACTCATAGCCTATGCCTGCAAGAGTGTTATCGCCAACAAAGTTAAAGGTAAAATACTCTGCACCGGGTACAGCCTCGGGAGTTTTCTCCGGTGCGGCAGTTTCCTTTACCGCATTTTCGGGTGCGGCGGCAGGGGAGGCGAAAAACCGCATGAATACAAAGCCTGCCAGGGCAATTATAAGAAGGATAAGTATTGTAAGCTTTAAAATCTGCTTCATTTTATGTGCTTCTTCCATTTTTTCTCTAAAAAATTATATACACAGTATTGTAAAATAGCAAGGGAAAAATCTTGACTTAAGGCATTTAGGGTGATAAAATGAGGCAAACCGATGAACGAGAGTAGTAGTTCTGTTTTGATGATTGCAGAGAGCCGCAGTCGGTGTGAAGCGGTATTGTCGGGCAGAATGAATGGACTTGCGAGGGCAAACCGAAAGATTTCAAGTAGGGGCGACGGTGTGACGAGCCGTTATTCTTGTCGGCGTATGAAGTACGCATTGAGTGGGCGCGAAAGCGTCAAGCCGGGTGGCACCGCAGGATTTGTCCTGTCCCTGCAATTAGCAAGGGGCAGTTTTTTTATGCTTAAATCCCTTGCTCTGAAACTCAAAAAAATAAAAAGGAGCAAAACAAAATGAGTAACGTACCCTACAAAATCTATCTCGATGAGGACGAGATGCCCAGAGCATATCAGAACCTCAAGGCCTACATGAAGGATAAGCCCGAGCCCATGCTTAATCCCGAAACCCTGAAGCCCGTAACAAAGGAAGATATGCAGGCGGTTTTCTGTGATGCCTGCATTGACCAGGAGCTGAACGAAACCGATAAATTCATCGAAATCCCCAAGCCTGTTTTCGATTTCTACAAGATGTACCGCCCCTCACCCACGGTGCGCGCCTATAATCTTGAAAAACTGCTGGATACCCCTGCGGAAATTTACTATAAGTTTGAGGGCACCAATACCTCGGGCAGCCACAAGCTCAACTCCGCAGTGCCTCAGGTTTACTACGCAAAGCAGCAGGGACTCACAAAGCTCACCACCGAAACAGGCGCAGGTCAGTGGGGTACCGCGCTGTCCATGGCAAGCGGCTTCTTCGGAATTGATTCCACCGTTTACATGGTAAAGGTTTCCTCACAGCAGAAGCCTCACCGCAAGGCCGTAATGGAAACCTACGGAACTAATGTTATTCCTTCTCCCTCCGAAACCACCGAGGTGGGCAGGGAGATTAACAAAAAATATCCCGGAACAGGCGGAAGCCTCGGCTGCGCCATTGCCGAAGCGGTTGAGGTTGCAACCCAGACTCCCAACTGCCGCTATGTGCTGGGAAGTGTGCTTGACCATGTGCTTCTGCATCAGAGCATCATCGGTATTGAAAGCAAGATTGCCCTTGATAAATACGGAATAACTCCCGATGTTGTCATCGGCTGCGTAGGCGGCGGCTCCAACTTCGGCGGTCTTATCACTCCGTTCATGGCCGACCGCCTTGAAGGAAAGAACAATATTGAGTTTATTGCCGTTGAACCTGCAAGCTGCCCCACACTCAGCCGCGGCAGATACGCATACGATTACGGCGATCTGGGCAAGGTTACGCCGCTTATGAAGATGTACACTCTGGGCAGCGGCTTCATGCCCTCGCCTAATCACGCAGGCGGACTGCGATACCACGGTATGAACAGCACAATTTCGAAGCTCTACCATGACGGCTATATCAGAGCTGTAAGCTATGAGCAGACCAAGGTGTTCGAGGCCGCAAAGGAGTTTGCTCGCGTTGAGGGCTATCTGCCCGCACCTGAAAGCAGCCATGCAATCAAGGCCGCCATGGACGTTGCCCTTGAATGTAAAAAAACAGGAGAGAAGAAGAAAATTCTCTTCTGCCTCACGGGCACGGGTTACTTCGACCTCTCGGGTTATCAGAAGTTCAACAGCGGCGAAATGAGCGACTATATCCCCACAGACGAGGAGCTGGAAGCAGGCTTTGCAACCCTGCCGCAAGTGGAATAAAAACAAAAAGCAGCTACCGAAAGGTAGCTGCTTTTAATATACATTATCTGAAGTAGCTCATGGGGTCAACGCGGGAGCCGTTGTTCCATACTTCAAAGTGGATATGTGCGCCTGTTGATGCGCCTGTGGAGCCGACATAGCCTATGACCTGTCCCTTGGAAACGTGAGTGCCGACGGATACCGCACGGGAACTCATGTGGGCGTAGCGCGTCTGAACGCCGTTGCCGTGGTCGATTACTATGTAGTTGCCGTAGCCTCCGTTCCAGCCGTCAGAGGATACAATTACGGTGCCGCCGTCGGCCGCCCAGATTGCAGTACCGTAGCTTGCGGCAATGTCAACTCCGCCGTGGAACTTGTAGGTTCCGTAAATGGGGTGAATGCGGTAGCCGTAGGGACTGCTGACGTAGGTGGTGTAGGAGGGCCACATGAGCGAACCCGTTGCAATGACGGTGCCACCGCCGCCCTGCTGCTGTTCACGCGCTCTCTGAGCGTTTAGCTCCTTGATCTTTGCGGAAAGCTCGGCGTCAAGCGCGTCACTCTCAGCGGAGATAGAGGACAGCTGGCTGGCGTTTGCGTTAATATCGTTCTGCAGGCTTGCGATAAGCTGTTCTGCCTCGGCTATGTCCTTTTCAAGCTGTGCGGAAAGGGTTTCAAGATCGGTTTTCTTTGCCTTGAGCTCCTTCTGCGCCTCTTCGTACTCGGCCTTAAGATCCTTCAGGTCCTGAACTGCCTTACGGTAGGACTCCTCAAGCTCCTTATCGCTCTTCATGATATCGCCGATATCGTCGATAAGGCTGAGGAACTCGCTGATGGAGCTTGCGCCGAAGAGAACTTCAATGTAGTTGTATTTGCCGTTCTCCTCCATGTTGCGAAGGCGAACCTTGTAGCGCTCGAGCTGCTCGTCTGCAACCTCCTGAGCATCTTCAATTTCCTCGGACTTCTGCTCAATAAGCTGCTCGTGCAGCTCGATCTGCTCCTCAAGATTCTGAATCTGCTGAAGAGTCAGCGTGTTCTTTTCGTCAAGCGCCGTTTTCAGCTCAAGGGTAGCGTTCTGCTGACCTTTGAGGCTGTTGATGGTGGACTGTAGTCCTGACTGCTGCTGCTTGAGCGCATCGCGCTGTGCCTGAAGTGCGTCAATCTCCGACTGGGAAACTGCCTCTGCGACAGGTGCGGGAAACAGCGCAAAGAATGCAGTGCAAACAAGCACGAAGGCAAGCAGAAGTGACAGAACGGATTTGCTTTTTCTGATATACATTAAACGGTCTCCATTCGTGTGATTTACATAATATTCTACAATATTAGCTATTATATCACGCTTGTCAAGCCCATAAGTTAACTGCCTGTAAACAAAAAACGTCGGGAAACCCGACGTTTTTTAAGTAAATATTAATTTTTTGGTAATCAGCCGCCCCATGCGGTAGGAGAATAGGAATAGCTGAGACCGGGGAAATAGCTCTGGGGATCCTGCCTTGCGCCGTTAGACCATACTTCAAAGTGGAGGTGGGCGCCGGTTACTCGTCCGGTTGTGCCGACATAACCGATGACCTGACCTGCGGAAACATACTGGCCGACGGAAACGGAGCAGACACTCATGTGTGCGTACAGCGTCTGAAGACCGCTGCCGTGGTCAATGATGACGTAGTTGCCGTAGCCGCCGTTATAGCCGCTGTCGTTGTAGGCGGTGACGACGGTGCCGCTGCCGGAGGCGTAGATTGCCGAGCCGTAGCTTGCGCCGACATCAGTACCGCCGTGGGTGCCGTACTGTCCGGTTACGGGGTGAACACGGTTGCCCTGAACGCTGGTTATGTAGGTGGTGTATGAGGGCCATACGGTGAGCCTTCCGCTGCCGGAGGGAGTGGGATTGGGCTTGGGCTTCTGCTGCTCCTGCTGCTGTTGCGCGTTAAGCTCCTTGATTTTTGCATTTATCTCGTTCTGCAGAGCCTTGTCCTGAGCGGCAAGGTCGGCAAGCACGGAAGCGTTGGCGTTGATGTCGCTCTGGAGTGCGGTGATAACCGCGGAGGCCTCGTCAATGTCCTTCATGAGCTGTGCGGACAGCGCTTCAAGCTCGGCCTTCTTGTCCTTAAGCTCCTTCTGTGCGGCCTCATACTCGGCCTTCACGGCCTTGAGGTCTGCAACAGCCTGACGGTAGGCGTCCTCAAGCTCCTTGTCGCTCTTCATGATATCGCCTATATCGTCCATAAGGCTGAGAAATTCGCTGATGGAGCTTGCACCGAAGAGAACTTCTATGTAGTTATACCGACCGTTTTCCTCCATGTTGCGAATACGCACCTTGAAGCGCTCAAGCTGTTCGTCGGCAACCTGCTGGGCCTCGTCAACCTCAACGGTCTTCTGGGCGATAAGCTCCTCATGCAGCTCAATCTGTTCGTTGAGATTCATAATCTGCTGCAGAGTCAGGGCGTTCTTTTCGTCAAGGGCGGTCTTGAGCTCAAGTGTGGCGGTCTGCTGGCTCTTAAGGGAGTTTATTGTGGACTGCAGCGCAGTTTCCTGGGATTTGAGTCCCGACTGCTCCTGCTTCAGAGCGTTGATTTCAGACTGCGTTGTGGCCTCCGCCTCGGGTGCGGGGAGCAGGGTAAAGACTGCGGTCAGCACCAGAACAAAAGCCATGAGCACAGATGTTGCCTTTTTTAAGTACATTTTCATATAAAATCTCCGTTTCCATACGGTGAACACTATTACAGCATATAATTATACCATATTTGTCAAGTTATATGTAAACTAAATATGAAAAAAGCATAAAAAATCCCTGAGCCGAAGCTCAGGGATTTTGAAATTGTTTATCAAATCAAAGCAGAGAACCTGCAGCGACAAATGCAGCTGCGAAAACGGTGGAAACAACGGTCATGAGCTTGATGAGAATGTTGATGGAAGGACCGGAGGTATCTTTGAAGGGGTCGCCGACGGTGTCGCCGACAACGGCTGCCTTGTGAGCGTCGGAGCCCTTGCCGCCGTGGTTGCCTTCTTCGATGTACTTCTTTGCGTTATCCCATGCGCCGCCTGCGTTGGACATGAACATTGCCATCATAACGCCGGTGACGAGTGCGCCTGCAAGCAGACCTGCAAGTGCGTCAACGCCGAGGATAAAGCCTACTGCCAGAGGAGCAAGAACTGCCATGATGCCGGGAACCAGCATTTCCTTAAGAGCTGCGGTGGTGGAGATTGCAACGCAGGTCTTGTAGTCGGGCTTGCCCTTGCCTTCCATGATGCCGGGGATCTCACGGAACTGACGGCGAACTTCCTCGATCATCTTGTTAGCTGCCTTGGAAACGGAGTCCATGGTCATTGCGGAGAATACGAAGGGAAGCATACCGCCGATGAGGAGGCCGATAACTACCTTGGGGCTGGTAAGAGCAACCTGTGCATCGGTAAGGCCGGTAGCCTGTGCGAATGCAACGAAGAGTGCCAGAGCGGTAAGAGCTGCAGAACCGATTGCGAAGCCCTTGCCCATTGCTGCGGTGGTGTTGCCGACTGCGTCGAGCTTGTCGGTGATTTCGCGGACGGAGTGGTCAAGACCGCTCATCTCAGCGATACCGCCTGCGTTGTCGGCGATAGGACCGTATGCGTCAACTGCAACGGTGATGCCGGTGGTGGAAAGCATACCGACTGCTGCAAGTGCGATGCCGTAGAGTCCGGAGAACTTGTATGCAACGAAAATGCCTACGCAGATGAGGACTACGGGAATCCAGGTGGACATCATGCCGACTGCAACGCCGGAGATGATGGTGGTTGCGGAACCGGTCTCAGACTGGTTTGCAATTTTCTTTACGAACTTGTAGTCGCCGGAGGTGTAGACCTCGGTGATGATGCCGATTACGAGACCGACAGCCAGACCTGCGATGATAGCCCATGCAGCGTCAAAGCTCTTGAGCATGACCTTGCTGAAAATGACAGAAGCGATAACAACGAGCAGAGCGGAAACATAGGAGCCCATCTTCAGAGCCTTGTGGGGATTTGCGCCTTCCTTACCGCGTACGAAGAAGGTTGCGATAACGGAAGCGAAAATGCCGCATGCTGCGATAACCAGGGGGAAGATTGCGTTCTCGCTGCCAATAACGGCACCGAGGGTCATAGCGGAAATGATAGCGCCGACATAGCTCTCGAAGAGGTCAGCGCCCATACCTGCAACGTCGCCTACATTGTCGCCAACGTTGTCAGCGATAACAGCGGGGTTGCGGGGGTCGTCCTCGGGGATGCCTGCTTCGACCTTACCAACGAGGTCAGCGCCGACGTCAGCAGCCTTGGTGTAGATACCGCCGCCGACACGGGCGAACAGAGCGATGGAGGAAGCACCGAGGGAGAAGCCGAAGAGAACTTCGGTGTTGTAATCGGTGAGAATGTAAAGGACGGATGCGCCCAGAAGGCCGAGGCCGACAACGCACATGCCCATGACGGAGCCGCCGGAGAATGCAACTGCGAGTGCCTTGTTCATGCCGCCGGTGCGTGCTGCGTTTGCGGTGCGGACGTTTGCCTTGGTTGCAACGTTCATGCCGATGTAGCCTGCGAGGATGGAGAACAGAGCACCGCAGAGGAAGCAGACTGCGGTAACCCAGCTGCCGAGGCCGAGGCCGATTGCTACGAAAAGAACTACAATAAAGATTGCGAGGATCTTGTATTCAGCAAACAGGAAAGCCTTTGCGCCTTCGTTGATGCTGCCTGCAATTTCCTTCATGCGTTCGGTACCTGCGTCCTGCTTGCCGACGAAAACGATTTTCCATACGGCGAACAGAAGTGCCACAACGGCAAGCGCAGGAGCCAGGTAGATAAGGGATTCCATAAATACATACACTCCTATTAAATTAGTAAACGCCTAAAACATTTAGAGCTAATTATGTATTTTACACTATGAATTACCGAAAATCAATTTTATTTTGAAATCCTTTCGTACAATTTATACAAATTCATCATTATTCAACTATTGAACGGATATTTTACGAAAAATGGTGTGCAAATCGCACAAAAAATTATGCAGCTGAACACGCGATTGATATTAAACTGTCAAAGAAGGGCTGTTTTTTGTCAGACTGAGTACTTTGATAGAGAAAATGTAAAGTGTGAACAAAATGGAAATTACTTAAAATTTTTAAATAATATATTGGAATTTGTGTTTTTTATGTTATAATGTATGGGCTTGCTGTACGGACAGCAGGAATCTGACGGCACCGTGAAAGCGTAGCTGACGGATTGCGTCGATGTGACATTAATTTTCCGACGTTTTTTGCGTCAGTATTATCGGACGTGGAATAAGGAGCAATATTATATGCTTATAAAAATTTTTGCGGCCTTGGGCGCTGTTTCAACAGCTCTTATCGTCGCACTTACGGAGCTTGCCCAGAGAGGCGCGGCGCTGATTTGGATTGTCCCGCTGCTGTGGCTCGGCTGCTTTGCCGCGGCAAACATTCTGTATGCGCTTATCATTTTCATAGGAAGCGAGCTTACGATCAGCCTTGACAAGCCTAATGACGAGCCTTCAAAGTTCTGGAGCTGGAATCTTGAAGCAATCTCGGACTGGCTCTGCACATGGGGCAGGATAAAGGTTGAATGCACCGGTCTTGAAAAGCTTCCCGAGGGACGCTTCCTCATGGTCTGCAATCACAGGTCGTATTTTGACCCCATTGTCAAAATACCCATTTTCAAGGATATCGGCATGACCTATGTGTCAAAGCCCGCGAACTTCAAAATACCCATCGGCGGAAAACTCATGCATGCCTACGGCTGTCTGAGTCTTAACCGCGACAATAACCGTGAGGCGCTGGTGACAATCAAACGCGCTGCCGACATCATAAGCAGTGACAAGGCCTCCGTGTGCATTTACCCCGAGGGTACGCGAAGCCGCAAGGAAGAGCTTCTGCCTTTCCATGCCGGCTCCTTCAAAAGTGCACAGAAGGCAGGCGTTCCCGTTGTTGCCGTAACTTTGTACGGCACTGACCTTGTGGAAAAGAATTTCCCCTTCAGACGCACAACGGTGAAAGTTGACATAACTTCGGTAATCGACAGAGAGTTTGTCAAAACGCACAAGACACAGGAGGTTGCGGAAGCAGCCCAGAAAATCATTCAGGATAAATATGACGAATTTGCAAAAAGGGGACGGATAGATGCTTAAGCTACTTAAATACATAAAGCTTAAGGATTGGCTTTATTTCCTGCTGAGCCTTGTGTTCATATTTGCGCAGGTATTCTTTGACCTTAAAATTCCCGACAAGATGTCGGACATCACCAAGCTGGTGGAAACCGCGGGAGGCGCCACGGAAAAAGTGTGGCATGCCGGCGGTGAGATGCTGCTGTGCGCATTGGGAAGCCTTGCGGCATCAATAATCGTAACCCTGCTTGCCTCAAAGATTGCGGCAAGCTTTTCCCGCAGACTCCGCGGTGCAATGTTCGACAAGGTGGAATCCTTCACCCTTGAGGAGATTAACGCCTTTTCCACCGCAAGTCTCATCACGCGCAGCACTAATGACGTAAGCCAGGTTCAGATGCTCATTGTCCTTTCCATGCAGGTCATAGTAAAAGCGCCTGTCATGGCGGTGTGGGCAATTATGAAGATTGCGGGCAAGGCGTGGCAGTGGTCGCTCGCCACGGGAATTGCGGTTGTAATTCTCACGGCGCTGCTTGCCATTGTAATGAAATTCACCTTCCCGAGATTTCGTAAAATCCAGTGGCTGCAGGACGCGCTTAACCATGCCGCACGCGAAAACCTGAACGGTATCCGTGTTGTGCGCGCTCACAATGCCGAGGATTATCAGGAGGGCAAATTCGAGAAGGCAAACACCGATTTGCTTGAAAACTCGCTGTTTGTAAACAGAATTACCACCATCATGAGCCCCTTCATGAGTCTCACCATGAACTGCCTCAATATGTCTATCTACTGGATAGGCGCAGTGCTCATCAATTCCGTCGTGCTCGGTACCGCGGGTGCGGTTGCAGCACGCACGGGTATTTTTGCGGATATGATAGTTTTCATGTCCTACGCAATGCAGGTCATCATGGCCTTCATCATGATAATCATGGTAATTATGGTTGCACCCCGCGCACTTGTTGCCGCAGGACGTATCAACGAGGTGCTTGAAACCGAGCCCAAGGTGCTTGACGGCGAAAAAACCGCGGACACCGAGGAAAAGGGTGAGGTTGAGTTCAGAAATGTCTGCTTCACCTATCCCGGCGGCAGCGGTCATGCCCTTGAGGGCATAAGCTTTGCCGCGCACAGAGGCGAAACCGTGGCCTTCATCGGCTCTACGGGCTCGGGCAAGACAAGCCTTGTGAACCTTGTGCCCAGATTTTACGATGCAACCGAGGGTGAGGTGCTTGTTGACGGCATAAACGTCAAAGAGTATCAGCTTGAGGAGCTGTATAAGAAAATCAGCTATGTTCCGCAGTCATCGGTCATGTTCTCGGGAACGGTCAGGTCCAATGTCCTCTTCGGCAGTGCCGCAGAGGAGGAGCGTATGGAAATGGCCCTGCGCGTTTCCAAGTCCGAGGAATTTGTCAGCGAGCTTGAGGAAAAGGAAAATTCCAAGATGGCACAGCGCGGCACCAACTTCTCGGGCGGTCAGAAGCAGAGACTTTCCATTGCCCGTGCTCTGAGCCGCGATGCCGAAATCCTGATTTTTGACGATACCTTCTCCGCCCTTGACTTCAAGACCGACCGTGAGCTGCGCGATGCGCTTAAGGCAGAAACCGATGGCGTAACAAAGCTCGTCGTTGCCCAGCGCATCGGCACTATTATGGGCGCAGACAGAATTGTTGTTCTTGACGAAGGCAAGCAGGTGGGTATGGGTACCCATGAGGAGCTGCTCCGAACCTGCGAGGTATATCGGCAGATTGCTCTGTCCCAGCTTAGTGAGGAGGAGCTTGCCCTATGAGCAGAAATGTTAAGAGAGAAAAACCCAAGGACGTAAAATCCGCCCTTCTGGCAATTTTAAAATTCTGCAAGCCCTGGTATCTTGCAATTACAATTTCCCTTGTATTCTCGCTTCTGGGAACGGTGCTGACGCTTGTGGCACCGACTATGATGGCAAATCTCACGAATATCATCAGCTCGGGACTTTCCACGGGCATTGATATGGAGCGTGTCATAAAGGCCATTGTTATTATCCTCATAATCTACATGGCAAGCGGCATTGTGTCCTGCGTTTCCAGCTATGTCATGATAAGCGTCATGCAGAAGCTGTCGTGGTCAATGCGAAACAGCATTTCCAGGAAAATAAACCGTCTGCCGCTGGGCTATTTCGATAAGGTCAGCACAGGCGACATCATGAGCCGCATCACAAACGATGTCGATGCCATCAGCTCAGCCCTGAATAACAGCATAACCAGTCTCGTTCAGGGCACGATCCAGTTCGCAGGCGTTGTGATACTCATGTTCGTAACCAGCACCAAGCTTGCTCTTGCGGCAATCGGCTCATCTGTTGTTGGCTTCATTCTCACAAGTGTTCTTGCCGCACGCGCAAGAAAGTATTTCAGCATGCAGCAGAAAAACCTCGGTGCCATGAACGGTCATATCGAGGAAATCTACTCCGGCCACAATATTGTCCGTGCCTACGGCGCACGTGCCGAGGCAAAGCGTGAGTTTGAACGCATTAACGACAATCTCTATACAAGCGCGTGGAAATCCCAGCTCATAGGCGGTTCAATGATGCCAATTATGGGCTTTGCGGGCAACCTCGGTTACGTTGCGGTCTGCGTTCTCGGTGCTGTGCTGGTAATGAAGGGCGAAATCCTCTTCGGCACCATCGTTGCATTCATCAGCTATGTTAAGCTGTTTTCGGGACCGCTTTCCCAGATTGCGCAGTCCATTTCGGGACTCATGTCAGCCGCTGCCGCAGGCGAGCGAGTATTCGGCTTCCTTGACGAAACCGAGCTTTCCGACGATTCCGCAGGCGTTGACCTTCCCGAAAAGGTTGAGGGCAGAGTGGAATTTGACCATGTTCGCTTCGGTTATCTTGAGGATAAGCCAGTAATCCACGACTTCTCCGCCGAGGTGAAGCCGGGTCAGAAAATCGCAATTGTCGGCCATACAGGCGCGGGCAAGACCACAATGGTCAACCTGCTTATGCGCTTCTATGAGCTTTGGGGCGGCGAAATCCGCATTGACGGCATTCCCGTTTCCGAGATGAAGCGCAGCGCCGTACACTCCATGTTCGGCATGGTACTGCAGGATACATGGCTTTTTGACGGAACCTACCGCGAAAACATTGTTTACGGCAAGGAAAATGTCAGCGATGAGCAGCTGCGTGCGGCATGCAAATCCGTCGGTATGGACCATTATATAATGACTCTGCCCGAGCAGTACGATACGGTGCTTAATGACAAGGCAAGCCTCTCCGCAGGACAGCGCCAGCTTCTCACCATTGCACGTGCCATGATTGAGAATGCTCCCATGATTATTCTTGACGAGGCAACCTCCTCCGTAGATACCCGTACCGAAGCGCTTGTGCAGCAGGCTATGGACAAGCTCACCGAGGGCAGAACAAGCTTTGTTATCGCCCACAGACTTTCCACCATACGCAATGCGGATATAATTCTCGTTATGGACGGCGGCGATGTTGTGGAAAGCGGAAGCCACGAGGAGCTTCTGCAAAAGGGCGGTCTGTACAGCGAGCTTTATTACAGTCAGTTTGAGGTAAAGGCATGAAAAAGGTTGCACTGATAACGGGTTCGTCCCGCGGCATCGGCAGGGCAGAGGCAAGACAGCTTGCCGAAGAGGGCTATGCCGTTTGCATAAATTATATTGAGCGGGAGGACAAGGCGGAAGAGCTTGTTGCCGAGCTAACCGCAAAGGGCTGTGAGGTCATGTGCTGCAAGGCAGATGTTTCCAAATCCGAGGAAGTCAGAGCCATGGTGAAGGCTGTTGAGGAAAAGCTCGGCCATGTGACCCTTCTTGTGAACAACGCAGGCATTGCAAAGCAGTGTCTTTTCCAGGATATGACCGAGGAATACTGGCAGCATATGTTCGGCGTCAACCTCAACGGCGCCTTCAACACCATTCAGGCGGTGCTGCCCAATATGCTCCATGAGCACGCGGGCTGTATCATAAACACCTCTTCAATATGGGGTATGCACGGTGCCTCCTGCGAGGTGGCCTATTCCTCCACAAAGCACGCGCTCATCGGACTCACGCGGTCACTTGCCCAGGAGCTTGCTCCGTCAAATATCCGCGTAAACTGTGTGGCTCCCGGTGTTATCAACACCGACATGGTGCAGGTGCTGGGGCAGGAAACCCTTGAGATGCTTCAGGAGGACACACCTATCGGCAGACTGGGCAAGCCCGAGGATATTGCCGCTGTGGTTTCATTCCTTGCCTCCGATGCCGCTGAATTCATCACGGGACAGGTCATCTGCTCCGACGGCGGATTTATGAAGTGAAAAAAAGCAGCTCTCACGAGCTGCTTTTTTGTGCGTAACGGTATATAAAAACTGTCATCAAAACTGTCATTCTGAGCGAAGCGAAGAATCCACTCAACCGACGTTGTAATGTGGAGATTCTTCGTCGCATTGCTCCTCAGAATGACAAATTTTATGTACTTTAAAACACTCTGTCATTGAGAGGCGCTTGCGCTGCGGCAATCCGCATACCCATGTTTGAGGTAATAGTGAAGAGTGAATAGGTGTTTTAATAAAAAATGCTTCCCAAAGGGAAGCATTTTTTATTAAAACGGAAAGCCCATGCCCATGGGGGAGAGCTTGCTCATTGCCGCATTGGTGGCGTCGTCACTCATGGTGATTGCCTCGTTGACTGCTGCAACGATCATATCCTGAAGCATCTCAACGTCTTCGGGGTCAACTGCCTCGGGACTGATTTCAATGCTCTTGAGCTGACGGGTGCCGACCATGGTGGCCTTGACTGCGCCGCCGCCTGCCTGAGCGGTGAACTCTCTGCTTTCAAGCTCCTGCTGCATCTTCATGAACTCTTCCTGCATTTTCTGAGCCTGCTTCATCATGCTGGCCTGATTGCCGCCGGGCATACCGCCGCGATAACCGCCTTTTGCCATAGTAAAATCCTCCTATAGTTAATTATATTTTTTACATATTAAATATCAGACAAGTCTTGTTTCCTTGAATTTCTTCAGCTCCTCAAGGCTTCTTGTGGGAGCGTTTGCCGAGGCGTCCATTTCATGAACGGAAACCCTCAGACTGCGGCCCGTAACCTCGGTTGCCGCCGCACGCAGACGGATAATAACGTCCTGATTGCTGATGTTGTTATAGGGCAGACCTTTTTCAGCATAGATGTCAAGCGCGTCATAGCTGACCTCGCCGCGAACCTTTGTCCTGTTTCCTATGAAGGAGCAAATCATCATGGGAAGCTTGTCCTCTGCCTTTTCCACAATCTCCTGCCACAGCGCCTCGCTGTCAAGGGGAGCCTTTTCCGCTTCGGGTGAGGCATCGGGATTTAGCTGAACAGGGTTCTCTGCTGCCGCCTTGTCAAGCAGGTCGTCCTCGGGCTGATACTCTGTAAACTGTGCCGGATCTATGTCATCGGAAGTGTCATCATCGGCATAGTATCTGTCGGGACGGGGCGTATCCTCGGGAATTTCAGCAAAGGGCATATCGTCCTCTTCGTCTGCTTCATCGTCCTGAGGAACTGACTCGGCAGCGGAAACAGGTGGAGCAAGCTCTGCCTGCACTTTGATGGCACCCGATTCAATGCCCGCAAGCTTTGACTCAAGGGCGGATATTCTGCCGCGTAGTGCGGCGGCATCGTCGGTGAGCGACGGATCGCAGAGAGAAATAATACAAAGCTCGGTAATGATTTTGGAGCTGGGTGCGTCCTTCGCTTTTGCGAGATATTCGGAAACGGTGTCAATGCGGCTGATAAGCTCCGCTTTTGTAATCCTTCTGTTTAGCGCAGAAAGAAGCTCAAGCGTGTAGCCGCCCGAAAGCAGATTGCTCTTTGCTTTTGGGGAAATCTGAAGCATGAGGCAGTCACGCTGAAGCGTGTTAAGCTCACCGAGGAAGGTGCAGGGATCCTTGCCGTCACGCCACAGCTCGTTGAAAAGCTCAATTGCGCCTTCGGCATTGTGCCTTATGGTGCTGTCCATTATCATGGAAATACGGCGGTTGCCCGTAAGTCCCATGGAGGAGTAAACCGCGTCAACGTCTATGTGCTCAAAGCCTGAGCACTGGTCAAGCAGAGAAATGGCATCACGCATACCGCCTTCGGCAAGGCCTGCGATAAGCTTTGCCGCGTTGGGCTCAAGGTCAAAATTTTCCTTCTCCGCAATGCTCAGCAGATGCGAGGCAATGGTGTCAGTACCAAGCCGCCTGAAGCTGTGACGCTGACAGCGGGAAAGAATGGTTGCGGGAACCTTGTTGAGCTCCGTGGTTGCCAGAATAAAGGTGAGATGCTCAGGAGGCTCCTCGAGAATTTTCAACAGTGCGTTGAAGGCCGAGGAGGTGAGCATGTGAACCTCGTCGATGATGTAAACGCGCTTTTTGACGGAAACGGGGGAGAATACAGCCTCTTCACGCAGAGCACGCACGTGCTCAACCTTGTTGTTGGAGGCGGCATCGATTTCCACAACGTCAAGGATGCTTCCGTCCTCAATACCACGGCAGGCAGCGCATTTGCAGCAGGGATTGCCGTTTACGGGCTGCTCGCAGTTGAGCGCCTTGGCAAGAATTTTTGCGCAGGTGGTCTTACCCGTTCCTCGAGTGCCGATAAAGAGGTAGGCGTGGGAAAGTCTGTCCGTCATTATCTGATTTTTAAGGGTTTCGGTAATGTGCTCCTGACCGACGACCTGGTCGAAGGTCTTGGGACGCCATTTACGGTAGAGCGCCTGATACATTATCACAAACTCCTTTCAGATATAGCTACGGCTTTTGACAAGACTGCACACCCGACTTCGAATAGGCCATATACCCGTTACGCCGGCAGCCGGCTCAGAACCGGCACCCTCACGGCACACGAAAAGCACCGCTTAATGCTGCTCGGTTCCCCGCCTGACATGGTTCACGGGTTTCCGTTGCGCGAGACCGACTCGTCAACGCTGCTTACCGGAGTCAGACGGCACATGACATATCCTCGGTTGGGAATTCATTCCTGCTGTAGCGGATTGCAGGTTACAGGGCACCGCTGGCTCCCCAACTAGTGCAGCCTTGCCAAAAGCCGCAAAGGTATTATAACTCATGGGGGCGATTTAATCAACAAATATTTTCTTTACAAAAACGGAAAGTGTGCTATAATAACAGAGCAAAGAAAATACGGGGTATTAGCTCAGTTGGTAGAGCGCCAGGTTCGCAATCTGGAGGCCAGGGGTTCGACCCCCCTATGCTCCACCAAAACGGAAACACCTGCTACGGCAGGTGTTTTTCGTTTTGGTGGAAAATAAGAAGTTGTAACCGCTGGCCTCCAGATATCATGTTTTGCGGTTGCAGCGACAGCGGCGAGCAAAACGATTTAAAATTTAAATCAAAAACGCCGAAGGCGTCTGCGCGGCGAAGCAAGCACAGGCCAGGGGTTCGACCCCCCTATGCTCCACCAAAAAGTATAAGCACTGTCCGTCAGGGCAGTGCTTATACTTTTTGCGTGGAAATAATTGAAGGGGGTCGAAAGGCGGCTCTTGGCAGCATGCCGGTGGCATGCTGCAACCGCCGTGGCTCCGGGTTCCCTCCTCGCGGCAAGCCGCTGCGGTCGGAGTCCGAAAATGTGCCCCCGGCACATTTTCTTTTCGCCCCGACGCAGGAAAGCGATTCCAATTTCTGAAAAATATAGTT
>JAZRVW010000083.1:0-19322 GCA_045599385.1 Oscillospiraceae bacterium | reverse complement strand
ATAAAAATCAAGTCCGGCTTCTGCTTTTCAATGAGCGAAACAAGCTCGCAATTCCCGTCACCGAACTGACTGCCGTGGAGGTCGGCAAGCTGAACAATACGGATAGGCGAGGAAACCTCCGCCTCCACCTCGTAATGCGTGTCCGTCAAGCCCCTCGGCCACAGCCAGAAGGCAATATACACAAGCAGTATTATTAGAATTGTGAGAAAAATTCTTGAACGTTTTTTCACTTTCCCCGTTCTCAATCCGTCTTTATTTGCCGGTGTAGTACATTTTATAATCGTTTTCAAGGTCAACGATTATATCACCGTGGCCGTCTCTTTCTTTCATAGGCGGCGGGGTTCTCCAGTCGCCGTATCGCGTATCCAATACTTCTTCCCAATTATATGGAACTCTGTATTCTTTGCCTTCATACATCAAATATTCGCATTTATCATCACTGAAGCATTTACTCTTATACAGCACACCGGAACCCCCAGGTACATCCGGACTGTAGCAAAATTCACTTGCATGAGTATCAATATGGATGATTCGTTCCAGCAAACCGCAAAGAGCTATTCTCAAGAAATCAGGGATGATTTTATACAGGATCTTAGCTCTCCTGCCGATTGGAGCGTTTATCACTTTTGAGTAGTATTTGTTCAGCAATGTGTTCTGAAGTTTGCCTGCCCTGTATATCATCTTTTTGATGAACTTTTTAGTAGATTTGCCCACGAGAGGAAAAATATCCATACAGATGCCATAATGAATGTCAGCATCCGTCATATTTCGTTCCATGGAAGTAGTTCCGTTCATTCTGATTTTTGTATAGTTAATCCAAACATTTTTGTCCGTATTATAATTCTGCACAAAATATTTATCAGGATAGCTCTTTCGCGCACACTTTAAAAACTTTCTGTAATTTTTTACATCCATGACGACGTCAATATCATCGTCCCAGGGGATAAATCCCTGATGTCTCGCCGCACCGATAAGAGTGCCGTACATCAGATAGTACACAATTCCATTGTCATCGCAGAATTTGACGAAATCCTCAAGCATTTCCAGTTCTTTAAGCTGAAGCGCTCTCAAATCAAAATCTCTCACAATATTTTTCCCTCTTTATTCCGTTGATGTTTTTACCGTTTATTTGACGGGAGCCAGATTTTATGCTTTTCGGCTTCCTTTATGAGCTCGTCACGGAAATCCGGGTGAGCCAGATTTATGAGCATATCCGCCCGTTCCCAGCTTGTGCGGCCCGCAAGGTTTGCCACTCCGTACTCCGTGGCAACGAAAAATGTCTGACTGCGGGGCGTTGTAACAATGTCCCCGTTAAATTTCGGGACGATTCGGCTGTGAAGCCTGCCCTCTCTGTCCTTATAGGTGCTTGTCATGCAGATGAATGACTTGCCGCCCTTTGACATTGACGCTCCGTTTACGAAATCCAATTGTCCACCTGTGCCGCTTATCTGGCGTGTACCCGCACTCTCGGAGCACACCTGCCCGAACAGGTCCGCGGAAATGCAGGCATTAATGGATATCATATTATCGTTCTGCGCAATGACGTATGGGTCATTGACATAGGAAAGGGAAGCGCCCATGATATCGGGGTTTTCGTTTACCCAGTCACAGAGCTCTCTGCTTCCCAGGAAGAGTCCGATTACGCCCTTGCCCTGATGCAGCGTCTTCCGCGCGTTTGTAAGCTTGCCCGCCTTATACATGGCATAGTAGCCGTCAGAGCAGAGCTCCGTGTGCATTCCCAGATCCTTCAGGTCGGATTGTGCAATCAGCTCGCCCAGAGCGTTGGGCATACCGCCAATACCCAGCTGCACCGTTGCTCCGTCGCAGATATGCGGCAGAACGTGGCTTGCAATCATCACATCCTCCGCTGTGGGAGCGGGATTCGGCACCTCAAGCAGAGGGACATCGCCGCTTTCCACGATGTATGTGACCTCGGAAACGTGAATACGGACAGCATCTGTGCCGTACACCTTCGGCATATTGCGGTTGACCTCGACAATGACGTATTCACAGCATTCCGCCGTGAATTTTGATACGCCAATGGATGCGCCGAAGTAGAAATATCCGTCCTCGTCCATGTCTGACACGGTCACCATGCAGACATTTGCGGTGATGAAATTTCTGTAATACCACTCAAGATTTCGGAAAAGCATGGGCTCGAAGAATGCCTGTCCCCTGTCGACCAGCCTACGCTCATAGCCGGAGCAGTGCCATGTATTATATACAAAGTGCTCCATATCCGGATCACATTCCGCAACCTGAACGGGTCCGAAAATAAGCGAGCCGCGGATTTTCACATTATGCAGCTCATCTTTTCTGCGGCTGAGTGCGGCATCAAGCGCAGGTGCGAAACCCAGTTGGGTAGTATATTCAACCCAGTCGCCGCTTTTTACGCACTTCACCGCCTCATCGGCAGTGCGAAGTTTTTCTCTGTACATGGCTTTGTAATCCATAATATCCTCCGTAGTTGTTATAACTCAAGTTCAGAGTTCAGCCATTTTACGAAATCCCATTGTTTTTCAAATGTGTATAGATTATAGCGGTCCTTATCTATGCACCGTATTCTCTCTGCATAATCGGCATTGGTCTTTTCGGCAGAGTTCGGCTTGATGGTGACCGCATATTTGAGCTGCAGGGGCTTGTCCGTGATAACGGCAATATTTCTGCACTTTGCCTGCTCAATCTTTCTTATTTCATCCAAAGAAAGCTTGTCAGCATAAAAAATGATATAGATATTATCAAAGTTTATCCTGCTTTTTCTTCTGTTCCAGTCGTTTTCCGCATCTTCGGCATTTTTGCTGTGATTGAAATGGAGCGTCAGGTCCCCGCATTTTGCAACGGGTGTCGTTTCCTCTGTTTCAATAAAGCAAAGCGGCTGCTTGATATAATATTCCGTGTTAAGAGCGAATTTTATAAAATCGCTCTGACTCTGCCACATATTGATGGTGGGCGACAGAAACTTCATACCGAGTCTGTTATAAATCTCTCCGCCGATGCAGTTAGAGCACAGTATTGAAAAGTCTTTATTTTTCAGTTTTATTATGTATTTCTTTTTTCTGCGTGCAATCTTTCTTTCGGAAATTTCCGGTGCTCTTTCCTCCAAAAATCTGTCAAAAGCGCGCTGAATACGGGCAAAAAGTTTTTTGATCAAAGCGATATTCTCCATTTATCAGTTGCGTTCCGATACCATTTTGATGAATTTGGCAGGGATGCCGCCCACGACGGTATATGGCTCAACGTCCCTGACCACAACTGCGTTTGCGCCCACAACGGCTCCGTCGCCGATGGTCACGCCGCCCAGAATCTTTGCTCCGCAGCAGAGCGTTACGTTGTTGCCGATAATAGGTGCCTTGCCGTTGGTGCCCGAGCTGCCCACAGTGACCTCGTGATTTATCCAGCAGTTTTCGCCCACGGATATGGCGCTTATGCCGGTGCTGAATCCGTGCTGAATGAACAGTCCGCCGCCTATATTCTCGGTGTTGATGTCCAGCGACTCATAGGGTCTGTACCAAAGCTTAAACCAATGTCTCCAGAAGCCGCCCTTATTGCGATATATAAGCAGGTTACGGAACTCAAGCTTTATCCATGCGAGATGCGCCGCCGCTTTTTTATCCGACATATTCTCCATTCCGTACTGCTGCTTCCACACTGCCATATCCTTAACGAAGCGCGGGTTTTTCCAGTTAATTCCCCAGCTTACAAGTGCGAATTTCAAAAGTATGATCGCGTTTTTAATTTTTCCCATAGAAAAATTCATCTCCCTTTACCGCTTGAAAAGTCTTTTTATGCGTCCGAGTATCCTGCGGATTTGCTTTGCTGCCGGCACCAGAATATAGTGACCTGACCTGTATGCCGCTTTAATAATTCCCCGGGGACACGAGCTGCAGTTTTCCAGCGTTTCCTTGAACTCATCAGTCCGCAGCAAGCTGTTATTAAACCTGATTTTTTCAAATACACTTTGCGTGTTCTTCTTATTGAAGGTGTTTTCCAGCACTCTGGTATAGTGATAAAACGCCGTGTCGTAATAGCTTATCCTGCTCTTGCCGTTAAAAGCGTCCCATTTTATGAGATACTTTTTTATGGCGCTGTTTATTTCCGTATAATCTCTGTACATTTTGGGGCGGTAGCTCCAGTTAAGAGAGTCCTCTCCATCGTCGTAATACAGATAATTTGCTTTGTTTACGATGCCGAATTTTGTGTTATCCAGCGCGTCAAAGTATTGCAGATTGAAGATCAGATCCTCGCCGTTGGATAAATCCTCACGCATACGGAGGTTGTTTTTTCTCACTACATCGGTGCGGTAAAGATGCAGGCAGGGGCTCTGAGCAATATTTTTATTAAATACATCCATGTAGTCTTTTCTGTCGCAGACCGAAATTTCCTCATTTTCAGAGAAGACGTAGGCAAGACCTGTCACGAACATACTCCGCAGTGCGCAGTGCACCGAGCCGAAGCTTCCGTCGCTCTCCTGCAGCTCCACCATATCCTGAAGATAGGTTTCCGTCACGGTATCGTCGCTGTCAACGCAGACGAAATAATCTCCCTCTGCGGCCTCCATTCCTCTGTTTCTGGCAGCACTTACACCGCCGTTTTTCTGATGGATCACCCGCAGCTTATACCCCTCTGCGCCGTATTTTTCGCAAAGCTCATCGCAGACTGCGGCAGAGTTATCCGTTGAACCGTCGTCGATCATTACGACCTCAAAATTCTTATATGTCTGCGCTATTATTGACTGCACACATCGTTCAACCGTGTTTTCTCTGTTATAAACAGGTATTATTACAGATACCATTGAACTCATTTTATTTTTTTCCTTCTGCTTTCTTATACTGCGTGTAGAAATCAAACATCATTCTACGCCTGAGCTTGCTGTCCGAGGCATCAATAAATACTTCCCTGTATGCCTTTTTCAGTCTGCGGTATCTCTCTTTTTCCGCATCGCCCACATCATTTTCAAGGCTCATAACATGATCAAGATACGATGCGTCTGTAATTCTTTTATCTATGGGTAGTTTTCTTTCCCTGCAGAACCAATAACGCGATATACCGACTTCAAGGAAAGTAAGCTGAATGCTTATTTCCTTCTCAAAGGACATTATGCTTCCGCCACGTATCACATAGTAATACAGAGGCTCCGGCAGGTAGCAAATGCGGTTACATTCTGCCAGCAGCTTATGTATGACAAATTCATCCTCGTGAATCTTGCCGAAATCGTATCTGATATTATCAAAAACCGACCTTCTGTAAAGCTTGTTCCATGCCACGACCGTGCGCCATTCGGAGTAGAGTATTCCGAAGAAATCTTCTTTATCCGAATAAACTCCGCCGGGGAAAGAGTGGGGCTTCTCCACAGTTTTGCCGTTCTCGTCAACTCTCTCGAAGTCGCACATACATATATCGGCATCGTTTTCAGTACAGGCATCGTACAGCTTTTTAAGGTAATCCGTATGCAGCCAGTCATCGCTGTCCACGAAGGCAAACCATTCGCTGTCGCTGTTTTCCATAGCCCAGTCGATGCCCGCATTTCTGGCATCGGAAAGTCCGCCGTTTTCCTTGTGGATAACGCGGATACGCTTATCCAACTTTGCAAAATCATCGCACATCTGCGGGCAGTTATCCGGCGAGCCGTCGTCCACAAGTATCAGCTCAAAATCCGTGAAGCTCTGCTCGAGTAAACTGTCCACACATTTTTTCAGGTATTTTTCAACTTTATATATCGGTACTATTACACTGATTTTCGGCATAATCGGTTTTCTCCTCAAGGAAGTACGGATTACATATATTTCTTTACCGCATCTCTCAAGTCGGCATATTCTGCGCTGTACACAGAATAGTCATAGCGGCAGTTTTTCATGGCCATAAGCTCCGCAATGTACTGCTCCACCTGCGAAATGTCGTCCGCCATTTTTATATACGGCAGCCCGCTTATCCACTCGTAAGTTCCGGTAATCTTATGATTATTGTTTCTCAAAACGATGCAGGGCGTATTGCTCATCGCGGCAAACACCATTGCATGAAGCCTGTCCGTAATGACCAGCTCCGCGGCGGCAAATTCGCTCATTTTATCCTTTATTACGGTTTCTCGTTGGGTTTTATCAACCCACGACATCTGCGTTGCTATCATATCGGACACTCTGTACTCCATGCCCATATCGGTCACGGTCTGCATGGCGGAACCTGTTTCTTCATCCGTCAGCACACGTTCTCCGTCGCAGCGCATAACAAACAGAACACCGTTTCGCTCTGTTTTTTCTATTCCGAGGACTTCGGGGTTCATGGACAGAACGATATCGGGGGTGAGAATTACATTCGCGTCGGGATAGCTTTCCCGCATAAGCTTATAAGAAAGCTTCTCACGGGCAGTAATAGTAAGGTTTTTGCGCTCGTTATAACACGAAACGGATTTTTTCAGCTCTTCTCTGCCCTTTTCATCAGCCGTGTAGAAAAAGGTCTGGGGCAGAATGATCATGGGGTTTATGTCCAGCTGTTCCATGATATGCCGGCGGAGCATTTCCTCGCCCGGCCACTGATTTCCCATGTTACCGCCGCCGTGCATACAGATAAGGTGCTTTTTGCTGCGAAGCTTTTTTGCAAAATGCGCTTCGTATTTTTTATACTCCTCGAAGGTGATTTCCTTGATGTGCTTTTTCTCTATTCCGCAGTTTTCAAGGAAAAGGAGCTCCGCGTAGGCAATGGCATTGTCGCCCACGTTTGTGTGGTTTGGAGTGCCGATGACATATATGTTTTTTCGGCTGCACATATTGAGGTAACGCAGATATTTTCTGACGTCAAGCCACTCATGCAGAATGCTTTTTATTCTCGACAGCCATCTGTGTATTCGTTTTCTCATTTTTCTTTCCTTATGCTTCCGTAATCTCCAGGGCTCCGTTGGTGAAGCTGCCCCACCAGTTGGCATTCCAGTGCATTCCGTGGTTGAACTCCGGCGATGCTTTCACCATTATGCCCGCAACATCACGCAGTACCTCAAGGTTGCGGTCGGTGTTCATTTCACCCACCTCATACAGCACGAAGGTGAAGGTATATTGCCCGGGGACGATATTGGACGTATCCATAGTAACGTCAAAGTCTTTTTCTTCCCCGCCCTCCAATGAAATTTCATTCTCATTGCAGGACATGGTTACGATAGTACCTGTCAGCGTTTTCATAATGATACGCATCAGGAACGAATAGCGTTCATCGCTTCTGTTCTTTATGCCGAGAGTGAATCGCATATTGCTTCCGTATGGCGCTATGCCCTCCTCGTTATTGAGGCTGATGCTTTCGATCGTGGGATTTTCTCCCGCTTCGAGCTCGCGCAGCTCATCGGTAACGGCAATTGAGTTTATGTAGTTGCTGTCTCTGCCGAGGTATACATTGATTCCGTCTTCAACGTCGCCGTCAAATATGACCTGCCCGTGATTGAGCACAATGACGCGCTCGCAAAGCTGACGGATGGTGTTCATATTATGGCTGACGTACAGCACCGTTCTGCCTTCGTCCCTTGACACCTGGCTCATCTTCTCGATGCACTTCTTCTGGAACGCCATATCGCCAACGGCAAGCACCTCGTCCATGATCATGATTTCGGAGTCAAGGTGTGCCGCAACGGAGAATGCCAGCTTGACATACATACCCGAGGAGTAACGCTTGACGGGGGTATCGATAAACTGACGGCACTCGGAAAAATCGATGATATCCTCGATTTTCTTGTCTATCTCCGCCCTCGTCATGCCGAGGATGGCACCGTTCATATAAATGTTCTCTCTGCCGCTTAATTCGGGGTGAAAACCCGTACCGACTTCAAGCATGGAGGCAATGCGTCCGTTCATCTCGATGCTTCCCTCTGTGGGTGCGGTGATGCGGCAGATAAGCTTCAGCAGGGTGGATTTGCCCGCGCCGTTATGACCGATAATGCCGACACGCTCTCCGTGATGCACGGTGATGTTAATGTCATTCAGTGCGAGAAATTCCTCGCCAGTGTGCCCGACGGCTTTGTCTCCGATTTTCCTCGTGGGATCCTCCAGGCCCTTTCTGGCTGCGCGCTTGCGCTGAAGCTCATCGCGAAGGGTCGTGCCGCCTATCATGCCCAGCCTGTATTTTTTGCTGACGTGTTCAATTTTCAGTATTTCTTCTGTCATCATTTTCTCCAATCAGACCGTATCCATAAAGGTACGCTCAACCTTGTTGAACAGCTTTACACCCAACGCCAGAACAACCAGCGTGAATATCCATGACCAGCCGTATGACAACCAGTCAATCGAACCTGCTTCACCGCCCAGGAAACCGTAGCGCATGATTTCAATGACGGGTGTCATGGGGTTTGCTCTGGCAATTATGTGCAGTATCGGCGCGCTCTTGAAGAGGTCCATGGAGTAGGCAACAGGTGTTGCGTACATCCAGAGAGAAACGCCGAAGCCCACAAGAAACTGCAGGTCGCGGTACTTTGTCGTGGCGGAGGAAATGATTATTCCGCAGCCCATGCCCAGCAGCGCCATCTGAACGATAAGCAGAGGTGCCATGAACGCATAGAAGTTTATCCCGATCTCGTACTGCGGTACAAAGAGATAGATCACAAGGAAAACAATAAACATCACCGATTGTATGCCGAAGCTTATAAACTGGCTCAACGTTGTGGAAATGGGCATACACAGTCGCGGGAAGTAGACCTTGCCCATTATACCGCTGTTGGCGATGAATGTATTGGAGGTCGTAGTAAGGCAGCCCGCAAAAAACTGCCACGCGATGTTGCCGCACATATAGAATAAGAATGTAGGCACCGCTCCGCATTCTGCAAGGCCCGCTACGTTACCGAAAATAAACGTAAATACAACCGTTGTTAAAAGCGGCTGAATTACCGCCCACGCAGGTCCCAGTATAGTCTGCTTATATACGGATATGAAGTTACGCTTCACCAGCAGCAGTATCAGGTCTTTGTGCCGCCATATTTCCTTAAAATCGAAGTTCAGATTCTTTGTATCCGAGCTTATTTTTTTGTAGTATCTTCCTTGTTCCATTTCCTGTTTTCCTTACTTTTTTCTGATTATCTGAAATACGCGAAAAATAATCAAAGTGTACTTTTTCAGCACGTCACCGAAAAATTTTGCATAGTCTTCACGGTTTTTTCGCGAAGCGGAAATCACTTTCACTTTGTTGCTGTTGAGCTGTGCAGCTCCCAGACGATTTCTTTTTCCGTTGCCAGCGGTAAAATACATTCTGCAGCCCGCATCCGTATTTACAAGGCAGCCACGGTAAAGATGATTGTTGTAGAATGAGCCCGCCTGCCTGCTTTGTTTCAGAAGGCAAGCGGCAAAATCAAAGCTTTCACCGTCTGCCGATCTCCACAGCGTAAGCTCATTGTTCTGGTCGTACACCAGAAGCTTATAGCACCCGTCAATATGCTGACAGTCAATATGCCACGCTTCAACGAAGCGCCCTTTCAATTCGCACTTTTTGATATTGCTCCAAAAAAGTCCGTCCTCTGATGAAGCAATATACACGGGGCCTTTTGCGCCCTCGTCGGCGACAAACCACATCGAATACCGGCTGTTCTCATATATAACGGCAGGACTTACTGCTTTCAGGCTTATTACTTCATTGTTTGCGCTTGTCAGCAGTTCTTTTTCTGACCACGTTACTCCGTCATAAGAGCATTTTCTGAAAATGCGTATTATCTCGCAGTCCTCGCCCTCATTAAGTCTGAAAAACAGCTCAAGTCTGTTTTTATCCTCATTGTAGACAAGGTGCGTATCCGAATAATAGTTTTTGTTTTTTATCTGAATATCGCTTAAATCCTCAAGCGACTGTACTTTTCCGTCCGGGTACTCCCAGCTTATGCCGTCGTTTGAAACCACGACGCAGGGATTCTCCCATCGGTCAGGGTACGGCTCGGCGCTGTGAGGCATGGGAGTAAACGCCATCCAGTATTTCCGGCCGTTCCATCGGTTTTCAAAATACAGAACAGAGGGATGGTATGACTCATCGTATCCGTCAGGGGTTTCTATTTCCAGGCCGCCTTTACAAAAGCAAGCATAGGCAATTAATTCTACGGCAAAAACCGCTGCCGCAAATATAATTGCCGCTGCCGCGCCGTAAATTATCAGCAGGATTACCGCTGCCGTCAGGAAAAGTATCGACGGCAGATATCTGCACAGCAGATTTACGATTCTTTTTTTCTTATCTTTCATTTTTCAATTTCTGCTTAATAAAGCCAAAACCGCGGATGAACCATTCGTGCCCGGGATATGCCGAAATATAGATATCTTTTCGTTTTTCAAAGGGGATAAAGCTTTTGTATGATCCAAGGAATGCTTTGAGCTGCGCACGAAGCTCTTCGGTTTTTACTGCGGATTGTTCATCTTTATTTTTTTTCAAAATCCAAATCGCATCGGACAGCGTTGCCGCATAAACCTCCACTTCCAGTCTATATGCTTTCCGCCACGGGCTGTTTTCAAAAAACTCCAGGTGCCGTGAAAATGCTTCCAGCGCATCAGGAAGCCGCCTAATATGATTTGTTTTTGACAGCCCGTCTTTATTGACGAAATAGTAATACATTGCATTATCCACTACCGCAATTTTATTGCAGCAAAACAGCACCTTATATGTTACGAACTCATCCTCTTCCAATTTTCCGACGGGAAATCTCAATTCGTTAAACAGTATTCTTCTGTACAATTTACACCACGGCGAGCTCGCACCGGTTCTGTCGCCTACCCAATATTCCTCCACTGTATCCGCAGATGGCATGGGACTTATAGGTGAGTCATCGACTTCGGTACCGTCGTAAACTGTTTCATATCGGCACGCAACCAGATCTGCATCCTGCTCCATCGCCGTATTGTGAAGTATGCGCAGATAATCAGGATGCACCCAGTCATCACTGTCAATAAAGACCAGCCATTCACCGCGGGCCGTGTCGATGCCCGCATTTCTCGCGGCAGAGACTCCGCTGTTTTCCTGATGGATTACCTTTATACGCTTGTCCTTTTCCGCATATTCGTCGCAGATTTTTCCGCAGTTGTCGGGTGAGCCGTCGTCCACAAGTATCAGTTCAAAATCCGTAAAGCTCTGTGCAAGTATGCTGTCAACACATCTGTTAAGAAACGCTTCTACCTTATACACAGGCACCACAATAGAAATTTCCATTTTACACCGTCCAAATTATCTGATTTTGAAGATTCTGCGAGGTACTTTGAATAAGTCAAATTCTCTGCAGCGTATATCTATCGCTTCAAATCGGGCAGAAGCACTGTATGTATGAAGCCCGTCCATGTAGCAGCCTTTTGCCGATACGTCTTCCGACGTCAGCTCACCTGCGGGCTTTTCGGAATAACCGCCGTCTTCCGCATTGACTTCATAAAAGGTCAATCCGTCGCCGTATCTGACTTCTGTGCTTATCTGAGCGGGTCTGTACTGTTTACCGTTTTCCTCAAAAACGCCGCCGGCTCCGCGAACACGGAGAGTGTCAAATTCATCCCAGCCGAGCTTTTTGAGTCTGACGTCACCTTCAAAGCTCATCTCATACGCCTGAGGGCTTACCCGCTCTGTTTTGCCGTCGGTAATGAACGTCAGAAGATACGTTTTTCCGTTCTGCTCAAACACAGTCGTATCCACCGCTTTTGCATTCAGCAGGATCCGGCTCAGCTCCCACTCATACGGGAAAGCTTTCGCCTTGTAAAGCCGCACCTCATTTGCCGCCGAGGATTCGGGGATCATGTAATATTCGCCGTTGTGGCTGAACACAAACGGGTACGAATAGTGACACTCATCTTCCAGCAAAACCGTCGGTTCGTTGACTGTACAATTCTCGTTTATCTCAACAACTTCTATTCTTCCGTGGTCAACATCGACAGCTTCATAAAACAAATATGTTTTTTCGTCATAGTCAATCAGCATCGGGTCTGCACACCAGCTTGCTCGTGTTGCCGGTATTACATATTCCGCTTTAAAGCTGCGGTTTTTTATTATACCTTCCTGCTGTTTCTTTCTGATTGCAACAGTGAAGTAATATGAAGTTAAAAACAACTTGCTGTATAGAGAACTTCCCATTTTATAAGCTCCGTAAATATTTATATCTCACAGCGGCATAGTGGCGCAGGCGGGATTTCATATATCTTAAATGTACCTTCTCAAATTTGCCGTCTGCAAGCTCACCGTAGAGAACCGGAAGGGTATTTTTCATCACTTCCGCGTACCTGCCGCCCAGCATATCCGAGGCGGCTTTTTTTATTCTTTCGGGTTCGGCAAAATATATCTGTTCGCGGAAAAGCATCAGGTAAATTTCATTGACTACTTTTTCCCTGTCGGCAAGAGCTATACCGCGTTTTCCGAGGTTTTCTTCAAGCTCCGTCAGGGCCTCCTCAAACGGCTTCATATAGTCGGTAAGGCTGTCCACGCGACATAATCTGTTATATGTGTTTTTCTCGGTTTCGGTCTGCTTGTATCTGTAAATCGCCTTCGGCAGCATATATATCCCGTCACAATGCATTAAACAGTTAATTACAAACAGGAAGTCTTCCATTTCAAAGATTTTTTCATTAAAACGGATTTTGTGACCGACGATTATTTCTCTTCTTATAAATTTATTGCACACAGTCGACAGGGAGTTGCTTGCAAACAGCGGCAAAAGTAATTCGCTCCACTTCTTTGCGGTTAAAACTCCCTCATCGTCGTAATACAGCTCGTCTCTTCGGTACATCTTACCGCTAAAATAGTAGTCAAAGCTGATTCCGAAAATCAGCATATCAGGCGATTTTTCGCTGATAATATCAGCTATTCCGCAAAGTGCATTTTCGTCAACGCTGTCGTCGGCATCGAAGAACCAGATATACTCGCCCTCTGCTTCTTCAATTCCTCGGTTGCGTGCGGCGGAAACTCCGCCGTTTTCCTGATGAACACATCTTACTCGCTCATATTCTCGGGAAAGCTCTTCGCACACCCTCCACGTTCCGTCCTTTGAGCCATCATCGACGATTATTATCTCAAAATCCGTCATGCCCGACGAAAGCAGGCTGTCAACTGTCTTCCCGACTGTATTTGCACAATTATATGCCGGTATAATTACGCTGATTTTTATCATAAAACACACATCTCCACGTCACTGCCAGATAAATCCGATATTCGCAAATGCGGCAGAATTGTTTACATACGAGAGAAATCTCCACACGGCAAATCCGCAGAACACCAGCGGGGCAAATTTTTTTACCGCCAGCTCTGTATTTATGTCCAGCAGGTGCTTTTTCAGCTCACACTTTTCAAACACAAGGGGTATCATCACTATGGCCGTATGGAAATAATAGTCTGCCAGACGCTCAAAAATATTATTATAGCCGCAGAAGGTCTGGAACACGATGGAAACACCCGCAAATATCAGGCATGCATTATATACCGTGTCGCCTTCCGTGGGAGGCCGCAGGACGATTGCCGCAATAACGATGAATATCATAACAAGCGACTTGTTGCGCAGGAAGCGTATGCCCTCCATGCTGCCTTCTATATCACTGCCGCCGTATGCGCCAAGCATCAGGTTCAGCAGCTGGTCACGTAAAACGAACGTCAGAGCCAGCAACACCGCAAGCAGGATCAGATAGCTGCTGCCGATTTTCATTCTTCCTATCCAGTATGCAGGCAGGAATATCAATGCGGGGAAGTGGAATGCTGCTGCCAGCAGTACGAGCAAAATGAATTTGATCGGTTTTTTATCTATTATCGCGTCAAACGCAAACAGCAGCACCGACATGGCCATTGCCTGCTTCAGCGCGTCAAACATGAAGGTAAAGTATATTAATCCCAAAAAATACAAGACGCTCTGAATCGGTGACGTAGAGTACTTCCTGATAAACCGCATATACGAGAACATGATAAACAGCGATATTATAGTGATAAACGCCTGATAATCGCCGTCGGTAAGCTCGTATACCGCTTTCATAAGATATGAGAATCCGACGTTATAGTTATTCTCACCTCTGCCTGACAACTCGCTCCATTCAGTTTGTCCGATGTTTCTATATGAAACAGGGTAGGAGCCGGTAGTGCCGGACGAATCGTTGCCGACGGTATTTACATCACGAAGCCCCATCACGCAGAACAGTATCAGGAATGCGACAAATATAAACTTTTTATTTCCTTTCACATTACCCTGCAGCAAAAATGCCGCGAGAACGACAAGGATTACCATCCAAGTGAATGCTGTCATTAATATACTCCCGATCTGTTAACTGTTTTCATGCAATCTTGACTTCAGGAAATGTGCCGGATTTCCGCCCCATATTTCATAATCCGGTACATCCTTTGTCACAACGGCGCCGGCTCCGATAACGCAGCCGTTGCCAATATGAACACCGGGCAATATTGTTACCCTTGCTCCGATCCATACATCGTTTCCTATTACAACAGTTCTGCTTTTAGTCATTCCCTGTGAACCCATAGGAATATCCAGCCTGTCCGTGCGGTGGTTTGAGGTAAATATCAAAAGCTCCTGACCTGTCATAACATTCTCGCCGATCACAACGTCTGACGGCACATTACTGTATGCGCCGAGGCCCGAACCGTTGCCGATGGTCAATCCGTCGCCAAATCTGGTGCCCTTTTCAATGTTCACCCAGGCACCGCAGCGGTCTCCGAGAATCAGCTTTGCGCAGAATTGTCTGAATCGCCAGCTGAATCTTGTTGCTTTTCTCGAAGCCATCGGAAGATATATTCCGATAGTATAGTAAAGTATCTTGCCTATCGCTTTTTTTATTTTAGCGGTACTCATGCGTTTACCAATCCCTCAAAATATTTTTCAGTTTCTTCCGCAAGCTTTTTTGCGGAAAAGTCATTGCCTCGTTCTCTGGCTTTTTCCGCATATTTTTCTCTCGTCGGTGCATTGGTGAGCATTTGCTTCAGCCCCACGCAAAGTCCGGCATCGCTCAATTCGGTTATCAGACCGTATTCGGAGTCACCGAGGATTTCCCGCATTCCGCCGCAATCGGTTGTTACGGTCGGCTTGCCCAAAATGACACCTTCGGTAATAAATGTGCTGAAGCCCTCATAATCCGACGAGCAAGCCAGCAGGTCTGCTTTTCTCATGAAGCAATACGGATTGTCATAGAAGCCCAGCAGCTTTGCGGAAGCCTCAAGCTCGTTATCCGCAATATACTTTTCAAGCTCTGCTCGTTCCGGGCCTTCCCCAAGAATCCACAAGTCATGCTCAAAACCCTCGTCAAGCAAGCTCTTGTGGGCCTTCAGCATACGCAAATACTTTTTCGGTGCTGACAGTCGTCCAACCGACAATACGGTAAATCTGCGTTTATGTACATCTTCAGGCAATGCTTCTTCAGCCTTTACTTTTATCTCCCCGTCGTCAATGGTGTTATATACAACTTCTGCGGGTACGGTATCGCCGAAAAGCTCGGCAAAGCTGTCCCTGACGTTCTGCGACACGCAGACCACCTTATCGAACTTTGCGTAATAAGGCTTTGTCTTTTCCGCAAATGCCTCGGGATTGCCCGATGCCTTCTTCAAATCGCAATGTACCCAGGCCAGCTTCTTCGCCTTTTTATTGGTAGATGCCGCCATCACTTTTGTGCTGCCCGCTTCAAGATAAGCGCACTCAATATCGTAATCGTCCTTTATGTGCAGCTTGTACGCAAGACCCGTTTCCGCCTCAAAACGATAGCGTTTCAGGTTTACGGAATTGCGCAGGGAATACATGGATTTATACTTAATGCCCTCGACAAGATACTTCTCAAAATCGCAGGGCCAGACGGTCTGCACGGTAATGTCAAACTTCGTCTGATCCATATTATTCACAAGGTTGCGCAGCACCTTTTCGGCGCCTCCGCCCTCCAGCGTTTCTATGAAAAACAGAATTTTAATCATTTTTGTTTCTTTCGTAAATATCGTAAAACTTTCTTACAACCGTGCTTATATCAAAACCGCTTTCCTTTAATATGGCGGCATATTTTTCGGGATCATTCCGCTGTGCGAGGCAGATCGCGTCGATCCACGGCTCTGCGTTGTCTATCGGCAATGCCGTGAGCAGATCCGTAAAAAACACGTCCTTCGGAACTCGGTCGGATATCACACAGGGCAGTCCGTTTGCCTGCACCTCGACTATGCTCAGGGGCATTCCCTCATACAGCGACGGGAAAGCGAACACGTCCATGGCGCAGAGGTAATCGTAAACATTCGGCACGTTGCCTGTCATGATTACTTTATCGTTTAGTCCAAGCCCGGAGATTTTGTCCTCCAGCATTTTTCTGTCGGGGCCGTCACCGAGAAGCAGCAGAACGGCGTTGTCTTTTCTTTTGAGCAGCTCGGGCATAAGCTCAATGAGAAAGCTCTGATTTTTTACGCCCGCAAGATGTCCCGCGTGGCCGACAATGAATTTGTCCTGAGCACCGAGTTTTTTGCGGATTTCTTCCCTTTTTTCAAAGTCAAAAGCAAACTGTGCGGTGTCTATTCCGTTGAGTATAAGCTGGCCTTTTTCCGAAAAAGCTTTCTCTCCGAAAAGGCGGTTTCCCGCATCAACGCCGCAGGAAACCAAGTCCGTGGCGCAGGACAGAATAAGCTTGCGCATGGCGGCTTCGTACACGCTTTTTTTCAGACTTCCGCCGTTTTTCAGTGCGGAATGTGCATGGGCTACTCGCACGGGAACATCCATCTGCTTTGCCGCAAGCATCACCCAGCCGATGTTGAACATGGTGTGGGCGTGCACGGCTTCGTATTCATGCTCACTCATGAGCTTTTTAAGGTTCGCCGTAAAATCAGAATAGCTTGCAGAGGGAGGCTTCATGTGAAACACCTTGCAGCCGTTTTCAATGAGCTGCTGCTCATATTCCCCTACCTCATCGCCGAAAACCACGTAGTGATTTTCATATTCCTCGGGCGCATACAGTCCGATGTCCCGGGCGACCTTTTCGGCTCCGCCGATGCACAGATTTGCAATTATATGCAGAATGTATTTCATACTCTTTCCTTATCTATGGACAAGCACCCAAGTGATAATATCTATTGCCAGCGCGAAATTCAGCTTCACCGGCAGACTTATAAGCCGGCATTTACGGGTTTTCGGTATCTCATATTTGTGAGCGTTAACGGCTTTGCACATGGCGCGTATCGTTTTCAGCCGCTTTAAAAAGCTCAATTTCTGTCGGTGCAGAAATTTTGCTCTGGTGTAAATTGCTCTGAATTCTCCGAAATTGATTCTCCGAATAATCGGCTTTTTTTCTTCACTGCCGAGCGGGCAGCTGTCCAGCGCAGCACGCACGTCTGTTACAGATGCCTCGTGCTGTTCGTAATAATCCGCAATAATCTTTCGTGAGAGAGAATTTTCATTCTCTGTGCTGACATAGTACAGCGGTTTGCCGATGCGACAGATGCTTTCAATGTTGATGGCATATTTAACGTTGAACGACCAGTCCTCCGCAATGGAAAGCTTTTCATTGAAGCGAAGTGAGATAGCCTGAACAATGCAACGCTTATACACCTTTGTTACGGGGCCGTTTATCGTTCCGCCTGCCATGATATCCGCAATTATTCGTGCAGTATTCTCTCTTCCCTTCACGGAAAACGGTGTACTGTGGCTCGCCGTCACGGTTTTTCCGTCGGTGTAGTATGTCGGAAACATAATATAGTCCCAGTCATATTCCGCAAGAGCCTTGTCGATTTCCGCAAAATAGTCATCGGCAACATAGTCGTCGCTGTCAACAAACATTATGTATGTGCCGTTTGCGGCATCGAGCCCCGCGTTTCTCGCGGAGGATACTCCTCCGTTTTCCTTGGCTATGTACTTGACCTGCGGAAACCTTGCGGCATATTCTTCGCAGATTTTGCCGCAGTCATCGGGAGAGCCGTCATTGACAAGGATTATCTCCGCGTCGGCGTAATTCTGTATAAGCAGGCTGTCCACGCAGCGTTTCAGCGTGTCCTGCGCTTTGTAAATCGGGATTATTACGGAAAACTTATTACTCATAATTATCAGTTGTTTCTTTCGGGAAGAACAAACTTTTCTCCAAGTATAAAGTCAAATTCTTCAGGCCGGAACTTCATGTATCCGCTTCCGTCAAAGAAAGTTATCTCGCCGAAAAGTATTGTCCCATTTTGGTCATACATATCAACTCTTGCATGGGGAAAGGCTTCAGACAGTTTTTCCGCAATGAGCTTTAGTTCTTCAAAATTCTCCGGCTTAGGAAGCTGTCTTTCTAACGGACGTTCGTCATTTCGCGTATATGAGAGGAGATTATATTCTGCGTCAAAAAAGCCAAATCCCGCTTCGGTACCTATTTTTCTATCTGCTACTGCATACATATATTCTGCTTTTCCGCAAAAGCAAAGGAATTTATAGTCTATAAGTCCGCCTTCCGACTCATCTGACTCGATGTATTTCTCAATAATAATTCTGCCGTGCGCTCTGCCCGAATTATACGGCCACTCTCTGCCCGCATTTTTTACATGGGCATTTTTCTCCACCCATCTGTTCATGCGTTCCTTAAGCGCGGGGATATCAAGGGCAGACTTATCCTTAACGATGACAACTGAATTTCCGCCGCCGCCGAGTGTGTTCTTCACAACGAATTTATCAGGAAGAGCATCAAAATCTATGTCCTCAACTCTGTCAAAAACGCCGTAGCATTCATTTAGAATATGTTCCAGTCCGCAATCCTTGACATAGTCTCTGGCATCGCCTTTATCCACACATTTAGGCATCAGAGGATTTCTGTAAAACAGCTTGTACCACTGAAGCTTTTCAGTAAAACGTTTCGGATTTTTCAGATTCAGTTTTCTTCCCGTTTTTATTCTGTACTGAAGCCTGATCATCCATTTATCAGGAATGAAATTAAGAAACCGCATTATGGCAAGGCGAACTCTTCTGCTTTTAATTATCTTCTTATAATTAATCATGGCTGCCTCACTCACATATAAAATTCTTTATACCACTTGGCGAACTTCGCAAGGCCCACCTCAATGGGAGTGTCGGGACGGAAGCCGAAGTTTTCCACCAGCGGTCTTACATCGGCATAGGTCTGATAAACGTCACCCGGCTGCATGGGAGCAAAAATTTTCTCCGCAGGCTTGTCGATTATGCCCTCTGCCATGAGGCAGCTTTCCAGCGTTTCCACAAAGTGCAGCAGGTCCTCGGGCTTGTTGTTGCCGATGTTATAAACAGTGGCAGGGTCTTCACCCTCGGGTGCGCGGTCAAGCATATTGAAAATGCCCTGCACGATATCGTCAATGTAGGTGAAATCGCGCTTCATGTCGCCGTTATTGAAAATGGTTATGGGCTCGCCCTTCACCAGCTTATTGGTAAAGCTGAAATACGCCATGTCGGGTCTGCCGTAGGG
>JAZRVW010000082.1:0-19296 GCA_045599385.1 Oscillospiraceae bacterium | reverse complement strand
TTTTGAACGGACCTTTTCCGCCCATACATCATAACAAAACTCGGCATGCGTCAGCATTGCCGAGTTTTTGTTATTTTGTCTGAACGAAAAATCTCTCGCTCAAAACTGCTTCGCACCCTGAGAGATTGATGTTTTTTCGTAAGACAAGGCGAAAAGCGCAGGAATACTGGCTATGTATTCCGAGCATTTTTAACGATGTATTACGGAAAAACAGCTTCTTTCAGGGCTATTAATCCCTAAGTGAGAGTGCCCTTTGCTGCTCTTTTATGCTTAATGTTATGCTGCGACGGCAGACTGCTTCTTTGCGGAAACGAACTGGAAAGCCACAACTGCGGCGAGTACCGCAAAACCGATAACGTCGGTCAGAGTTCCGGGAACCAGCATTGCGAGACCGCCTGCGAGGATTGCAAGACGCAGCAGCCAGTGAACCTTCTTGAACAGGAAGCCGTTCATGCAGACGGCAACACCGAAGATGCCAAGCAGAGAGGTGACGATTACCATGACAGCGCTGACTACGCCCTCGTTCATGAGAAGCATTACCGGATTCATGGCGAATATGTACGGCACGATGAATGCCGCAATGGCAAGCTTCGTGGCGTTCAGTGCCGTCTTCATGGGATTGGACTTTGCAATGGCGCTGCCTGCGTAGGCTGCAAGGGCAACGGGAGGAGTGATGTCGGCAACGATGCCGAAGTAGAATACAAAGAAGTATGCGGCGGTGTTGTCAATGCCCATCTCAATAAGGATAGGTGCGCAGGTGGTTGCCATGATGCAGAAGTTTGCGGTGGTGGGAACACCCATGCCGAGAACGATGCAGCAGAGCATGGTCAGGAACAGCGCAATGAACACGTGGTCGCCGGAAATCTTCAGAACGGCGTTGATGAGCTGGGAGCCGAGACCGGTCATGGTGATGGAGCCTGCTACACAGCCTGCCATGCCGCAGGCGGCGATTACGGAAATGCAGCTCTTTGCACCGCCGGAGAAGGAGTTGAAAATCATGTCACCGATTTTAACGGCGGTTTCCTTGACAAGTGAGGTTTCGGCTGAAGCCTCGCCGCGCTTTCTTGCGCCGATTCCGATGCGAAGGGTTTCAATCAGACCGATTACAACCGCAAGCAGAATTGCGATTGAAGCAGAGAATGCCATGGTGTAGGTGTTTGAGGAAACAAGCCATACCAGAACAATCAGAGGAATGAGAAGGTAAAGCTGCTTCTGAAGCTTCCAGAAGGAAGGAAGCTCAGCACGGGGAATACCTCTGAGCCCGAGCTTCTTTGCTTCAAGGTGAACGGTGATGAAAATGCCGGCGAAGTAAAGAACTGCGGGGAGGATTGCGTAGGTGATAATCTGGGAGTAGGGAATGCCTAGATAGTCAATCATGAGGAAGGCGGCTGCGCCCATAATGGGCGGCATTATCTGGCCGCCGGTGGAGGGGGGAGATTCAACCCCACCTGCAAATTCGGGCTTGTAGCCGGTTTTCTTCATCATGGGAATGGTGACGGAGCCGGTGGTTACGGTGTTGCCGACAGAGGAACCGGAAACCATGCCGCAGAGCGCGGAGGAGATGACGGCAACCTTTGCGGGACCGCCGGAGGAGCCGCCTGCAATGGAGTTTGCAAGCTTTATGAAGTATTCGGAAATACCCGTGCGCTCAAGGAACGCGCCGAAGATGATGAATACGACTATGTACTTTGAGCAGACGCTGATAGGCGTTGTCATAATGCCGGTGGTGGTGTAGAACAGATTGTAAATGAGGAACTGACCGCCGTAATTGAGACCGAGCCCCTTTGTAAAGCTGAAGTAGTACCAGGCGTACATCATGAATGCGCCCGCGACGATGAGAATGGGAACACCTACGCTGCGGCGGCACAGCTCCATAAGAGCCAGCAGACCGATGAGACCGATGATGATTTCATAGGGGTAGATGTTAAGTACGCGGGCAACAATGTCCGAATGGTTGATGCAGTAGTAGAAGAAGGCACCGGCACCGGCAAGCATGATTATCCAGTCATACCAGGGTATATAGTTTACCCTCTGCGTACCCTTTTTTGCGGGGTAGATAAGGAAGCCCATGAGAAGAGCCGAACCCACAAAGCTTGTGAGTCTTACGCGGTCGTCAACGGTGATGAACAGGGTCATGACGATGCAGAAGACGGAGAACAGCGCCATGATTGACATGACGATGTATTTGGGAACGCCCTCCCATATACGTGTGTTGGACTCTCTGTCGTACTTTTTCATAACCTCGTCAACGCTGGCGGCTATATCCTCTGCGCTGTCTTCGGTTGCAGAAGAGGCGGCCTTCAGCTTAATATCCTCTTCTGCTTTTTTCTTGTTTTTCTTGGACATGGCGGTTGATCCTTTCTGGGAAGCTACTGATATTTACTAAAAGACGGAAAAATTTGCGCCCTTTGGTAAATATCAGAAAGTGCTTAAAATAGGGGTTAAACTACGGCACCTTTCGGTGCCGTAGTTTAAAATCGGTATAAACTTTTCGCTAAGATTACTTGGTTGCTACAGTGATGCCCTGCTCGGCGAAGTACTGAGCAGCACCTGCGTGGAAGGGAACTGCGATACCGTCGGTTGCGAAGGTGAGGTCGAGCTCAGCGCCCTTTGCGTGCAGTGCGGTGATTGCGTCCTTGTTCTCGAAGATTGCGGATACGATGTTGTATGCGCACTCGTCAGAGAGGTTTGCGGAGCAGATAAGAGTTGCCTTTACGGTGATGGTCTGAGTATCTTCCTTGAAGGACTCATAGGTGCCTGCGGGAATGGTGTATGCTGCGTAGTAGGGGCATGCCTTCAGAAGCTTATCCATGTGCTCGTCGTCGATGGAAACGAGGTAGATGGGCTTTGCGGAGTCAAGGGTGGAAACTGCGGGGGTGGGAGCACCTGCGCAGAGGAATGCTGCGTCAATCTTGCCGTCCTGCAGGCTTTCGGTGGAGTCACCGAAGGACTGGTATACGGGGTTGATGTCGTCAATGGTCATGCCGTAGGCTGCCAGAACGTCAACGGTGTTGTAGTAGGTGCCGGAGCCCTGGTCGCCGACGCAGACGGACTTGCCCTTGAGGTCAGCTACGCTCTTGATGTTGGGGTCAAGAGTTACGATCTGAACGGTTTCTGCATAGAGTGCGCAGAGAACGCGGAAGTTGTCAATCTTGCCGCTTTCGGCGAAGGTGTTGGTGCCGTCGAAGGCATAGGTCATAACGTCGGACTGAACGGTTGCCAGCTGGTAAACCAGACCCATGTTCATAAGGTTGTCAGCGGAGCCGCCGGTTGCAACTGCGGAGAGGGAGAGGCCGGTCTTGTCGCCGACTACCTTGCAGAGAACGCCGCCTACTGCATAGTAGGTGCCGGAGTCGCCGCCGGTGCCCATTGCGAGACCGTTGCTGCCGTCATTGACATCTGCTTTTTCTGCGTCCTTGATGGCGTCACCGAGGCCGCCCTTCTTGTCGCCGCCGTCGTTGCCGCCGCATGCGCACAGCGCTGCTACCATGAGCAGACAGAGAAGCAATGCTATAAATTTCTTCATGATATTTTCCTCCTGATTGGTTTTGTTGTAAATTGGTTTTGCATAATCCGATTTGAATAAAATCAAAACCGGAATTTCAAGATGTCTGCATTATACACCCTTTGAAACGGTTTTTCAAGGGCAAAAATGAAATTTTTAATTTTCAAAAATGCAAAAAATTTAACGCATTAACACAAGGAACAGGCAAAATAATTCAAAACGGGCAAAAATATGCAAGATATGGGCATAAAAATGCAGGATTGGGCGATATCTTGATGCAAAAACGGACTGCGACTTGCAAATGCAGGATTGCAAAATAGTGCTTTTGAGCAATTTAACCAAAAACACCCCTCAAAATATAAGGGTTTTCTACATATATAGTTGCAAAAAGCCTTGCATAAGACCGCCCGTTGTGCTATAGTGTTTTCATCTCGTAAACAAATGTCCTTGCAACAAAGACAAAATTATAACAAAAGGCGGTATTGGTATGAAAATTGCATTATTGGGCTGCGGAGTAGTCGGCGGCGGAGTTCTTGACATCGTTGATAAAAGAAGCGATATGGAGCTTAAATATGTTCTGGTGCGCAGAGATAAGGCTGAACTGGGCGAGCGCGCCGTAAAAGACATCAATACTATTTTAAATGATAAAGAGGTTGACACCGTTGTTGAGGTCATGGGCGGACTTTCCCCCGCCTTTGAGTATGTGTCCGCCGCCATGAAGGCAGGAAAGAATGTTGTAACCGCAAATAAGCATCTGGTTGCACATTATTATAAGGAGCTTGTGAGCCTGGCAAAAGAGATGGGTGTTGCGTTCCGCTGCACTCCCGCAGTCGGCGGCGGTATCCCCTGGCTGAAGAATCTTGAGCGTGCGGCACGCCTTGATAAGATTGATTCCTTCTGCGGCATCATGAACGGCACAACAAACTTCATTCTCGACAATATGCACGTCAACGGCAGCGACTTCGGCGAGGTTCTTGCCGAGGCACAGAAGCTCGGCTATGCCGAGGCTGACCCCACCGCCGATATCGACGGTCTTGACATTCAGCGCAAGTGCATCATTTCCGCAAACGTTGCCTTCGGCGCCTGCTTCAAGGAGGAGGACGTTCCCGTTGCAGGTATACGTCACATCAAGGCCTGCGACATTTTCGCAGCCGAGGAGCTTGGCCGTGTCTGCAGAATGCTTGCCTTCGGCAAGAATGTTGACGGCGCGGTGCTTGCTTATGTTGAGCCTTCCTTTGTTGCCGCTGGTGAGCTTGAAGCCGCCGTCAGCAAGGCGATGAACATCATTTCCTTTGAAACAAGCCTTTCCGGCAAGGAAAGCTTCTACGGTCAGGGCGCAGGACGTTATCCCACGGCCTACAACGCAGTTCAGGACTGCGTGGATATACTCTGCGGCGTAAAGAGCTTCTACACCGACAAAATGGAGGACATGAAGCCCGACAACTCCGCCGAGAAGCACCCCTACTATGTCCGCTTTGCAGGCAGGGACGAATGGCTTGACAGCATGGTAGTGGAAGCCTGCGGCGAAGGCGTTATTATTGGCGACGTAAGCGTTGCGGAAATGCACGCATGGGCAGCAAAGGCAAAGGAGGCAGACCCTGCACTGTTCTTTGCAGGTATTGTGTAAGCTATGTTGAAGGTTGCAAAATTCGGCGGCTCCTCAATGGCCTCCGCCGGACAGTTTAAAAAAGTAAAAAGCATTATCGAATCGGACCCCGCGAGAAAGGTCATCGTTGTTTCCGCGGCAGGAAAGAGAAACAAGGAGGACCACAAGCTCACGGACCTTCTGTATCTCTGTCACGCTCATATTAAATACGGCGTTGACTGCGACAGCGTTTTCGCAATGATTGCCGACCGCTACCGCGAAATCTGCTCCGAGCTTAATCTCGGGGTGGACATTGAGTCCGAGCTCAAGGCTCTGCGTGAGGAGCTTGACAGCGGCATCAGCAAGGACAAGCTGGTTTCCCGCGGCGAATACTTCTCCGCAAAGCTCATGGCGGACTATCTCGGCTATGATTTTCTTGATGCTGCAAGCTGGCTGAAGTTCAACTTCGACGGCACCATTAACAAGGAAGAGTCCTATGCCGAGCTTGAAAAACTTGCATCGGGACGCAGGGTTGTAATTCCCGGCTTCTACGGCGTTCTTCCCGACGGAAGCATCAAGGTGCTTTCCCGCGGCGGCAGCGATGTAACGGGCGCCCTTGCGGCAGCGGCCCTTGACGCAGATGTATATGAAAACTGGACGGATGTTTCCGGTATTCTCATGGCAGACCCCCGCATAGTCGAAAATCCCGACACCATTGAGCACATCACCTATAATGAGCTGCGCAATCTCAGCTACATGGGCGCTCAGGTGCTGCACGAGGGTGCGGTGTTCCCCGTAAGAGAGAAGAACATTCCGCTGAATATCCGCAACACAAACGCTCCCGACCACCCCGGCACCGTCATCATGGAAAAGTTTGATGATGAGGCCATAAACGAGCGCTTTATCACGGGCATTGCGGGCAAAAAGAATTTCAGTATCGTAACGGTTTCAAAGTCGGGACTTTCCTCCGAGGTGGGCTCCCTCCGCAAGATTCTCGAGGCCTTTGAAAACCACAACGTCTGCGTTGAATATACCCCCTCGGGCATCGATTCCATCTCCGTTGTGGTGTCCTCGGCATCAACGGCAAACTGTCTGTATTCCATTGTGGGCGAGCTTCAGAAGAGCATTAAGCCCGACAACATTGAAATCATAAACGATATCGCAATCGTAGCCGCCGTCGGACGTAAAATGGCCTTCAAGCCCGGCTCCTCAGGCCGACTTTTTGCGGCATTGGGCAGAAACGGAATCAACATCAGAATGATTTCTCAGGGCCCCGATGAGCTGAATATAATAGTAGGTGTAAATAACGACGACTTTGAAAACGCCGTCAGAGTAATTTATCATAGTTTTGTAAAGTGAGGAAAAATAACATGAAGCAGTATAAAGTAGGCATTCTCGGCGCCACCGGTGCCGTAGGTCAGGAAATGATGAAGATTTTCGCCGAGCGCAACTTCCCCATCGGCGAGCTCAGACTTCTTGCAAGCGCAAGAAGCTCGGGCAAGGAGTATGAATTTAAGGGCGAAAAGGTAAAGGTCGTCGAGGCCTGCCTTGAGAACTTCAAGGGACTGGATATAATCATGGGTGCCGCCGAAAACGACATCGCCGAAAAGTTCATTGATGACATCAAGGCAAGCGGCGCGGTGTTCATTGATAACTCCAGCGCATTCCGCCTCTGCCCCGAGGTTCCTCTGGTTGTTCCCGAAATCAACGGCGAGGACGTAAAGCTCAACAAGGGCGTTATCGCAAACCCCAACTGCACCACTGTTATTTCCTGCACCGCAGTAAACGCGCTCAACGCCATCTCTCCCATTGAGAGCATGATAGTCTCCTCCTATCAGGCAGTATCCGGCGCAGGCGCCAACGGCCCCAAGGAGCTGTTTGCCGAGGTTGAGGCTCTGCAGAAGGGCGAGGAGTATGAGCCCAAGGTGTTCCAGTACCAGATTGCATACAACGTAATTCCCCAGATCGGCGGCGAGCAGTGCTTCGGCTACACCTCCGAGGAAATGAAGCTTCAGAACGAAGGCAGACGCATCATGCACCTGCCCGAGCTGAAGGTAAGCTGCACCTGCGTGCGCGTTCCCGTTGTCCGCAGCCACAGCGTTTCCATCAGACTTAAGTTCAAGGAAAAGGTATCCGTCGAGGCTGCAAAGGCAGCAATCGCAAAGGCACCCGGCTGCAAGCTGGTTGATGACCTTGACAACAAGCGTTATCCCATGCCTCTTGAAACCAGCAACCAGGACATCGTATTCGTAGGCCGTATCCGCGAGGACCTCACCGACGAGAACGCACTGTGCCTGTGGTGCTGCGGCGACCAGGTAAGAAAGGGCGCAGCCACCAACGCAATCCAGATTGCAGAAAAGCTCATCGAGTTCATCTGACTGTAAATAACAGAAAAACCGCAGATGCCGTAAGGCATCTGCGGTTTTTCTAATTCAAGGATTAAAATAGTAAGAAGGCATTGCGTGTCAGAAATTTAACAACTGACATGAATTATGATAGCACAATATATTCCGCTTGTAAAGCTTGTTCAGCGATTTTTTACACAATATCGGCAATAATGCACAGCATGTTTATTTTTCAACCACGTGAACATTGATGTGGTCGTAGGTCATGCTGATGCCGTGCTCGGCAAAGCTTGCGCGGACATTTTCGTTGAGACCGAAATAAACGTCCCAGTAATCTGCACCCTTGCACCATACGCGGAAGGTGTATTCGATGTTGCTGGCATTGTAGACGTTGATGGCGGCAAAGGGGGCGGGGTCGGAGAGCGCCTTTTCGGTTTTTGCCGCGGCGTCAAGAAGTGCCGTGCGGACATCTTCGGTGGCGCAGTCATAGGAGGCGGTGATTGCAAGGTCAACACGGCGCAGAGGCTCGGAGCTGTAGTTGATGACCTTTGCGGAGGTGATATCTCCGTTGGGGACATGTATGACCTTGTTGTCAACGGTGTTTATCACGGTGTAGAATAGGCCGATCTTCTGCACGGTGCCGCTGTTTCCGCCCACGTCAACAAAATTGCCCAACTCAAAGGGACGGGTGAGGAGAATGGTGACGCCGGAGAAAAGGTTGTTGAGAAGACCTTGAATCGCGAGGGACAGAGCCAGACCTGCAACGCTGAGTACGGCAATAAGGCTGGTCACGGGGATACCGAGGGAGTCGGCGATGATGATAATCGCAATTGCCCACAGAGCAACGGAGACTGCGGAGCCAACGAAGCTTTTGAGGGTGGAATCGAGATGGCTTTTGTCAAGCATGCGGAGTATAGCCTTTTTCAGAGCCTTGATTACGAAAAGGCAGATGACAAAGACCACTATTGCATTGAGCACAGAGCCGAGAGACAGACTGCCGATTTTAATGGCGGAGAGAGATTCAAAAAAATCCATTTTATTTTCCTTTTATGTATTCTGTTTTGTTTTAAAAGTTATCCTAGTTTCAGCTCGGTGCATTTGTCCGCGCCGAAGACCTTTTCCATTTCTTTTTTGTATTCGGGGAAAAATTCCCGGGGCATGAGCGCCTGAACACAGCCGGCGAAGCCGCCGCCGTGGACGCGCCATGCGCCTTTTCCCTCAAGAAGCTTTGCGCTCAGCTCAAGACCGCTTTCGAGCTTGCGGTCATTGGTGGCGCTGGTGACAATGTTGTTAAGATACTTTTCGGAGGAGCGCCCCGATTCGTTCATGAGTCGCATATAGGTTTCACCGTCGCCCGCTATGAGAGCGTCGCGCATGAGAGGCACGCGGTCATTTTCGTCAAAGAAATGAGTTGCTCTGCGCACGGGACGGTCAGCGGTGTCCCAATGCTTTTTGCGGAAGTCCAGGGGATTAACCTGGCCGAGAATTTCCTTGCCGAAGAAGCTTGCAATAAGGCGCATATCGGCGGGAATGCGCGCATAGGAGGTGTCAAGTCCCGCGTGACTGCCGCCCGTGTCCGTAAGGCAGAGCGTGAGTCCCATGCGTGAGAAATCCGCGTTTACGGGAACGATTTCCTGCGTGAGAAAGTCGATGTAAACCGCCTTTCCGAGAGAGCAGGCAAGCTGGTCCATGAGTCCGCAGGGCTTGCCGAAATGCAGGTTTTCGGCCTGCTGTGCCACCTTTGCAATGGCAACGGGCTCAAGCTCACCGTTGTTGTAAAGACCGTTGAATATTTTGCCTATGAGCACGGCGTAGGCCGCCGAGGTGCTGAGTCCCGAGCCTGAAACGAGGTCGCTGGTGATTTCGGCATCGAAGCCGCCGAGACGCATGCCCAGGTCGTACATTGCCGAGGCAACGCCACGCACGAGGGCTTTGGACTTGCCGAAATCCTCAGGAAAAACGTCAAGATTCCAGAGGCTTACGTCAACATCGGGAAAGCCTGCGGATTTAATGCGTATTCTGTTTTCGTAGTTGGGCTCAACTCTTGCGTGAATGCCCTTGTCAACCGCGGAAGCAAGCACGCGGCCTTTCTGATGGTCGGTGTGGTTGCCCGCAAGCTCGGTACGTCCGGGTGCAAAATATTCAAGCTGCATATTTTTTCTCCCAAAAGAGAGGAGCTGAAAAACTCCTCTCTCATATCAATTACTTTCTTGCAAGAACCTTTTCGATGCCTGCCGCTACGCCGTTTGCGTCAACGCCGTATTTTGCAAGCAGCTCCTTGTAGGGAGCGGATTCGGTGAAAACGTCCTGAATACCCACAAACTCGGTGGGAACGCCGCAGCCCTCGTGAGCGAGGACCTCGGAAACAGCAGAGCCGAGACCGCCGAAAATGTTGTGCTCCTCAGCGGTGACAATGGCACCCGTTTCCTTTGCGCACTTAACGATAAGCTCTGCGTCAATGGGCTTTATGGAGTACATATCCACAACGCGTACGGAGATGCCCTTCTCAGCCAGCATTTCTGCGGCTTCAATTGCCTTGTGAACAAGCAGACCGCAGGCGATGACGGTGACGTCGCTGCCCTCGCGGACGATGGCACCCTTGCCCAGCTCGAACTCAGCGTCCTCTGCGTAGAGGTCGGGATATACGTCGCGGGAAAGACGCAGGTACATGGGGCCGTAGTTGTCAACGGCGTACTTGGTTGCCCAGCGTGTTGCGGTTGCATCGGAGGGAACGATTACCTTCATGTTGGGGAGGGCGCGCATGATTGCGATGTCCTCGGTGGCATGGTGGCTTGCGCCGTCCAGAGCGTCGCTCATGCCGCAGTAGGCGCCGCCGAACTTGACGTTGAGGTTTGCGTAGCAAATCTGGTCACGGGCGGAGATAAGACCGAGAGAGGTAAGGAACACGGTGAAGGTGTTCACAAAGGGAATTTTGCCCACGGTGGACATACCTGCGGCGGTGGCAACCATGTTCTGCTCGGCAATGCCCATGTTGAAGAAACGCTCGGGGTGGGCCTGACCGAAAATTTTGCTCTTGGTGGAGCCGGAAAGGTCGGCGTCAAGGACTACGATGTCCTCATTTTCATTACCGAGCTCTGCAAGCACGGTACCGTAAACTTCTCTTATTGCCTTAGGCATTGCAGTCACCTCCCAGTTCCTTCATTGCGATTTCAAAGCTTGCATCGTCGATTGCCTTGCCGTGCCATGCGTTCTTGCCTTCCATGAAGGAAACGCCCTTGCCCTTGACGGTGTTGGCGATGATTACGGTGGGTACGCCCACGGCTGCGTCTGCAACGCTGATGCAGAAGTCAAGCGCCTCAAGGTCGTGGCCGTCGCACTCGAGAACGGTCCAGCCGAAAGCCTCCCATTTTGCCGCGAGGTCGCGGAGAGGCATAATCTCGTCGGTGGTGCCGTCAAGCTGTACCTTGTTGTAGTCAACAATGGCGATGAGGTTGTCCAGCTCAAATTTGGGTGCGCTCATTGCGGTTTCCCAGATGACGCCCTCGTTGAGCTCGCCGTCGCCGAGAATGGCGTAAACCTTTGCAGGTGACTTCTGAAGCTTGAGTGCCATTGCCATGCCCTGTGCGGCGGGGAATCCCTGACCGAGAGGGCCTCCGGGCATTTCTACACCGGGGCAGTGGAGGCTGGGGTGACCTGCAAGACCGCCCATTTTACGAAGGCTTGCCATATCTTCAGCGGGGAAGAAGCCCTTTTCCGCAAGGTTGCGGTACAGCATGGGAGCTGCGTGACCCTTTGACAGAACAAGTCTGTCGCGGTCGGGATTCTGTGCGTCGTCAGCATCAATGTTCATGTGCTCCTGATAGAGATAGGTCAGGATTTCGCAGACGGAAAGTGAGCCGCCGGGGTGACCGGACTGTGCGCCGTGAATTGCGGTGAGCACGTCGATTCTGAAGCTGCGGCAAAGCTCTTCAAGCTCTGCGATGCGCTGGGCAGTTAAAGCCATGATAGTGTTCCTCCGTGATAGTTTTTCTGTGCGGTTTTCCGCTATAGTTCAATATTAATATAGAACAAGCCCACATCAAAGTCAATAAATGCAAAAAAACTAACTTGCTTCAGGGCATAAAAAAACCGCTCCTTTCGGAGCGGTTTTTTGGTTATTTTTATTCGCCGTAGTTTTCCTGAATTGCGGTATCAAAGATGTCGGTGACTTCCTTGGAGGGAGCCTTGGTTGCAAGAGTTGCAACAACTGCTGCGATTGCGCCGCAGATGAAGCCCGGAACGATTTCGTAGATGCCGGTGGAGCTGAGGCAGAAGAGCCATACGATGTCAACAACAGCACCCACAACAACGCCGAAGCATGCGCCGGTGTAGTTGAAGCGACGCCAGAACAGAGAGAGGAGGATTACGGGACCGAAGGCGGCACCGAAGATGCCCCATGCGTTCTCAACCATGTTCATGATTGCCTGAGCGCCTTCGCCCTCGGAGGAGGCGATGAAGTAGGCAACAACGGAGATGACGACAACGGCGATACGGCCTACCCACAGAACTTCCTTATCGCTTGCGTTCTTGCGGATAAGGGGCTGATAAAGGTCAGAGGTGAAGGAGCTGGATGCAACGAGGAGCTGGGAGTCGGCGGTGGAAACAGAGGCGGCCATGATAGCTGCAAGCAGGATACCTGCGATTGCGGGCGGGAAGAGCTTGCGCGCCATGACGATAAATACGGTCTTCTGTGCGCCGGTGGTAAGGAGCTCTTCAGCAACCATCATGCGTGCATAGTATGCCATGAGGCAGGCGGCACCGATGGAGAGAACGACCCAGACGATTGCAACGATGGAGCTCTTTTTGACCATGGAGGGCTTTTCTATGGACATGAAACGAACAATGATGTGGGGCATACCGAAGTAGCCGAGGCCCCAGCCGAGACCGGAGAGAATGTCCTTCCAGCTTGCAGAGAACAGACCTGCGCCGAAGTCGCAGTTGGTGACAACGCCGTTGGCATCGGTGTACTGGTAAACGGTCTGCAGTGCGCTGTAGTCAAGGTTCTGGGTTGCTGCAACGATGATGGGAACTGCCAGCAGAGCAATCAGCATCAGAATGCCCTGGAAGAAGTCCGTCCAGCAGACTGCCTTGAAGCCGCCCAGGAAGGTGTAGCCGATGATGATTGCGGCATAGATGAGCATTGCGGTCTTGGTGGAGATGCCGTCAAACAGCATGGTGAATACAGATGCGCCTGCAACGAAAGCAGATGCAACGTAAACGGTGAAGGCAATGAGGAAGATAATTGCGCAGATGATCTGCAGGGTCTTCTTGGAAGATGCAAAGCGGTTTGTCAGGTACTGGGGAACGGTGATGGAGTCGCCTGCGGCAACGGAGAACTTACGGAGTCTCTTTGCGCAGAAAATCCAGTTTGCCGCGGTACCCAGAGCAAGACCGATGCCGATCCAAATCTGGCCGAAGCCAAAGGCGAGAATGGAGCCGGGGAGACCCATGAGCAGCCATGCGGACATATCCGAGGCCTGAGCGCTCATTGCGGTGACCCAGGGGCCGATGCTTCTGCCGCCGATGAAGTAGTCCTTCTGATTCTTATTGCTTCCGTTGAAGAAGAATATCAGTCCGACGAAGAAGAGGATAATGAAATATCCCAGAAATACTATTACTTCTGCATTAAACATTGTTCGTACCTCTCTTTTTGTTCTTGAATGAGATAACTGAATTATACGGGTGCTTTTTCACATTAACAAGCAAAAAACTTGTTGATTTTACTTGATTTTCCCGCAATTTGCGCTATACTATAAATAAATTCGATAGTTTTAATATTAACATGAATATTATTCATATTAAGAGGTCGACATGAACATATCAAGATACGAAACCTTGGCAAAAGTGATAGAACTTGGCTCTATGACAAGGGCGGCGGAGGCTCTTGGCTGCACGCAGTCCGCCATAAGCCACACAATAAACAGTCTTGAGGAGGAGTTCGGCTTTGCAATTCTCACGCGCTCGAAGGCGGGCGCAAAGCTCACGGATAACGGCAGGCGCATAATGCCCGCCATACGCAGTATTCTGAGCTACGAGGAGCAGCTAAAGCAGACCGTATCCGCCATAAACGGAATTGATTACGGCACCGTGCGCATCGGAGCGTTCACCTCCGTTGCGGTTCACTGGCTGCCGGGCGTTATCAAGGAATTTCAGCGCGACTATCCCAATGTGGACATTAAGCTTCTGACGGGCGACTACTACGATGTTGAGGAGTGGCTCGATTCAGGCATGGTGGATCTGGGCTTTGTAACCCTTCCGAACAGACTTGACTGCGAGTGCCTTGCGCTTATGGAGGACAGGCTGTTTGCAATTCTGCCCAATGACCACAAGTTTGCGGCCTATCCCAAGTTCCCCCTTGTAGAGTGCGAAACGGAGGCATTCATCACCCTGCTTGAAACCTCAAACCATGACGCACGCCGCGCTCTTGATGCCGCGGGAATAAAGCCCAACATCAAATTCTCCACCAAGGACGACTATGCAATCATCGCCATGGTGGAGCAGGGCCTCGGCATCAGCATCATGCCCGAGCTTCTGCTCAAGGGCAGACACGACAATCTGAAAATCAAGGAGCTTGTGCCGCCCTCAAAGCGAACAATCGGCCTTGCCATTCCCGAAACAAGCAAGCAGAGCCCCGCCACAAGAAAATTCGCGGACTATATTATAAAGTGGGTCAAGGAAGAAAAATAAAAAAGAGAGCGCCCTTGGGCGCTCTCTTTTATCTTGCGCATCGGTTCACCGCATAGACGAAGAATCCGCCTGCCACAAAAATGGCAACGGCAAAGATGTTGGACTTAAGCGTTGCCCAGAGATAAGAAAGAACGATTACAAGCAGAATGCAGATTACGGCAACAACGGCCCATGCGGTATCGGATAAGCCTTTCATGAAAAAGCCCCTTTCGTTTTTTCTATATTCTCTGCCGTTTTTCCGCGGCTTATTCTCCCGACCTGTTAAATGATTAATTATGATTGACAACGCGGCTTGCCTTGTAGTAAAATCCAAGCATATTCAGAAAGAAAGGACGGTAGCCTCAATGAAAAAGATGAACCTTCGCGGCATGATGATGCGTAATACCGTCTTTGGTCTTTTCTGAATTTTTTATTCATTCAGAACTGTATACCGAAGGCGGTTATGGCACGTTGTCATGACCGCCTTTTTTATTTCAGAAATTAATTATTTTAAGGAGGATATAATCATGGCAGACTACAAACTCGGTACAAAATGTGTTCAGGCGGGCTACACCCCGGGCAACGGCGAACCCAGACAGATTCCCATTGTTCAGAGCACAACCTTCAAATACGCTACCAGCGCAGACATGGGCAAGCTCTTTGACCTGGAGGCCGAGGGCTATTTCTACACCCGTCTGCAGAACCCTACCAATGACTATGTTGCCGCAAAAATTGCGGCGCTTGAGGGCGGCACCGCGGCCATGCTGACCTCCTCCGGTCAGGCGGCAAATTTCTACGCCGTATTCAACATTGCCTCCTGCGGCGACCACGTTGTTTCCTCCACAAGCATATACGGCGGCACCTACAATCTTTTTTCCGTCACCATGAAACGCATGGGCATTGAATTTACCTTCGTTTCCCCCGACTGCACGGAGGAAGAATTAAACGCCGCCTTCCGTCCCAACACCAAGGCGGTTTTCGGCGAAACCATCGCCAATCCCGCGCTGACGGTGCTGGACATTGAAAAGTTCGCAAAGGCCGCCCATGACCACGGCGTTCCGCTTATTGTAGACAATACCTTTGCAACGCCCGTCAACTGCCGTCCTTTCGAGTGGGGCGCCGACATAGTAACCCATTCCACAACAAAGTACATTGACGGTCACGGCGCCTCCGTCGGCGGCTGCATTGTGGATTCCGGCAAATTCGACTGGACAAAATATCCCGAAAAATTCCCTGGCCTCTGCACGCCCGATGAAAGCTATCACGGCGTTACCTACACCGAGCGCTTCGGACTTGAGGGCGCATTCATCACAAAATGCACCGCCCAGCTTATGCGCGATTTCGGCTCCATTCAGTCCCCGCAGCACGCCTTTTATCTTAATCTCGGTCTTGAAAGTCTGCACGTTCGCATGAAGCGCCACTGCGAGAACGCCCAGAAGGTTGCGGAATACCTGAAGCAGCACGAGAAAATCTCCTGGGTTCAGTACTGCGGTCTGCCCGATGACAAATACTATGAGCTGGGTCAGAAGTATCTGCCTAACGGCTCCTGCGGCGTTGTATCCTTCGGTGTCAAGGGCGGAAGAGCTGCTGCCGAGGAATTTATGCGGAAGCTGAAAATCGCCGCCATCGAAACCCATGTTGCCGATGCCCGCACCTGCTGTCTGCACCCTGCCAGCGCCACCCACCGTCAGATGAACGATGCCGAGCTTGCCGCCGCAGGCGTATCTCCCGACCTTGTGCGTCTGTCCTGCGGTCTGGAGGACGCGGAAGACCTGATTAACGATATTAAACAAGCACTGGAGTGATTTTAAATGCCCATAAAGATACCCGACGGTCTGCCCGCAGCGGCAGCCCTGACAAAAGAAAACATTTTCGTTATGACCGAGCACCGTGCCATAACGCAGGATATACGTCCCCTTGAGATTCTTATTCTGAATCTTATGCCCACGAAAATCGCAACCGAAACCCAGCTTGCAAGGCTGTTGGGCAACACGCCCCTGCAGGTTAATCTGGAATTTCTCACCACCAAAAGCTACGTATCGAAGAATGTGTCCCAGGAGCATCTTTTCCAGTTTTACAAGACCTTTGATGATGTGAAGCACCGCAACTTCGACGGACTCATCATCACGGGCGCTCCCGTGGAGCAGATGCCCTTTGAAGAGGTGGAGTACTGGCCCGAGCTTTGCGAAATAATGGAATGGAGCCTTACCCATGTGCACAGCACCTTCCATATCTGCTGGGCAGCTCAGGCGGCGCTGTATTATCACTATGCAATCCCAAACTATCAGCTGCCCTACAAGCTGTTCGGAGTTTACCCCCACAGAGTCGAGAGGCGTTATTCCATGCTGATGCGCGGCTTTGACGAGGTGTTCATGGTACCCCAGTCCCGCCACACAAGCATTCGCCGCGAGGATGTGGAGCGCTGCGGTGTGCTGAAAATTCTTGCCTCCTCCGAGGAAGGCGGCATCTACGCCCTTTCCACAGAGGGCGGACGTCAGATTTTCATCACGGGCCACTCAGAGTACGATGCGGAAACCCTTCAGAACGAATACCTCCGCGATAAAAATGCGGGCAAGCCCATAAGCGTTCCCGTGAACTACTATCCCGATGACGATGACACAAAGCCGCCCCTTGTAACATGGCGCGGTCACGCAAATCTGCTTTATCAGAACTGGCTGAACTACTTCGTCTATCAGGCTACTCCCTACGATATCCAGACCATCATGCCCATTATAAAATAAGTAAAAGAGCTGGCGCGGCGCCCTCACATAGGGAGGAACAGGTTTTGAACGGATCTTTTCCGCCCATACTTCATAAAAAAACTCGGTATGCGTCAGCATTACCGAGTTTTTATTATTTTGTCTGAACGAAAAATCTCTCGCTCAAAACTGCTTCGCACCCTGTAAGATAGATGTTTTTTCGTAAGACAAGGCGAAAAGCGCAGGAATACTGGCCATGTATTCCGAGCATTTTTAACGATGTATTACGGGAAAACAGCATCTTTCAGGGCTGTTAATCCCTATGTGAGGGTGCCCTTGCGTCAGCTCTTTTCTATTTGCCAGCCAGCAAGAGGAAGTCTCTGCATGGCTCCGAAAATTTTACTTTTCATGTCGGGGTAATCCGCGGACATGGTTTTCAGCAAGTCCTTAATCTCATGGCGCTTGCTGGTCTTGTCCATGGGGCAGGGGTTTTCCACAACGGGAAGCTCCAGCTTTTCCGCAAGGTTTGCGATTTTGCCCTCGCCGGCATATATCATGGGGCGTATCTGCGTAACGCCGCTGCGGTCAAGGAAGGTCACGGGACGGAAGCAGCCCAGACGTCCCTCAAAGAGAAGATTCATCATAAAGGTTTCAACAGCGTCATCGAAGTGGTGTCCCAGAGCCAGCTTGGAAATGCCCATTTCCCGAATGGCATCGTTCAGCGCGCCGCGGCGCATCTTTGCGCAAAGGGAGCAAGGGTTTTCCTCCTTGCGCACGTCAAAGACGATTTCCTTGATGTCGGTTTTAAGGCAGGTGTAGGGAATGCCGAGCTCCGCGCACAGCTCCTTAACGGGAGTGAAGTCCATACCCTCAAAGCCGAGCTCAATTGTAATTGCCTCAAGCTCAAAGTGCTTCGGATAGTAGCTCTGCAGGTGCTTAAGAGCCAGCAGAAGCAGAAGACTGTCCTTGCCGCCGGACACGCCCACGGCGATTCTGTCGCCCTCTTCTATCATTTTATAGTCGTCCACGGCCTTGCGAATAAGCCCCGAAAATTCGTTTAATTCCCTGATATCCATAGTATTTCCCCGAAATTTTATAAAACGGATTTTAGATTTGGCGAGATTTAGAGCGATTTTAAGAGATTTTAAGAGTTTTCAAAATCTAAATTAAAATTACTGTTGACACTAATTGTTACTTATGGTATAAAAATAAAGCACGCCGAAAACAAGTATATGCGTGCGCACTGAAATTGTCAAAGATATTTAATTTTATTTGGAGGCACAAATATGTCCACAACCATGCTTACCAAGGAAACCGTTGAAAGAAAATGGTACATCCTTGACGCAGCAGGCAAGCCCCTGGGCAAGACCGCTGCAGTTGCCGCTGACCTTCTCCGCGGCAAGCTCAAAACCACCTACACTCCTCACGTTGACTGCGGTGACTATGTCATCATCATCAACGCAAAGGACGCAGTTCTGACCGGCAAGAAGCTGGAGCAGAAGTACTACCGCACTCACTCCGGTTGGGTTGGCGGCCTGAAGGAAACCCAGTACAAGACCCTCATGGCAAAGCGCCCCGAGCTCGCAATGCGTCTTGCAGTACGCGGCATGCTTCAGAAGAACACCATCGCAAAGTGGCAGCTTGAGCGCCTTCGCGTTTTCGCAGGTGCAGAGCACACCCACGCAGCCCAGAAGCCTGAAGTCTGGGACCGTTTCTAATAGGAGGTAAAATTTAATGGCTACTTATAAGTGCAAGAGACCCTATATGTACGGTACCGGTCGCAGAAAGTCTTCTGTTGCTCGCGTTCACCTTATCCCCAACGGCACCGGCGCTATCACCATCAACGGCCGTGACATCGACGATTACTTCGGTCTTGAGACCCTGAAGCTCATCGTTCGCCAGCCCCTGAACCTCACCGGCACCATCGGCAAGGTTGACATTGAAGCAACCGTTTCCGGCGGCGGCGTATCCGGCCAGGCAGGCGCAATCCGCCACGGCATCGCACGCGCACTCGTTGTTGTTGACGAGAGCTACCGTCCCGCTCTGAAGGCTGCAGGCTTCCTGACCCGCGACCCCAGAATGAAGGAAAGAAAGAAGTACGGACTCAAGGCTGCAAGAAGAGCACCTCAGTTCTCCAAGAGATAATTTGCACAAAACAATCCCTCCGCTTTTGCGGAGGGATTTTTCTGTGCAAATGACCACGAGCACCTCTGTCATTCTGAGGAGGATACGACGAAGAATCCCAAACGAACAGGGATACTCTATGCTGCGCTTAGAATGACAGCCTTGGGGGTGCTGTGCGTTCGGAACGGTCAAGACCGTTCCCTACAGCGAAAACTTTCGCCCACACAACCGTAGGGAACAGGCTTGCCTGTTCCGCCCGCGGACCGCTAAACCTCACCTGTCATTCTGAGGAGCATACGACGAAGAATCCCAAACGAACAGGGATATTCTCTGCTGCGCTTAGAATGACAGTTATTCTCCTCTTTCGTCGCC
>JAZRVW010000081.1:0-53535 GCA_045599385.1 Oscillospiraceae bacterium | reverse complement strand
GCGCTTTCCATGGCCCTTCTGCTGCGCTCCACGCCCAGCTTTTCTATTTCGTCCTCGGTATCGCGCATGCCGGCGGTGTCCGTAAGACGCAGAAGGACTCCGCCCAGACGGAGCTTTTCCTCGATGGTATCGCGCGTGGTGCCGGGAATGTCGGTGACAATGGCACGGTCATAGCCGAGAACGGCGTTGAGAAGCGAGCTTTTGCCAGCGTTGGGACGTCCGATGATTGCGGCGGGAATGCCGCCCTGCATGATTTTTCCGCCAGCATAGCTGTCGGAGAGCCTGCGGAGAACGGAAATTGCGGAGGAAATTTCATTTTCATAGCCTGCAAGCATAAAGTCCTCTATGTCCTCGTCGGGATAGTCAAGCACCGCGTGATAGTGGCAGGATATGTCCGTCAGCGTTTTGTAGATGCCGTCGATTTTGCGGGAAATTGCCCCGCCAAGCTGACCTGCGGCATTTTTCGCGGCCTCTGCGGTTTCCGCGTCGATAATGTCCGCAACCGCCTCGGCAGAGGTTAAGTCCATTCTGCCGTTTAAAAAGGCGCGTTTTGTAAATTCGCCGGGAAGTGCCTGACGTGCGCCCAGAGAAAAAATCGCGTCAAGTGCGGTGCGCAGAACGGTGGGGGAGCCGTGGCACTGAAGCTCGGCGGTGTCTTCTCCGGTGTAGCTGTTGGGTGCGCGGCTGACGGTGCAGAGGCAAAGGTCAAGCGGAGCGCCCTCCGTATCGCAGAGCGTGCCGTAAATGAGCCTTCTGTCTCCGCAGTCCGCCATGGACCTGCCCGACTGCGTTCTGAAAAGCCTGCTTACGATGGCGATTGCGTCATCGCCCGAGAGTCTCACGATGCCTATGGCGGAAACGCTTGTACCCGTTGAAATTGCGGCTATGGTATCTGACATGATAAATGTCCTTTCACGAAAAATGGCGGGCAAATTATGCCCGCCATAAATGGTTTTGATAATTACTTGTTGAGTCTTGCTGCTCTTGCGGCCTTCTCGTCGATGTCCTCGGCGATGAAGTAGCTCAGGGAAAGCAGGGAGTCGGAGAAGTGGACGTTCTCGACGATGGTGTTGCTTTCGGGAGCGGTAAGCTCCACGTTGGTGAAGTTCCAGATTGCGTTAACACCGTTTTTGGTGAGCAGCTCGGTGGTGGAAACCGCAAACTGCTTGGGAACGCAGAGAACTGCGGCATCAACATGGTTTTCTGCGAGGAAGGAGGTAAGCTCCTCGGTGCTGTGAACGGTGACGCCCTCAACCTCTTTGCCGATAAGCTCGGGCTTTACGTCGAATGCGGCCTTGAGGTCAAAGCCCCACTGCTTGAAGTTGAAGTTGCACATAAGAGCGTGGCCGATGTTGCCGACGCCGATGATGATTGCGGTGAAGCCGCGGTCCATGCCCAGAATATTTGCGATCTCGGAACGGAGTGCAGTTACCTTATAGCCGTAGCCCTGCTGACCGAATTCGCCGAAGCAGCTGAAGTCCTGACGAATCTGGGAAGGAGTAAGCCCGAGCTGGCGTCCCAGCTCACCGGAGGAAATGCGGCTGACACCTGCGTCGGCAAGCTCGTCAAGCTTGCGCAGGTAGCGGGGGAGACGGCGGATTACGTTATTTGAAACCTTAACTCTTTTCACGATAGTTGCTCCTTTATGAATAAAAACGCGCGTTTTTAGACAATATCCCTATTTTTTCGAATTATAACATGTCATTTTGCCGATTTCAAGATAGAATTGACGGATTTGTCACAAAGTCTAAAAATTTTTACTGATTGATGTTTTTATTTAGTTGTGTTATCTTGTAATGTAAGAAAAAAGCGGAGTGTGAAGCGAAAAATGAGAATGAGACACAGACCGAATCTTGCTCCGCGCATGGAAAAATGCGCGGCTGTCCGGGTGCTTCAGCCCAAAGAGCTGAAGGGAAACTGGAGGGCGGAATTTCATGATTACGGGCAGCTCTGGCTGGAGATAGGCTGCGGAAAGGGACGCTTTACCGCAGGTACTGCCGAGGCTAATCCCGATGTCATGCTGCTTGCCATAGAAAAGGTTGCCGACGCCATGATAAAGGGCATGGAGCTTGTCTGCGAAAAGGGTATTGAGAACGTGCGTTTCATGGAAATTGATGCGCTTGAGCTCCGCGAAATGTTTGAGCAGGGCGAGGTTGAACGCATTTTCCTCAACTTCTGTGACCCCTGGCCGAAAAGCCGCGATGCAAAGCACCGCCTCACCGCGCCCGGCTTCCTTCGCAGCTATGCGGATATTCTTTCCGTCGGCGGCGAGATTCATTTCAAAACCGATAACCGTCCGCTTTTTGACTGGTCGCTGGAGCAGCTTTCCGCAGAGGGCTGGGAGCTCCGCGAGGTCACGAACAATCTGCACGAAAACGGACCTGTGGGAATTATGACCGATTACGAGGCAAAATTTCACGCCCAGGGTATGCCCATAAACCGCCTTGTAGCCGTTAAAACGGAAAAAACCAAGTCGGGCAGGGACGGCGTTCCCCCGAGACTTTATGACTCCGCGCTCAGCGATGCAAGGGGAAAGGACCAGAAACCATGAGATTTATAAGCTGGAATGTAAACGGCCTGCGTGCCGCCCAGAAAAAAGGCTTTGAGGAAAGCTTCTGGGCGCTTGACGCGGATTTCTTCTGCGTCCAGGAAACCAAGCTTCAGGAGGGGCAGATTGAGCTTGACCTGCCCGGCTACGAAGGCTACTGGTGCTATGCCGACAAGAAGGGCTATTCGGGTACCGCCATATTCACAAAGCATACCCCGCTGAGCGTTAATTATAACATCGGCGTTGACGAGCACGACCATGAGGGACGCGCCGTAACCCTTGAATATGAGGACTTTTTCCTTGTGTGCGTTTATACCCCCAACGCTCAGGACGGACTTAAGCGCATTGACTACCGCATGAGCTGGGAGGACGCCTTCCGCGACTATCTCTGCGGTCTTGACGCGAAAAAGCCCGTCATCGTCTGCGGCGATATGAATGTTGCCCACGAGGAGATTGACCTTAAAAATCCCGCTACAAACCGCGGCAATGCGGGCTTCTCCGATGAGGAGCGCGGCAAATTTACCGAGCTTCTTGAGGCGGGCTTTACGGACTCCTTCCGCTTCCTTTATCCCGACAGACGTGATGCGTACTCATGGTGGAGCTACCGCGCCGCCGCAAGAGAGCGAAACGTAGGCTGGCGCATTGACTATTTTGTGGTGTCCGACAGACTCCGCGATAATATTAAGGATGCCTATATATTCCCCGAAATCACGGGCTCCGACCACTGCCCCGTAGGACTTGATCTGTTATGGTAAAGATAGGCAACGTAGAAATAAACGGATATATGACCCTTGCGCCCATGGCGGGCGTCAGCGATTTCGCCTTCCGCGTTATCTGCGCGGAAATGGGCGCGGCGCTGACAACCACGGAAATGGTGAGCGCAAAGGCCCTTGTATACAAGGACGAAAAGACAAAAGCTCTGCTGTACAATCCGCCGCAGTGCCACCCCGCGTCCGCACAGATTTTCGGACATGAGCCCGAGGTCATGGCGGAGGCGGCACCCATGGCGATTGAATACTCGGGCGCGGAAATCCTTGACATCAACATGGGCTGTCCCGTGGGAAAAATAGTGAAAAGCGGTGACGGCTCGGCGCTTATGAAGGATCCCGAGCTTGCGGGAAGAATAATCGAGGCCTGCGTTAAAACCGCGGGCGTTCCCGTAACGGTGAAATTCCGCAAGGGCTTTGATAACGGGTGCGTCAATGCGGTGGAATTCGGCAAAATCGCCGAGCAGGCGGGCGCCTCCGCAATCGCCGTTCACGGCAGAACAAGAGCGCAGATGTACGGAGGCAGGGCGGACTGGGATATTATCCGCGATGTAAAGAATGCCGTGAGCATTCCCGTCATTGCCAACGGTGATATTTTTTCGCCCGAAGATGCCGCCCATATTCTGAGATATACGGGGGCGGATTTGTGCATGGCGGGACGCGGCACCTTCGGATACCCGTGGATTTTCCCCCAGACCAATGCGCTGCTTGAGGGCAGGGAGGTACCCGAGCTTCCTCCGCTTTCGGAGAGAATTGACCTTGCGGTGCGGCAGACGGAGATGTACGCGGAAAAATTCGGAGAAAGACTTGCCTGCCTTGAGGCGCGGCATCAGATTCCATGGTATCTCAAGGGGGTTGCCCATGCGGGCTATTACAAGCAGCAGCTTGTGCACGTGGAAACCCTTGAGGAGCTGTACACAATAGCACGCGGCATAAAAAGAGATTTGGTATAAAAAAGCAGACATTGCGCCGCATTGCGGCGCAATGTCTGCTTTTTTATTTCCTTCGTTTGATAACCGAAAATCCGCTGTCGGACTTGTTGAGAATGCTGAGGATAATGCTTGTGGTTTTTTCAAAGGTGCTGTCTGAATCGCTTGAATCCGCCCAATGCAGAATGGCCGAGGCAATGCCGCCTGCGAGGAACTCAAGAATATAGTCCAGCAGATAATCCTCACCCTCAATGGAGAAGTTTTCGATATAATCGCTTTTTATGGAGTTGATGCCCTTTGCAATGTTGTAGTGAATCGTGCCTCTGTCAAGATGCTTGTTGCGGGCAAGACGTAGAAAGGCGTAGTTTTCTTCGTCGCTTGAAAAGGGGTGGCTGGAAATTTCCGTGAGCGTGGTCTGGAAATCCAGCTTTTTATCGAAAACGCTTTTCGCGTTGTCGATGAAAGACGAGTAAAGCTCGTCGAACACGGACTGCATCATTGCGGGAACGCTGTCAAAATACATATAGAAGGTGGCACGCGAAACCTCCGCGCGCTCCGCCAGCTCTCTGACGGTTATACTCTCAAGGTCTTTCTCGTCAAGAAGGTCAAAAAGAGCGTTCTTGAGATTTTTCTGTGTGCGTACAACACGCAAATCCTGCTTGTTTGCCATAATTATTTCCTTTTACTGTAAGTAATATCCGCTTTTATGAATTTTGTGTTTTATGTTTAAGAAATAACAATTAAATAAATGTAAAAATAATCAAGTTTTAGTTGACATTTACATAATATTGTGTAAAATATTTTACTACAGGTGATATTTTGTTTACCGAATTGCAATAAAAATTGTGTATAATCAACGCAATACGCTTCAAACACGTTTCTGAACATTGTGCTCAAAAACGTGTACCGCAACATATATTGTGCCGTGAAAAGCGATATACAATATATACCGCAAAGAGCGAAAAAAGTAAACCTTTTTTCAGAAGAAAAATATTGCAATTTAGGAGAAACAAAAAATGGAAACACAGATCAAAAGCCTTCCCTCTGTAGAAAAACCCTGGCTCAAGTACTACAGCGAGGAGGCACTCAACACACCTCTTGATGTTTGCAGCATGTATGATTTCATGTACAGAAACAACAAGGATCACCCTGAAGACATTGCCATCAACTACTTCGGAAAGAAGATGAGCTACGGCGAGTTCTTCAAAAAGATTGACGAAGCTGCAAAGGCGTTTTCGGCATACGGCGTAAAGCCCGGAGATATTGTTACCCTGGTAACCCTTACCTGTGTTCCCTCTGTAATTTCTCTTTATGCACTTAATAAAATCGGTGCAGTTCCCAACTACCTCAACGTCCTGTCCACCGAGGAGGATTTTGAACACTTCTTCAAGGAAGTAAAGTCCAGAATCGTCATCACCCTTGACCTTTTCGGCAAGAGCGTGCTTGAGGCTGCCGGAAAGAGCGGCGTTGAAAAGGTCATTGTCTATTCTCTCAGCGAGGGTATGCCCTTTGCAACCGGCGTCGGCTTTGCTCTCAAGATGCGCAAGTTCGACAGCTCCTTCCTGAAGAACAACAAGCTGGTGCTTATGTGGTCCGACTTCATTGCCGCAGGCAAGGGTCAGCCCGAAATCGAGTACAAAAAGTCCGGCAGTGAGCTTGCCTATTTCGGTCACACCGGCGGCACCACTGGTGTCCCCAAGGGTGTTCTTCTCAATGACCACTCCTTCAACCTTGTTGCACATTACTATAATCTGTGCATGGCACACAACCGCGGCGATGTGTTCCTCAGCGTTATGATTCCCTACGTTGTGTACAGCGCGATTATCAATATCCACATGCCTCTGTGCCTCGGCTTTGAAACCGTTCTGGTTCCCAAGTTTGAGTCTGACAAGTGGCACGAATACATAAAGAAGTATCGTCCCCAGCACTGCGGAATCATTCCCGCCTACGCCCAGACCTTCCTCACCAATCCCGAGCTGGATAAGATGGATCTGTCCTGCCTTCAGACCATCGGCATGGGCGGCGAAGGCCTGAACATTCCTCTGGAGGAGGGCGTCAACAGCTTCATGACAGCCCACAACTCCACCGCAAGACTGCGCAAGGGCTACGGCATGACCGAGGTCTGCGCTACTGCGGCAACCGAGTTCGCCTATGCCTGCAAGGTAGGCAGCGTGGGTATTCCTCTCCCCGAAAACAACTTCATGATTTACGACCTTGACAACAACTGCGAATGCACCTACGGAAAGGTCGGCGAAATCTGCATGCAGTGCGCAAGCCGCATGATTGGCTATCTTGATAATGAGGAAGAGATGAACAATCTGTTCCGCACTCATGCCGACGGCAGCGTATGGATTCACACCGGCGACCTGGGTTACATTGACGAGGACGGCTTCATCTTCCTTGAGGGCCGCCTGAAGAGAATGATTATGACCGTCATTGACGGCAAGGTATATAAGATTCCTCCCGCGAAGGTCGAATCTGAGCTCAACGTCCACAAGGGAGTCAAGGACTCTGTTGTTGTCGGCGCATCAGACGGCAACGACAAGGTTCTCAAGGCATACGTCATCAAGAACGCTGACATAAACGACGAGGCACTTATCGCGGAGCTTAAGGACATCTGCGAAAAACAGCTTCCCGAAAATATGAGACCTTATTTCTACGAGATGGTTGAGGAGTTCCCCAGAACCCCGGCAGGCAAGGTTGACTATCGCGCCCTTGAAAGCTAATAAAGTTTTTAATTTAAAAATTAAGAATAGATTCGTTTGAAATTCATTCGAAAAAGGAAAGGGACTATCATGAAAAAGACTCTTAAAAGAACTCTGGCAATGCTTCTTGCAGTTATCATGCTTGTAAGCGTGCTGGGCGTTGCATCTCTTGCAGATGCAGCAGTAGAAGAAAACCCCTATAAGTATTACACCGTTCTCGGCGACAGCAACGCTTCCGGCTACGGTCTGGACGCATATTTTGCGAACGCAGGCAGCACTGAAGCCGTCAAGGAAGGCGACCTCATTCCCGGCAGCTATCCCGCAATCATTGCGGACGCACTGGGTTGCGAAACCGTTGACGTATGTTCCCACTGCGCATGGCGTACCAATGAGTTCCTGCACATGATCGCCCCCGACTGCGGCGTAGAATGGAGCAGCTTCTTCCTTCGCGCTCTGGACTTTGTTAAGTCCGAAACCCTTATCGGTAAGGGCGAGGCCATTGTCAATGCAATTGAAAAGGCCGACCTCATTTCCGTTGACTTCGGCTCCAACGACATCTACTCCTATGCTATCAATGAAACATACGAAATGCATGCTGATGAGCTCGAGGGCATGCTCGACACCCTTAATGCAATTTCTGATGATCCCTCAATACTTCTCCAGGAAATGATCACTATCGCTGATAAGCTCGGCTTCCTCAAGCAGCTTATTGACGACTTCAAGGCAAACCTTGACGAAAACACCGCTGAATATGAAGCAAACATGGTTCTCGTAATCAACGAGATCAGAAAGATCAACCCCGATGCAAAGATTCTTGTTATGGGCGTATTCTGCCCCATCAGCCTTGACCTGCGAATCAACCACCAGGTTGTTCTCGACTTCATCTCCAGCTCCGACAAGAGAATCTCCAGCATCAACAACTATCTGAAGAACGAATGTCCCGTTAAGGACGAGTACACCTTTGTTGACGTTTCCAAGACCGAGTGCTTCGGTATCGGCGCACTTGATGTTCAGAAGCTTCTTGCACTGGACGAAAACGTAAAGTACTCCGCAGTCAAGATGGTACACCCCAACGAAGCGGGCCATCAGTACATTGCAAACCAGATCCTTGCTACCATGCAGGCTGAGATCAGTGCTCCTGTTGTAAGCGTCAGCAGCACCTCTCTTCTGAAGAAGGCAAGCCTCAAGTGGAACGATGTTGACGGCGCAGTAAGCTACCGCATCTACCGTATCGACAGCGACGGCACCTACAAACTGGCAGGCATTTCCCTTAACACTTCTTTTGTTGATCTGCTTGCAGCCAAGAACAGCAATTACTCCTACGCAGTATGCGCAGTCATGAACCTCAAGGGCACCCTCGTAACCCCCATGAGCCTTCCCGTAAGCCTGGCAAAATAATCCGCTGAAACAGAAAGACAGTGAACTGCTTTAAAAGCAGCAATCTCAAAACTTTGGCAGAAATACCAAGATTCTGAAGAGGCGGTACATCAAACGCATGATAATTTAATAACCGCACATGCTTTTGCGCATGTGCGGTTATGCGCACTTTTATAAATCCATAAACTGAATGTTTCGGAGTGAAAAATAATGAAAGCAACTGAAGCAAAGCCTTGGCTGAAGTATCTCGATGCAGAGGCGCTCAAAAGAAAATATCCCGAACTGTCCATCGTGGACTATCTTCTGTGGCGCAATATAGACAGACTTGAAAGCACCGCCCTCAGCTATTACGACAACAAAATCGACTTTATTGAACTGTACGACCACATCTGCCGCACAGCAAATTCCTACGCAGCCATGGGTGTAAAGGAGGACGACATCATTGTCGTTGTTTCCGCCTGCACTCCTGAAATCGTATATACCTTCTACGGACTGAGCCTTATTGGCGCAATTCCCGACATGGTTGACCCCCGATACAGCGCAGAGGGTATCCGTGAATACATAGAAGAAGTTAATGCGCGCTATGTTCTCACCCTTGATGTTGCCTATGACAAGGTCATCGAGGCAATTGAGGGAACGAATGTTGAGAAGGTCATCGTGCTTTCTCCCTCCGAATCCCTGCCCTTCCCCCTGAAACCCCTTTACCGTCTGAAGAACCCCCTTAAGAAGAATATGCCCGAAGGCTTTATGAGCTGGAGCGAATTTATCGAAAAGGGTCAGGACTTCAAGGTGGAGTATATGCATGACCGTCAGGACCGCTGCTGTGTAATCGTTCACACCGGCGGCACCACCGGCAAGTCCAAGAGCGTCATGCTCAGCGACCGTAATATTAATAATGTACACTTCCAGTACTGGAAGAGCCTTATGGCAAATACCAAGACCGGCGACGACTCCTTCCTCAACGTAATGCCTCCCTTCATCGCCTACGGTCTGGGCTACGGCGTACATCTGCCCGTCTGCTCCGGCATGACCAGCGTTATCATTCCCCAGCTTGACCCCAATGAGCTGGCAAAGCTGGTGCTCAAGTACAAGCCCGCCGATATTGCCGGCGCACCTGCCCACTTCCAGATTATGATGAAGGACAAGCGCATGAAGGGCGCCGACCTTTCCTTCTTCAAGAATGCCTGCGTAGGCGGCGACGCAATCTCCATTCCCGCCGAGCAGGAGGTAAACAAGTTCCTCAAGGAGCACAACGCAAAGTGGAATCTCACCAAGGGCTACGGCATGACCGAGCTTTCCGCCGTTGCCACGGCCTGCATGCTGGACGTAAACCGCCTCGGCTCAGTAGGTATTCCCCATGCAGAGTTCCTTATCGCAGCCTTTGACCCCGAAACCGGCGAGGAGCTGGAAATCGGCGAGGTCGGTGAAATCTGCGTACACGGCCCTACCATGATGATGGGCTATTACAACAACCCCGAGGAAACCGCGAATATCAAGCGCACCCATGCCGACGGACTTGAGTGGATTCACACAGGCGACCTCGGCTATATGGACGAGGACGGCTTCGTGTTCATCAAGGGCCGCTCCAAGCGCATGATTATCCGTCACGACGGCTTCAAGGTGTTCCCCAAGGCAATTGAAGACGTCATCTCCGAAAACGAAAACGTTGAAGTATGCGCTGTCGTCGGCACCACCGACGTGGGCAAGGTTCAGGGTCAGGTTCCCGTTGTGTTTGCAAAGCTGAAGGCCGAATGCACAAAGAGCGCGGACGAGGTCAGCGCGGAGCTGAAAGCCCTTTGCGCAAAGGAACTGCCCGAATATCAGCAGCCTGAATACTTCCATATTGTCAAGGACCTTGAGTACACCGGCATCGGCAAGGTTGACTTCAAGAAGCTTGAGGCAATGGCACTTGAACTTCTGCCTGCAAAGGCATGATTATAAACCGGAAAACTTATGAAAGGAAAAGTACCATGAAAATGCTGAAAAAAACATTAGCTCTTGTACTTGCGCTTACCATGCTGTTTGCCCTCTGCGTACCCGCTCTGGCAGCTGAAGGCGAGGAGAGCGAAGACAATGTGTTCCACTATGTTTCACTCGGCGCATCAAACTCCAACGGCTATGCTCTCCACGGCTATCTGACCGAGGATATGTATGCAAACCCCATTCTCAGCGGCGCTCAGACCGGTACGCCCGGCGACATTTCCGGCTACCGCAGCACACCTCCCTATTCCTATCCCGCACTTGTGAGGGATTACTTTGCGGAGCTGGGCTATGAGGTTGACCACGACCAGCTGGCACAGAGCTCCATGCGTGTTGAGGAGCTGCGTTTCCTGCTGGACCCCGAATTCACCACCGACGAATACATGGAGTGGCGTTTCTATGACCCCAACGACTCATGGACCTGGTGGTACTCCAACCTTGACGAGCTTCGCGCAGACTATAAGCAGAGCATTACCGAGGCTGACCTCATCACCTATGATATGGGCCTGAACAACTTCGGCGTATATCTGACCAACAATCTCCTGAGCGACAGCTACGGCAACGACCTGCACTATGTCATTCCCGATAAATATGCGGATATGTATTACGATATCCGCGCAAAGATTGAAAGCGGCATCATTTCCCTCGGCATTCTCGACCAGGGCACCTTTGATACCCTTGACAATCTGACCGACACCATTGCATACGCAATTCTCGGCTACTGCATCAACTTTGACGCTACCATAGGCATTATCCGCGAGTGGAACCCCGATGCCACCCTTGTTGTTCTGAACGTTCAGAACATCATGGCAGGACTGAAGGCCTCCATTGCGGGCATCGAGCTTCCCCTCGGTGAAATAATCGGCGTTGCAACCAAGATTGCAAACACCTATACCTCTCTGCTTTCTCCCTACGCAGATGAATATCTCTATGCCGATACCACTGAAAACGGCCGCGTAACCTGCTTCATGGACCAGCTGCTTGAGTACAACGGCGACCCTGCAACACTCGATCAGGATATGAGAGAATGCCTCGACGTATATGACACCTCTCTGCCCATGTATCTCAAGTTCCGCGTTGCAGCACGCATTGCCGCTTCCATGGGTGATCCCCTGGCAACCCAGGCACTTACAAACAAGAATGTTCTGAAGAACAATCTTCCTTACTTCGTTGAATTCTGCGAAGCAAACTGCCCCGAGCTTTATGCTCAGACCATGGAAAACGCATACGACGTTATTATGACTCTGCTTCAGGCAGGTATTGCAACAAACCCCGTTTCCGTTGACGGAATTCTTGCGGGCGCAGATACGGGCGACCTTGAGGATATACTGGTTGACGGCATCTATGACTTAATCAACAGAGTAACCGATGCAAATATAAACGGCGGCGGCTTCACCGACGAGGATATTCAGACTGCAATTGACACTCTGCTGTGCGATGACAACATGAAGGCTGTTGCAGCAATCGGCGTGCGCGCCAGCATCGGCAACACCTTCTTCAGCCACCCCAACCGTCAGGGCTGCCGTGAGCTGTTTGACGCAATCATCAACGCACTTGAAAATAACATCACCGGCAGCGAGGTCTTCATGGACGGCCTTTCCAAAGCCGCAAAGAACATTATCGACAACACCGTTGAGTTCGGCGCACAGTTCCCCGCACTGCTTCTCGGCAAGATTGCCGATGCCTTCGGCATCGACGGCAGCGGTATTTCCGAGCTTGCAAAGAAGTTTGTCAACGTGGATATGATTGAAGACGTTCTCTACAATGAGCTCCACATCAACAGCCTTGAAAAGCTCGCAAAGCTTGCAGGCCTCATTACCGGTGTCCGCAGCGAGCTTTCCGTTGAAACCGGACTTCCCTTCACCGATGTTGCCGCTGACGCATGGTACTATGACGGCGTTGAATACTGCTATGAAAACGGCATCATGCAGGGAACAAGCGAAACCAGGTTCTCACCCTCCGCAACCGTTTCCCGCGCACAGATGGTAACCATTCTTTACCGCATGGCAGGCTCTCCCGATGTAAGCGGTCTTGAGGAGCCCTTCCTTGATGTATCCGATTCCCATTGGGCTCATGACGCAATCGTCTGGGCATACAACGAGGGCGTTGCAACAGGCTTTGCAAACTTCCTCTTTGCACCCGGTCTCTATGTAAGCCGCGGTCAGATGGTCACCATGCTTTACCGCTACGCAGGCTCTCCCGAAGTAAGCGGTGAGTTGGGCTTCGAGGACGCAAAGCTTATCCCCAACGCATTCAAGGACGCAATAATCTGGGCAAGTGAAAACGGCGTTGTCAACGGCTACGAAAACGGCTTCTTCAACTCCGCACTCAATCTTACCCGCGGCCAGATGGCAGTCATCATTTCCAGATACTGCACTAACTTCTGAGTCCTGACTTACCAAATGTGATAACAGGAGAATGAAATGAAAAAAAGACTAATCGCAATGCTTCTTGCTCTTGTGATGGTATTTGCTCTCTGCGGCTTTACATATCAGCACAACGGCGACTCCGAATCCCTTGTCTATACCGCCCTGGGCGACTCTGCCAGCAACGGCTACGGCATGGCGGAATACGGCAGCAGAACCTATATCTACGGTCAGGTTGTTGACGGCGCTTATCCCGCAATGTTTGCAAAGGCAATCGGCGCAACCACCTTCAATCAGGACTGCCTCAGCGGTCTGAGAAGCGAAGACCTGCTGTATCTGCTTGACCCCGAAGGCTATGCAGGCGATGCCTACACCCATGACACCGCTTTCGGCAATTATGTCATGAGCAGCATCGCAAATGACGGCATCATGTCCTTTGAGCAGCTCAGCGACATGTATATCCAGCACGTAACCGAGGCTGACGTTATCACCCTCGACATTGGTCTGAACAACTTCGGCAACTTCCTCACCACCCAGATAAACCACTTCCTCGGCACCTATTCCGGCGAGCCCTACGACCTTAAGCTTGACGTCTCCATGCTGGACTTCCTTGATTCCGAAGCTATCCAGCAGCTCCGTGAGGCACTTCTGGGCGGCATTGAGATCACCGACGGTCTCACCGCAGACAAGGCGGTTGAACTGGTTGAGAGTCTGCTCCAGTGGCTTGCCTACACCTATGTGGACAACTTCAAGTGCTTCGATGCAATCATCGAGCGCATTTATGAGCTGAACCCCGACTGCGAGCTCTACGTTCTGGGCCTGTATGACTGCTTCCCCGAGCTGTACATCAGCGAGGACATCTCTCTGAACCTCGGCGCACTCAACACTCTGGCTATGAAGTCCGTAAATCTCCACTACAAGAGCCTTGCACCTCACTGCAGTGAGTACATCTATGTTGATGTTCTCAATACCGAGATTTTCGGCCTTCCCAAGTATCTTACCGATCCCCAGTTCCTTGACAAGTTCACTGCGGACAACGGTAAGGCTGCGCATCCCAGCTACGCGGGTCATCAGTATATGTTCGAGCAGCTCATGGCAAAGTACAATGTACCCTTCAAGGACGTTGCAGCTGACGCATGGTACTATGACGGCGTAAGATACTGCTATTTAAATGACATTATGCAGGGCACAAGCAATGTTAAGTTCTCCCCGAACCAGATTGTTAGCCGCGCACAGATGGCAACCATTCTTTACCGCATGGCAGGCTCTCCCGACGTAAGCGGTCTTGAGGAGCCCTTCCTTGACGTATCCGATTCCCACTGGGCCCACGATGCAATCGTTTGGGCATATAATGAGGGTGTGGTAAAGGGCTTTGCAAACTTCCTCTTTGCACCCGGCCTCTATGTAAGCCGTGGCCAGATGGTCACCATGCTTTACCGCTATGCAGGCTCTCCCGAGGTGAGCGGTGAGCTGAGCTTCAAGGACGCAGCCTTTATACCCAACGCGTATAAGGACGCAATCCTTTGGGCAAGCGAAAACGGCATTGTAAACGGCTATGAAAGCGGTAATTTCAATTCCGCACTTGACCTGAATCGCGCACAGATGGCGGTCATCATTTCCAGATACTGCAGCGAATACTGAGATAATCTAAAACAGAAAAGCGATACCGCTTGGGCGGTATCGCTTTTCTGTTTCAATTCAGTTGTTCCAGAGCGTCGGCGGATATACTCCGCTTTCGTGAAGCGCCGTGAGTGCGGCGATAGCTCCGGGCTTGTCCTCCTTATAGGTTAAGCCAAACCATTTGTCCGGGGTGCTGAGCACGGAAATGGAAATATCACCGCTTTCCGTAAGGTCACCCATCATTGTGGGCAGCAGGCATTCCTTTTTGATTTCATCGGGGGCAAGAAAGGAAAGAAAATCGGCAAAGTACTTTTCCATAACACCGAGAATGTCGTGGTGATAACCCCAGAGGTTCATGGAAACGAGAGTGTCAGGAGGAAGCAGAGGGCCGTCATCGCCGTTTTCGGTGTCACGTATGGTGCCGTCGGGGAAAAGCTTTATCTTATAGGTTTCCTTGACCTTTTTAAGCCTTCCGGCTTCTGCCTGACACACACCGCGTGTGACGGTGCCGAAGGGGCTGACGGTGTTTTTGAGCTGATAGGCCACCATTGTGGCATCATGGGCGGAGCTGAGCTTTTCAAGCTCTGCGGCCATGACCTCGAAGGCTTCGCGGCCGTAATAGTCATCGGCATTCATGACGGCGAAGGGAGTTTTGATGACGTCCTTTGCGCATAGCACACAATGAACCGTGCCGAAGGGCTTAGTGCGGTTTGCAAACTCGGGACGGCTTTCGGTGAAGCGGTCGGGAGTCTGGAAAGCGTAGTCGATTTTGATGCCTGTGCTTTGTTCAATGCGGTCTCCGAAAAGCGCCTTTGTATCGGCAAGGATTTCGGGCTTGATAATAAGCACAATTCTGTTGAAGCCTGCGGCAACGGCATCATATATGGCGTATTCCATGAGAATTTCACCGTCCGGACCGAGATGCTCAATCTGCTTTACGCCGCCGTAACGCGAGCCGAGGCCCGCGGCCATTACAACCAGAGTTTTGTCCATAACCATTCGTCCTTTTTATGTATATGCTGTTATCTTATGGTAGTTTTTAGTTGATGTCAACCTACTTTATTGAACTGTGGGCGTAGGTATCCGTGCGGAAAAGCTGGCGCTCAGAGCCTGAGCGCAGCCACGCAAGGTAGGTTTCGGGCCAGTGCTGCATGAGCAGGGGAGAACGTTTGCCGCTGCGGTAGGTGTCCACAATCATTTTTGTGAGCTGGTCGTAGTAATAATCCCTGTCCTTGCCTGTGACCTTTGTTACGGTGCGTTTTGCGGCATAGTGGATTAATATGTTCATGCACATGGCGAGAATTTCAACGGCGGGAGTCTTTTTCACCGCCTGCTGTTTTGCAACGCCTGCGGCAAGAAGGCTTATTTGTTTGCCTCTCTCAAGGGGCTTGAGCTTTTCCCAGTTGTTCATAAGGGAGCAGAGGTTTTTTGCGAGCACCTTGTTTTCGCTGAGCAGGAAGCGGAAAAACCGCTCAAGCTTCATTTCATCGCCGCCGCGGGCTTTGCCCTGCATGTATTCCATGAGAATGGACTGATAGCCGCCGCCAACGAATTTTTCGGGCGTAAGGAGCAGGTCGTCTATGTAATCAATAAGCAGGTCAAGCGTAAGCTCCTGGTCCTCATAGACCTCAAATTTAACGTTGGGGCACTGGATAAGCCCCATAATTTCGTCAAATTCGGTGTTCATGGAAACGAGCATGCGGGAGTAAGCCTCATCGCCCCGTCGGGCGCAGCAGGGAAGATAGAGGTCAGTACCGAAGCGTCGGAAACCCCACGTTGCAATGGGAACGCGGGGAACGGCATCCATTTCCGATACAATGTTGAATATGTTCCCGAAGTATTCCCATGCACTGTCGCAGACCGTGCAGGGTGAGGCAAAGGTGTAAACAAAAATGTCGTCGGCACACAGACCGCGGCTGTTCAGCTCAGCACCCAGCAGGTTTGCAATTGCGCCGCCCCGTGAAAAACCCGTTACCCAGAATTTTACGCGGGACAGGTCAAGCCCGTGGGCGTCGAGATAATCCGTCAGCGCCTCGAAAACTCCATCGGCGGCGGACTTGAAGCCTGCGGCGTAACCGGGATATGCGGAGTCAACTACATGGGCATTGCTCACCCACTCGCCGCCGTACTGATGACTGCGGATTACCACGGGAATAAGCCAGTCTCCGCCCGAAAGCTTTTTTGCGGCAAAGGCATAGGCACAGCTGTCGTCGGTGGAGGACAAATCGTCAAACCTTGAAGCGAGAATGCTGCGCCTGTCGAAGCCTGCGCGCACAAGAGCATTTGTGATGTGTCTGTCACCGTGATTTTTATAGGACACGGCAGACATGGTCATGCCGAGTGACATTATGGCAAGCTCATGGTCATAGGAGCAGGCAGAATGGGAAAAGAAGCTGTCGGAATAGTAAAAGGGCAGCCTGCGAAGCCGTGCCTCGAAGGAGGAACGGAAGTCGATATTGATTTCACCGCTGACAGCTGTACCCTTCAGCCCGTTAAAATGCATTAACAGCTCGTTCATAGCGCACTCCTTATACTAATCTAATGCAATTATATAATTATATGTAAAATGTGGCAAGCATTTTTGTTTACAAGATGTCCATTTCGATGTAAAATAAAATTTACCGGTTAAAAATATCATTATTTATTATAAAGTGAGAGAAACAAAATGGTATTCAGCAGCTTCAGCTTTCTGTGCGTATTTCTGCCGATAGTACTGGCAATATACTATATTCTGCCGAAAAAAGCCCGCAATCTTTTCCTTCTGATTGCGAGCCTGGTTTTCTACGCCTGGGGCGAGCCGAAATACGTTCTGCTCATGATATTCTCCATCACGGTAAATTATGTTTTCGGTCTGCTGATGGAAAAGAACAGAGCAAACGCAAAGCGCATGAAGCTCATGCTTGTGCTGTCGGTTGTCATTGACATCGGTCTGCTGTGCTTCTTCAAATATACGGACTTTATCATTACAAACCTCAACAGCGCCTTTGACGCGGGCTTTGACCTGCTGGAGCTTGCCCTGCCCATAGGCATTTCGTTCTACACCTTCCAGGCCATGAGCTACACCATCGACGTCTACCGCGATGATGTAAAGGTGCAGAGAAACATCATCGACTTCGGTATGTACATCACCATGTTCCCCCAGCTCATCGCAGGTCCCATCGTGCGCTACTCCGACGTTGAGGAGCAGCTGAGAGACCGAGAGGTTGACGCAAAGAGCTTTTCCGAGGGCATCTGCCGCTTCACCGTGGGTCTGGGCAAAAAGGTGCTGCTTGCAAACCAGATAGGCGCACTGTGGTCAACGGTTTATGCCCAGGGCGGCAACACAAGCGTTCTCATGGCATGGCTCGGCGCACTGGCCTTCACCTTCCAGATTTACTTTGACTTCTCCGGCTATTCCGACATGGCAATCGGTCTCGGCCGTATGTTTGGCTTTAAGTTCCCCGAAAACTTCCGATATCCCTATGAATCCGTCAGCGTTACAGACTTCTGGCGCCGCTGGCACATCACTCTCAGCACCTGGTTCAAGGAATATCTCTACATTCCTCTCGGAGGCAACCGCAGGGGCAAGGGCAGACAGATTTTCAATCTTTTCGTCGTCTGGACACTCACGGGCTTCTGGCACGGAGCGGGCTGGAACTTCATCATGTGGGGACTTTACTACTTCCTCTTCCTTGTCATTGAAAAGCTCTTCCTGCTGAAAGCTCTGGACAAGGCACCGAGGTTTGTTCAGCACGTTTATGCGCTGTTTGTAATCGTCATCGGCTGGGTAATCTTTGCCTGCGACGACGTTTCCGTCCTTCTGCCTTATCTGAGCTCCATGTTCGGAGCAAACGGTCTCACGGGCGGCATGGATCTCTACTATCTCGCAACCCGTGCGGTGCTGCTTGTAATTCTCTGCATCGCGTCCACCGAGCTTCCGAAAAAGCTGGTGCTTGCTGCCGGCGGAAAGCTTCACATGAGCGAAAAATCCGCCTTTGCCGTGAAGGCTGTTTTCACGCTTCTGCTGCTTGCGCTCAGCATGATTTTCCTCATCGGCGACAGCTACAATCCCTTCCTGTACTTCAGATTCTGATAAGGAGGCAAGACAGTGAAAAAACTCTATATTCTTTTCATAGTGCTGTTTGCGGCAATCATTGCCGTGCCTTCCGTATGGGTGTTTGCCACTGAGGACACGGAGTTTTCCGACAATGAAAACCGCATGCTGCAGACCGCACCCGAATTAAACGGCGAAAATATACTCTCAGGCAATTTCCAGAACGACCTCAACGAGTATATCACAGACCAGTTTCCTGCCCGTGACATATGGACGGCTCTCGGCAGCCGCATTAAGATGGCAAGCGGCATGAAGGATATCGGCGGCGCTTACATCGGCAAAGACGGCTATTATTTTGAGATGATTACCCCGGACAGCATTGACGAAACAATGTATCTGCAGAATCTTGCGCTGGTCAAGACCTTTGCGCAGGTGCATTCCGATATCCCCGTTACTCTTCTGCTTGTCCCCGCCACCTCCACGGTGCTTTCCGACAAGCTTCCCGCAAACGCGGAAACCTACGATGCGGAGGCAATGCTTTTTTCGGCAAAGGAAGCCCTGCCCGAAGTAAACGTTCCCGATGTATACAGCGAGCTGATCAAGCACAGCGATGAGTATATCTATTACCGCACCGACCATCACTGGACAACAATGGGCGCAGGCATTGCCTATGACTGCCTCATGGACGGCAGGGGTGCATATAAGGGACAGCCCGAGCTTTTCAGCGATTTCTTCCTGGGCACCACCTATTCCAAAACTCTTGACTCCAATGCGCTTGCGGACGAGGTTTATATTGTTCCCGTAAGCGACAAGCTTACCGTCAATGCCGACGGCATGGACATTCCCTTCTACTTTAAAGATGCCGCAAATGAAAAGGACAAGTACAAGGTCTTCTTCGGCGGAAACTACGGTCAGGTGACTATACGCGGCGGAGCGCATAACGGCAAAACCCTGCTTGTTATCAAGGACTCCTTTGCCAACAGCCTTGTGCCTTATCTCACCGCGGATTATGAGAACATCATCATGCTTGACCTGCGCTATTACATGGGCTCCATTCAGGGCCTCATGGAGCAGGAAAACGTCACAGACGTCCTGTTTGTAAACGAAATGAGCTCCTTTGCCAAGGACACGAACATAATAAAGCTAACTTTTTGAGGGATAAAAGATGAAAAGAAAGATTGCGCTTCTGCTGGCGCTGATTCTGCTGGTGACAATTCTGCCCCTGCCGGCAATGGCGGCAAGCGGGGATAAGCTGATTGCCCTGACCTTTGACGACGGTCCTGCGGGCTCAAATACCGTTGCGCTTCTCGAGGGTCTGCGTGAAAGAGGCGCCCACTGCACCTTCTTCCTCTGCGGCTACAAGGTTGAGCGATATCCCGAGCTTGTAAAGCAGATGTGGGAGGACGGTCATCAGATTGCAAGCCATACCTATGACCACCCCACACTCACAAGCCAGAGCGATGCTCAGATAAGAAGCCAGCTGGACAAAACCGACGCCCTGCTTGACAGAGCACTCGGCTTTGACCTTGACTATATGCTCCGTCCGCCCTACGGCGACTTTAATGACAGAGTGCTGAAAACGGCAAATGTACCCTGCTTCTACTGGTCAATGGATACTTACGACTGGAAATCGCAGAACGCCGATGCGGTGTACCGCGAGTTCATAAAGCAAGCGCGTGACGGCTCTCTTGTGCTTCTGCACGACAGCCACATGACCTCCGTAACCGCGGCTCTCCGCGCAATCGACACGCTTCAGGCTGAGGGCTATGAGTTTGTCACCGTGTCCGAAATGTTCTACCGCAGGGGAATTACCCTCCAGAACGGACATATGTATTACAGCGCCTACCCCGGCAGCTACGGTACTGCCGACGGAATTTCCGAGCCGGTTGTGACATACGAAAACAGCGACCTGGGCAAGCTTGTCAGCATAAGCGGCGACAGCAGAGGACAGGTTTACTACACAACAAACGGCGAAACACCGAATCCGCAAAACAGCAGGCTTTATACGGGACCGTTTACGATTACGGGTACAACAAGTGTGAAGGCCGTAAGCGTGCTTGACTGGAACTGCCTCAAATCCGATGTCAGCTCCGTGAAGATTGAATACACTCCCTCCGCAAGCCCCGTTATCAGCCTTGAAAACGGCATGGTGAGCATGTCCTGCGAAACCGCAGGCTCGGAGATTTATTTCACCTCCGACGGAAGCACTCCCGACAGAAACAGCGAGCTTTACACCGAAGGCTTTGAGGCGGTTAAGGGTACGACCTACCGCGCAAGAAGCTATGCGCCCTGCTATGACGCAAGCCCCGTAAGTATGCTCACCTACAGCCATGAGGGACATCTTTTTACTGACATTGCTGTGGATACATGGTGCTACGAAACCGTTGACAGAGCCGTTTCCGAGGGCATTTTCAAGGGTGTCACCGAAACTGAGTTTGAACCGAACACGGCCTTCAGCCGTGCCATGCTCGTCACCGTGCTTTACCGCATGGCAGGGGAGCCCGAAGCAGAAGATATTGAAAACCCCTTCACCGACGTTCCCGAGGGCTACTGGTGCTATGACGCAATCCTCTGGGCATACAATAACGGCATCATAAACGGCTACGCCGACGGCAGCTTCCGCCCCCGCAACGACCTGAGCCGTCAGGCGCTGTGCGCCATGCTCGCCCGCTATATGCGCTTTGTCGGCAAGGACCTGAGCGGCTATGAAACGGGTGTGCTGAATAACTATATGGACGGCAATACCGTCAGCCGCAGTCTTTCAGCCGATGTGGATATCATCTGCTCACTTGACATCGTCCGCGGCTTTGAGGACGGAACGCTGCGTCCCGTAAGCAGTACAAATCGCGCTCAGGCCGCAACCATGATAATCCGAATGCTCGATGCGCTTGACACAATTCCCGAAATTCAGACCGAAGCCGAAGAAACTCCCTGAAGCAAGGAGCGCCGCCCGTGAAGAAAAGTCTTGAAAACCGAATAATCGAGCTGGACCTTTTCCGCGGCATTGCGGTGCTGCTTATGATTTTCGACCATCTCATGTATAACCTCTGGGGCCTGCTGCCCATGTTTTTCTCCGACTATCCCTCGCGGAGTGAGTCGGCACGGAAAGTCGCAGGGCTGGCGCTGGAGTACTGGCGCATGGACTTACGCGTGGATATACGCTATGTTGTTCTCGCGGTGTTCATGCTGCTGACGGGCGTATGCTGCTCCCTTTCGAGAAGCAATCTCAAACGCGGTCTGCGGCTCATGGGCGTGGCTCTGCTTGTAACCGCGGGCACCTATGTCGTGGGACTCATCACGGGTGATATGGATATTACCATCACCTTCGGCGTGCTTCATTGCATAGCCCTTGCGCTTATTCTCGTAGGTCTTCTGGAAAAGCTTAAGCTTTCCAAATGGGTGTTCCTCTCCGTAGGACTCGTTATGGCCGCCGTGGGCGCCGTCCTCTTCGGCGATGCAGGCTATGTTTCCTATTCCGAAGGTCACATCGCGGGCACAATCCTCCGTTCGATTATAGGAACGGCAACCTGCGGCAGCGACTGCTTCCCGCTTCTGCTTTTCGGCGGTCAGGTGTTCATCGGCGTGTTTGTGGGGCGGCAGTTCTATTCCGAGAGAAAAAGCATTTTCAGAAGCTCACGCTACAAAAACAATGTTGTCACCTTTGTGGGACGCAACAGCCTTGCGGTTTACATTCTGCATCAGATTATTCTCCCCGTACTGCTCAGCATCATTCTGCTGATTCTGGGCTTCCATCTGGCAATATAAAAGAGCGCCCAAGGGCGCTCTTTTTGGCCGTCATACTAAACACCAATAGAAATCAGACAATCTTTGCGGTTAAAATGGTGCTGCACTTCGTTAGCTTCCTTGACCATATATCTCCATTATGCTCTGCGGAAGCCGCCTCATACGGCACCATTTTTCCTCGCAAATCTTTGTCTTCTTCTTATTGGAGTTTAGTATAAAAATGCAATTTGCACAGCTGCATATAATGTGATAAGATGAACACAGAATATTATTTACCACGGAGGTAATTAATATGGAAAAACCGATTTTAAAACGCAGTGAAGTGCCCGAAAAGGACACCTGGAATCTTAAGGATTTGTTTGAAAGCGACGAGGCGTGGAACGCGGAATACGAGGCGGTGAAGGGCTATCCCGAAAAGCTTGCCGCATTTCAGGGAAAGCTGGGCGAAAGCGCGGAAAATCTGCTTGCCTGCTGGAAGCTTGATGATGAGATAACTCTGCGCATGGAAAGGCTTTACGCCTACGCAAACTGCCACGGCGACGAGGATACGGCAAACAGCTTTTATCAGGATTTGCGCGGCAAAGCGGTGGGCGCGTGGGTTAATATCGGCAGCGCCGCCGCCTTTATAAGCCCCGAAATCATGGCCATCGACGACGAAACAATGGAGCGCTTTTTCACCGAGTGTCCCGAGCTTGAAATATACCGCCGCAATATAAGCAGAATGCGCCGCAGAAAAGCACACATTCTTTCTCCCGCAGAGGAAAAGCTCCTTGCTGCCGCAGGTGAAATGGCCGATTCCCCCGACCGCATCGGCTCAACCCTCCGTGATGCAGACCTGAGCTTCCCCGATGTAAAAGACGGTGAAGGGAATGTCCGCACGCTCACCGACGGCACCTTTGTTCCGCTGCTTATGAGCAGCGACCGCGTCCTGCGCGAAAACACCTTCAAGGCTTATTACGGACGCATGAGCGAGTTTAAAAACACGGTTGCCGCAACCCTTGACGCACAGTTCAAGCAGCTTCGCTTCTTCTCGGAGGCGAGAAAATACGGCTCCACTCTCGAAGCCGCCCTTGATGCCACGGAGGTGCCGACTGCGGTTTATCTCAATCTCATTGAAGCTGTTCACGGCAACATGGACAAGATGTACCGCTATGTTGCCCTGCGGAAGAAAATGCTGGGTGTAGATGAGCTGCACATGTACGATGTCTATACCCCCATCGTTGCGGACGCGGACAGAGAAATAAGCTTTGAGCAGGCGAAGGAAACCGTTCTGGAGGCTCTTGCCGTTCTGGGCGAGGACTATACCGACATGCTTAAGGAAGGCTTCAGCAACCGCTGGATTGACGTTTACGAAAACGTGGGCAAGCGCGGCGGCGCCTATTCAAGCGGAGCGGGCAGACCTCACCCCTATGTGCTTTTGAACCACAAGGACAATCTCGACAGCCAGTTCACCCTTGCGCACGAAATGGGACACGCTCTGCACAGCTACCTTTCCTGCAAAAACCAGCCCGTCAACACCTCTGACTATGTCATCTTCGTTGCTGAGGTTGCCTCCACCTGCAACGAGGTGCTGCTCATGCGGCATCTGCTGAAAAAGACTGCGGACAGAAAAGAGCGCGCCTATCTCATAAACCATTTCCTCGACCAGTTTAAAGGCACCGTCTACCGCCAGACAATGTTTGCGGAGTTTGAGCTCGAAATGGGCAGACTGAGCGAGGCAGGCGAAACACTTACCGCCGACACGCTGTGCGAAAAGTATCTTGAGCTTAATAAGCTTTATTTCGGTCCCGACATGATTTCCGATGAGGAAATCGCGCTTGAGTGGGCGAGGATACCGCATTTCTTCTATAACTATTATGTTTTCCAGTACGCAACGGGCTTTTCCGCTGCCGTTGCGCTGGCAAACCGCATTCTCACCGAGGGTGAGCAGGCCGTGAAGGACTACAAAAGCTTCCTTTCAGGCGGCTGCAGCACAGACCCCATATCCCTGCTGAAAATCGCAGGCGTTGATATGAGCACCCCCGCGCCCGTCAACGAGGCGCTGAAGCTCTTCGGCGAGCTTGTCGACGAGCTTGAAAAGCTTAACGAGGAAGGCGAATGAACATGGGAAAGAAAATACTGGTAGCGGGCGCAGGCCACGGCGGCCTCACCGCAGCGGCGCTTCTGGCAAAGCGCGGCTTTGACGTGACCGTATTCGAGCGCGGCGAAAAGGGAAAGCTGGGCTACGACTGGACGGACATCTTTGACCCCAAGGCCCTTGACCTTGTGGGCTGTCCCCGACCTGCCGAGAACAAATTTGAATGGAAAATCGACATGACCTTCTTCGGCCCACATACCGACGATGAGCATAAAATCCGCCAGCGCGTTCCCAATGACCCCGAGCAGATGGAAATCAAAATGGAGCGCCGCGACATCTATGAGCTGCTTGTGGACTTTGCCGAGAAAAGCGGCGTAAAGCTTGTTTATAACGTCAATGTCCTCGGGCCTCTTATGAAGGGCAGGCGCGTTGCGGGAATAAAGACCGACAAGGGCTTTTTCCTGGGCGACATGGTCATTGACGCGGCAGGTGCGGAGTCACCCGTGCGCGTAAATCTCCCCGAGGAGCTTGGCATTCAGAAGCACGCCGTGTGGGGCGAAAAATTCTACGTTTACCGCGCCTTCTACGACCTTCCCGTTGACCCCGATACCGTGGAGGACAAGTACAAGGTAATGCTTCTCCCTGAGGAAGACCACATCGGCATAGGCTGGGTCGCAACCGAGGATACCTTCTCCGACCTGCTAATCGGCCGCATGGACCCCTTTGATGTGGAGGAGGCCGAGCGTGCCGCTGAGGAGTTCCGCAAGACAAATTCGCAGCTTGGCACGACCCGACTGCGCGGCGGTCAGATGGTGCTGATTCCCGTGCGCCAGCCCCTTTCGGTTCTTGTTGCTGACGGCTATGCCGCCATCGGCGATTCCGCCTTTATGACCGTTCCCATCATCGGCTCGGGCATCGGCAATGCCATAAAGAACTCAAAGCTCCTTGCCGAAGCAATAGCCGACGCGGAAGCCGATGACTACTCCGCAAAGGCCCTGTGGGCGTATCAGAAGTCCTACTACAAGGAAATGGGCGCGGGCATAGCGCCTCTTGCGGCGGTGAAGCTTCTGCTCACCCGCATTTCCCGTGAGCAGCTTGACTATGCAATCGACAAGGGCATACTCACCCACCATGAAATGACTATTACCGCAAACCATACAAGTCTGTGGAAGTTCATAAACTTCGACTGGAAGCTGCCAATCAGAGGCATAAGACTTCTCGGGGACAGGGATTTGACCAAAAAAGGAATCCGCGTTGTGAAGGACGTAATGAAAATCCTCAAGGTCTGCAAAAAGATGCCCGATACATACGAGCTTGAGGCCGTCAAGGCATGGGCGCAGCAGTACGATGAGATATTTACGGCAAAATAAAAAAGAGTACCTATCAGGTACTCTTTTTTATTTTTTGAATGTAAGCTTGGGCTTGTAGTACTCGAAGATAACCACGTCGTAGCTCTTTTCATTTACCCAGTCATGACTGGTCCAGCAGACCTTCATGGCACCCAGAGCCTCGCACAGCTTAACGGTGAAGGGCTTGGGAGCAATCTTGTAGGCGATGAACTGGGGACGGGCGAGGAAGTTGAGCAGAACGTTGCCCAGCAGGAATGCCGTAACGCCGCTTACCTCACCGTTGTAGTCCTTGGGTGGATTGGCAAGCTGGCCGCGCACGATTTCGGGCGCGTGCTTTCTGAACCAGCGCACGATGAAGGGATTGAAGCTTTCAATGCAGTATTCGCCGCTGTAGCCCTTCAGCAGAGCATAGGTTTTTTCGCAAAGCTCTCTGTTGCTTCTGCCGTTTTTCAGTTCAACAATCAGCGGGCCTCGGCCGCGAACGGTTTTCAGCACCTCGGAGAAAAGGGGAATGCCCTCCTCTGTGCCGCAGAGGCTCATTTGTCTTAACTCATCGTATGTCTTTTCGTCAACGCGGCTGTCAACTCCGCAGACGCGGCTGAGCGTGTCGTCGTGGAAAACAACAACCTGACCGTCCTTGGAAAGCTGAACGTCAAGCTCCATGCCGTAGCCCTTGGCAGAGGCGCGCTCAAAGGCGGCGATGGAGTTTTCGGGCACGGATTTATCACGCTTGTGCAGGCCGCGGTGGGCAAAGTTGCGGTACATAAAGGGCTTCTTCTGCCAACGGCTGATTCTGCCCGGTGCCACAAGGAACACAAGTCCGCCCACTGCTGCACCCAGTACGGCTGCGGCGGGGAGAAGCTTTCTCAGGGTATTGTTCAATGTATACACCTCCGATTGATTTATTATATCCATTTTACACCTTTTACATTATGCGGTCAAATAAAATTTAAATTTTTGAAGTAAAAATTTTCAAGGAGCTTGCGTTGATGAAAAAACCTGCCGAAGAGAAAAACTCTTCGGCAGGTGTGCTTCGTTTAGAAAATCTGTCCGGGAAGCCTCAGCTTCTCTTTGGCGGGGAAGCCTTTGTCAAATTCCTCAACATCGGAGTCGTCCACATAATAGCCCTGCGGCGTCTGATAAACGCCGGTGATGCCGTCAAGATAGCCGGGAACAAGCTCTTTGCAGAGAAAGAACGAGGCGTCAGCGTCCTCCGGCAAATCATGGTAGCGGATACCGAATTTTTCGGCATAATCAAAACCGCTTTTGCCGTAGAAATCAATGTTGCCCTCAAACAGAACTGCTCCGAAGCCGCATTCTGCGGCTTTTTGCAGGGAATAATCCAGCAGCATTTTGCCGTATCCCTTACGCTTCAGCTCGGGAGTAATGCCGATGGGCCCCATTGTGAGAACGGGAACCGTGCCGCCGTTGTCAGCGTCAATGACGGTACGCATGAACATATTCTGTCCGATGAGTCTGCCGCCGCGCTCCATGACAAAGTCAAGCTCCTTCACAAATGCAGGGTCATCTCTGAGCACGTGAATAACAAAGTGCTCGCTGCAGCCCGGACGGTAAACGTTCCAGAATGCCTCTCTCACAAGGTTTTCGACTTCTCTGTAATCTTCGTATTTTTCTAAGCGAATGGTGCAGTCATTTTTATTCATTGTTTTTCCTCCTGAAAATTGTTGACTTCAATTGCACTTTGGCGGGAGGTTTGGTTGATTGTCTGCAAACCTCCCGGTCAGCCAACAATCTCCGGTGTGTTGTACTTTTTCAAACAGTACTCTCCTGAAAAATAAAATTTATAATCAGACCTGAAGGTCGGATTAACGGTTTTTTAATCGCCGGCCTCGGGCAGACAGTGCATCTGGGTTACACCGAGAACACGGAAGCCTTCGGCGGTGCCGCACATTCTGCGCATACCGAAGCTGTATGCGCGCAGCTTAAGATACAGGGAAATGGACTTGGCATCGCCGCAGCCCTCGGGGAACTGGCTGAGGTGGGATTTGAAAATCGCGTCAAGCTGTTTTTGCAGAAAGCCCTTTGTGCAGATGAACTGATTTGCCTTTGCGGTCATGTAATATGCAAGGGCCTGAACGGGTGCGCAATCTGTGCCGTAGCGCCCCATGATGCTGCCGTAGGGGGCAAAGTAGGCAAGCTTCCTTGCGGCAGCGCCCACGTTGAGATGGTCGGCGTGGCATTCGCTTGTGACACAGGGGTCGGGAGCAAAAATAACGTCGGGCTTAAAGTCACCGATGATCCTCGCCATTTCTGCTTCAAGGTCTTTCACTTCGTAGAAGCCGCCGTCGCAGAAGCCGAGAAAACGCACGTCGTGAACATTCAGCATTTCGGCAGATTTCCTTGCCTCACTCTGACGCAGGGCAATAAGCTCTTCGTCTTTGCAGGGTGCGGCGCCGTCACCGTAGCGCCCGTCGATGCACACGAGAAAGCAGACCTCTTTTCCCGCTGCGGCAAGCTTTGCCGCTGTTGCGCCGGCGCCGATTTCGATGTCATCGGGGTGCGGACCTATGAAGAGGAAGCGACTGAAGCTCTCGATTTTCGGGGCGGGCGCGGCAAATTTCAGAACGGTTTTCAGAAGACTCATACCGCGGCCTTCTTTGCTTCGAGCTCCTTGCAGATGCGGTCATATTCGTCCTCGTCGAGCTTGTAGTGCTTCTTGTACAGCAGATAGGATATAACCATGAGTGCGCAGGGCAGAAGAGCCATGCAGAGCAGCAGACCGAGTACCTGACCGTCGGAAACGCCGCTGATGACTTGGCTGATGGAATCAAGCTTCACGGCTTCGGTGATTTCGCCCATGGAGCAGCTGTTTTCAAAGTCGGAAATCTGGTTGGTGTACTTGGTGACGCCGAAGATGAGGTAGCTTGCGTTGGTGATGAGAACGATGAGTGCGGAGCTCATCTTGGTGATGAAGGGACGCATGGAGGCAATGATTGCTTCGTCGCGCTCGCCGGTGGTAAGCTCGTTGTATTCAACGGTGTTCATGATGGAAATCATCATAATGAGGTAGTAGGAATACTGACCGAAGTTGGAGAGCATGAAGCCGATAACAACAACCCAGAACTTGACCATGTTGGAGGGCAGGAAGAATGCCGCAACAAGCAGAATTGCATAGCCCACAAGAGAGATGATGAGCATCTGCTTCATAAGCGGCTTGCGGTTTACCTTGCGGGAAATTGCGGGGTAGAAAATCATGAGGAAGGCGGTGGCGGCCATGCCGATAATGCTGAACAGAGATACCAGACCGCCGTCGTAGCCGAAGTCAAAGTAAATGTATGTAGGTCCGATGCCGCCCACGATGAAGCCGTTGCCAATCTGCTGAAGCAGGAATATGACGGATATCCACAGGAGCTGCTTGTTGCCGCCGATGGTACGGATTATCTTCTTGAAGCTGATGGGGGGAGCGTCGGTGTAATTGCGGTTTTCTCTTACTCCGAAGATGGTGAAGCAGAGGAACAGGGGAGCGATGATGCAGATGATGAGAGCGATGATGCCGTAGGCGGTTTTTGTGGAGCCGCCGAGAGCCATGTCGCCCACGGTGAACATGGGGATAAGCACGGAGGCGAGGGTGCCGCCGATGCCTGCGCAGAGGGTTGCGCGGGAGGTGAACATGTTACGCGCGTCAGCATCGGAGGAAAGGGAGGGAACCATGCCCCAGTAGGAGATGTCGTGCATGGTGTAGGCGATGGAATACATGAAGTAAATAAAGCCGAAGAACCACACGAAGCTCCAGCCCTGCAGATCGGTGTTGAAGGCAAAGTAAACAACAAAGCAGGAAAGGATAATGCCGATTACAAGCCAGGGCTTGAACTTGCCCCACTTTGAGCGTGTACGCTCAATGATATTGCCCATGATGGGGTCATTGAGTGCATCAAAAATTCTTGCCGCAACGACGATTGCCGTAATGGCGGCAAACTGGGCGTCGGTAAGTCTGCGGGTGAAAAGCACGAAGGTCATGATGCAGCTTGTGAAGAGGAAGTACATCATGTCACGACCCACGGTGCCCAGGGGGAACATTATAAGATTTTTCTTTCTGTTGCTGAGCTCGTCCATAGAAAAACACCTCTTGAAAATAGTGTAATATATATTTTATCAGTATATTGTACCCTTGGCAAGAATTAAAAATGGGTATTGCGTCGATATTTGGAATGATGTAATATTAATTCATCATATTTGTGTGGGGGAACAAGGGCATGAAGAAACTTGAAGAACGCATTCTACGCGACGGCGTTGTGAAGCCCGGCGGAATACTTAAGGTTGACAACTTCCTCAATCATCAGATCGACCCGCAGCTCTGCTACGAAATGGCTGAGGAAATTCAGCGACTGTTCAGGGACGAGAAGATTACCAAAATTCTCACCATTGAGGCCTCGGGAATAAGCATCGCCACCATGGCGGGATATGTAATGGGCGTTCCTGTTGTGTTTGCAAAGAAATCCGTGAGCGCGAATATTTCCGACAGCGTTTTCTCCACCGAGGTCTATTCCTTCACAAAGAAGGTCACCAAGACCGTTGTTGTTTCCAAAGAATATCTGCACCCCGGAGAAAAAATCCTCATCATCGACGATTTTCTTGCCATGGGCAGCGCCCTTGAAGGTCTTTGCGACATAATTGCCCAGGCAGGCGCAGAAGCTGTCGGCGCCGCAATAGTCATCGAAAAGGCCTTCCAGCCCGGCGGTGACAAGCTTCGCGCAAAGGGAATGCGAATCGAATCCCTTGCCCGAATAGCTTCCATGAGCGACAATAGTCTCACATTTGTTGAAGAATAATAGTTAACTTGCACAAAAAGTCTGCCGAAAAAATGGTAAACTTGGCTGAAAAGCGTCTTGACTTTTTTTGTTACAATTGATATTCTAATCTTGCTGAGTCACTCAGCGCACAACTGAACATTTTCGATATATAGCAAATGATATGGATTTGAAGTCTCTACCCGGACGCCGTAAATGACCGGACTATCGAAGTTTACATACAAGGAAGGAAAATTTTCTCCCTTGGGTTTTGTGTTTCCATCGGCCGCATATCATTTGCGGCCGATTTCTATTTGTATATCAAAATCCGTCAGGATTTGATAATAATTAAAAATTTTCTGGAGGAAAACCGAAGATGAAGAAGATTACTGCTCTGCTTCTCGCACTCGTCATGGTATTCGCTCTCTGCGCTTGCGGCGGCGATTCCGGCAAAAAGAAAGACGGCAAAATGGAACCCGTTGAGCTTTCCGAAATCAAGGTCGGATTCATCATGCTCCATGATGAAAACTCCACCTATGACCTTAACTTCATTAACGCTGCTAAGGCCGCTTGCGAAAACCTGGGTCTCTCCGAAGACCAGTACATCATCAAGACCAACGTTCCCGAAGGTCAGGAATGCTACAATGCAGCAGCTGATCTCGCTGACGCAGGCTGCAACGTTGTTTTTGCAGACTCCTTCGGCCATGAGGACTACATGATTCAGGCAGCAAAGGAATTCCCTGAGGTTCAGTTCTGCCACGCAACCGGCACCAAGGCACACACCGAAGGCCTTGCAAACTACCACAACGCATTCGCTTCCATCTACGAAGGCCGCTTCCTCGCCGGCGTTGCAGCAGGCATGAAGCTCAACGAGATGATTGAAGCCGGCGAAATCACCGCTGACGAAGCCAAGATGGGCTATGTCGGTGCTTACACCTACGCAGAAGTTATCTCCGGTTACACCTCCTTCTTCCTCGGCGCACGCTACATGTGCCCCTCCGCTACCATGGAAGTAACCTTCACCGGTTCCTGGTACGACGAAGCAGCTGAAAAGGAAGCTGCTCAGAAGCTTATCGACAACGGCTGCGTTCTCATCAGCCAGCACGCTGACTCCATGGGCGCTCCCACCGCTTGCGAAAAGGCCGGCGTTCCCGACGTAAGCTACAACGGCTCCACCGTTGACGCATGCCCCAACACCTTCATCGTTGCTTCCCGCATCGACTGGACTCCCTACTTCGAGATGATGATCAACGCTGTTGTAAACGGCGAAGACCTCGAGGGCGGCTCCGACTGGACCGGCACCCTGAACACCGGCTCCGTTGTTCTCACCGAGGTTAACGAGCAGGCTGCAGCAGCAGGCACCGCTGACAAGATTGCAGAAGTCAAGGCAATGCTCGAGAGCGGCGAGCTCCACGTATTCGACACCGCAACCTTCACCGTGGACGGCAAGACTCTTGACAGCTACATGGCAGACGTTGATACCGACGCTGACTACACTCCCGACACCGAAGTTATCTCCGACGGCTACTTCCACGAGTCCGAGTTCCGCAGCGCACCTTACTTCGATCTCCGCATCGACGGCATTTCCCTCATTGACGAGGCTTACTAATTAAAAAACCGCAAAGCTTACGGGAAGTCCCGAGAAAATCGGGACTTCCCTTTAAGTAACCGCTGATTAAATCGCCTTCGGCATTCTTCGGATCTTTTGAGTCCCAAATGCGTTACTTTTTCTTGAAATACACAAAGTATTCCTGCGAAAAAGATGCCTTTTTGGAACTCAAAATCTCTCGCAGCCTGCTCTTGTCGAATTAATCGTCGGTTACTTAAGTACTTTAAAGGGGAGCACATCACGAAAGGTGTTTTGCCCTTTAAAGCATTTCAGAAATACTTCAAACGGGGGAATTGACTTGGAAAACAAAACCGCCGCAGTAAAAATGCGTGATATCACAAAGAGATTCGGCACCAAGGTCCTTGCCAACGACAAGGTGTGGCTGGATATCTACAAGGGTGAAATTCTTGCGCTGCTGGGTGAAAACGGCAGCGGCAAAACCACTCTTATGAATATGCTTTCGGGCATTTATTACCCCGACGAGGGACACATCTACATTAACGATGAGGAAGTTGTCATCAAGTCTCCGAAGGATGCCTTTGACCACGGCATCGGTATGATTCACCAGCATTTCAAGCTGGTTGATGTTCTCACCGCAGCGGAAAACATCACTCTCGGCCTCGATGAAAAGCTTGACCTGAAGGCAGTTTCCCGTAAAATCAAGTCCATCTGCGACAACTACGGCTTTGAGGTTGACCCCGACCAGAAGATTTACGATATGTCCGTTTCCCAGAAGCAGACCGTTGAGATAGTCAAGGTACTTTACCGCGGCGCAGACATTCTCATTCTGGACGAGCCCACCGCCGTTCTGACTCCCCAGGAAACCGACAAGCTTTTTGCCGTTCTACGCAATATGCGCAATGACGGCAAGGCTATTGTCATCATCACCCATAAGATGCACGAGGTTGAGGCGCTGTCCGACCGAGTTGCAATTCTCCGTCACGGCCAGTTCGTCGGCGATATGCTCACCGGCACCACCAACGCTCAGGAAATGACCAACATGATGGTGGGCCACGCTGTCACCCTGAATATTGACCGTCCCGAGCCCGTAAATCCCAAGCCCCGAATCGAAGTTAAGAATCTCACCGTGCGCAGCATGGACGGCATTCTGAAGCTTGACGATGTTTCCTTCACCGCAAACAGCGGTGAAATCCTCGGCATTGCGGGCATCTCCGGCTGCGGTCAGAAGGAGCTGCTTGAGGCAATCGCAGGTCTGCAGCCCACCGAAAGCGGCAGTATATGCTATGTTGACGATGAGGGCAATTCCGAAGAGCTTCTCGGCAAGGATCCTCTTGAAATCGCTGAAAAGGGTGTTGCTCTTTCCTTCGTTCCCGAAGACCGACTGGGCATGGGACTTGTGGGAAACATGGACCTTTCCGACAACATGATGCTCCGTTCCTTCCGCCGCGGCAAGAGCGTTTTCACCGACCGCAAGACCCCCAGAAAGCTGGCTGAAACCGTTGTTCAGGAGCTTGAGGTGAATACCCCGGGCGTGACAACTCCCGTCCGCCGTCTTTCCGGCGGCAATGTGCAGAAGGTGCTGGTGGGACGCGAAATTGCAAACGCGCCTACCGTTCTGCTCACCGCATACGCCGTGCGCGGACTTGATATTAACTCCTCTTACACCATTTACGACCTCATTAACAGACAGAAGGCAAAGGGCGTTGCCGTTATCTATGTCGGCGAGGACCTTGACGTTCTGCTTGAACTTGCCGACCGTATCCTCATTCTCTGCGGAGGCAAGGTCAGCGGCATCGTTCAGGGACGCGGCGCAACCAAGCGCGATGTGGGCATGATGATGACCAAACTGGGAGGTAACAAGGCTGATGAATAAACAGAACAGGGAACCCCTGGTTCACATTGTAAAACGCGGAGCTATGCCCTGGTACAAGGCATGGGCAATCCGCGGCATCGCAATAATTGCGGCCCTTCTGCTCTGCGCGGTTATCACCACCGTATGTACGGGCCTTGACCCCATCAAAGTTTATGAAACCATGATTCAGGGCAACTTCGGTACAGAGCGCAAAATCTGGATTCTCCTCCAGAACATTGCAATTCTGCTCTGCATATCCCTTGCCGTAACTCCCGCATTCAAGATGCGCTTCTGGAACATCGGCGCCGAAGGTCAGGTGCTGGCAGGCGGTCTTGCCGCCGCAGCCTGCATGATATGCCTTGCGGAAACTCTTTCCCCCGCCATGCTGATTGTTGTCACCTGCGCGGCAGGTATTGCCGGCGGCGCAATCTGGGGCTTTATTCCCGCCTTCTTCAAGGCAAAGTGGAACACCAATGAAACCCTGTTCACCCTTATGATGAACTACGTTGCCATGCAGCTTGTTGCCTACTTCACAATCGTTTGGGAGGTTCCCAAGGGCTCAGGCAAAATCGGCATTATCAACCAGTCCACCGAGCTTGGCTGGCTTCCCCAGATAGGCGATTACAAATACCTGCTGAATGTGCTTGTGGTTGCCGTAATCACCGTTCTTGTTTACATCTACATGAACTACTCCAAGCACGGCTATGAGATTTCCGTTGTGGGTGAATCCGAACGCACCGCACGCTATGTGGGCATCAAGGTTGACCGTGTAATCATGCGCACCATGCTTCTGTCCGGCGCAATCTGCGGCATTGCGGGTGTCCTGCTTGTTTCCGGCACCGACCACACCATCACCACCACCATCTCCGACGGACGCGGCTTCACCGCCGTCATGGTATCGTGGCTTGCAAAATTCAACCCCATCACAATGATTTTCACCAGCTTCCTGCTGGTGTTCATGGACCGCGGCGCAGGCGAAATCTCCACCGTATTCAGCCTCAACCAGTCCTTTGCCGACATTCTCTGCGGTGTAATTATTTTCTTCATCATCGGCTGTGAGTTCTTCATCGGCTACAAGCTGAGCTTCCGCAAATCCGAAAAGAAGAATAAGCCCAAGGCGGACGACAAGAAGGAGGTAAAGGCAAATGTTTGATATTGTATCCTTCATTCCCCGTGCAATAATGCAGGGCATTCCTCTCCTCTTCGGCAGCACCGGTGAAACTCTCACCGAAAAATCCGGCAACCTCAACCTCGGTATCGCGGGCATTATGTATGTCGGCGGCATCTGCGGTGTAATCGGCTCCTTTATTTACGAGCAGTCCCTTGCAGCACCCGGGGACATCAACGGATTTCTTGCAATCTCCATTCCCATGCTGAGCTGTCTTATCGGTTCACTTCTCATGGGCCTGCTTTACTGCTTCCTCACAGTTACACTCCGCGCAAACCAGAATGTTGTCGGTCTTGCAATGACAACCTTCGGCGTGGGCTTCGGCAACTTCTTCGGCGGCTCACTCATCAAGCTTTCGGGCGCAGAGGTTCCTTCGATTGCCCTTTCCGCAACCAACGAGTATTTTTCCAAAAAGCTGCCCTTTGCTGACAGCACGGGCTGGTTCGGCGAAATCTTCCTTTCCTACGGCTTTCTTGCTTATCTCGCCGTAGTAATCGCCCTTGTTGTTGCCTATGTCCTCAAGCATACCCGCGTGGGTCTGCACCTCCGTGCCGTCGGTGAAAATCCCCAGACCGCTGACGCGGCGGGCATCAACGTCAATAAGTACAAGTACATGGCAACCTGCATCGGCGCCATGATTGCAGGTCTCGGCGGCCTTTACTACGTCATGGACTACGCCTGCGGCGTTTGGTCAAACGATGCCTTCGGTGACCGCGGCTGGCTGGCAATCGCCCTTGTTATCTTCACGCTGTGGAAGCCCGACATCGGCGTTCTGGCATCCTTCCTCTTCGGCGGTCTGTATATTCTCTACATCTTCCTTCCCACCGGCACAAACCTTGCCGTGAAGGAGTTGTACAAGATGATTCCCTACGTTGTAACCATCATTGTTCTTGTGGTTACCAGTATGCGCAATCGCCGCGAGGACCAGCCTCCCGCAAGCCTCGGACTTGCCTATTTCCGAGAAGAACGATAAATAAAAAATCCACTCCGTCGGAGTGGATTTTTTTGTTTATCTTAATGTTCCCAGATAGCCTTCAAGAATAATGCTTGCCGCCACCGCATCAACGGTTTTGCGGTGCTTTTTTTCTTTTTTGCCGTTGGCATGGAGAATCTGATGCGCCTCAATACTGCTGCGGCGCTCGTCCCACATGACAAGCTCGATGTCCGTCATGGTTTTCAGCTTTTCACCGAATTCACGGCATTTTTCGGCCCTCGGCCCTTCGCTGCCGTCCATGTTTTTCGGAAGCCCGAGCACAAGGCGCTGAACATTTCTTGTCTTTGCCTCGGAAACGATTTTTTCCGCCACAACATCGGGATTCCATTCGTTTAGTGTCCATGCCTCGCCCACGAGGATATTCATTTCGTCCGATACGGCAAGTCCCGTGCGGGCATCGCCGAAATCAATTCCCATAATTCTCATAGCGTAACCTCACTTCAGGTAGAAGCATTCTCTTATTTCGCCGCAGATGTAAAGCGAGCCTGCGGCGCAGGCCATACCCTCCAGCTCTCGCGCTGTGTCGATTGCGTACTGCACGCCCTCGGGAATGCTCTCACATACGGTGACCGGTCTGCCGTATTTTTCAAGAACCGCTGCAAGCTCCTTTGCGGGCAGGGCCCGGTAAATGTCAGGCGTGACGGTGACGAACTCGTCAAATAGAGGAGCGAGAATATCGGCAACAGTCTTGTAATCCTTGTCCTTCAGCATTCCGATGAGCAGAACGCGCTTCTGATTCGGGAAGTATTTCTTAATTCCATCGGCAAGCGCAAAGGCGCACTGGGGGTTGTGACTGCCGTCAACAACAAAAGCAGGCTCGTCATGCACAAGCTCAAAGCGCGCGGGCCATGCCACCGCGTAAAGTCCTGCCTCAAGTGCGGTCTGGTCAATGCTGAAGCCTGCCTTGCGGAGAATGTTCACGGCTTCAATGGCGCATGCGGCGTTGTTCAGCTGATGACTGCCAAGCAGGGGAATGGCATAGGCATCGCCGCGGTAGGAGAAGACCTGCCCCTCAAGACTGTCAAATTCGGGGATAATGTCGTCAAAATCGGGAACGGTGAGCTCGGCGTTGCGCTCGGCGCAGACATCGCGCATAAGCTCCATGACCTCCCCGAACTGCTGATAAAGCACGACAGAGGAGTTTTCCTTGATGATGCCCGCCTTTTCAAAGGCAATCTGCTCAAGAGTGCTGCCGAGAACTGCGGTGTGGTCAAGACCGATGTTGGCAATGACGGCGCATTCGGGACGTGCGATGACGTTGGTGGCGTCAAGTCTGCCGCCGAGTCCGACTTCAAGCACGACAATGTCGCACTTTTCGCGGAAAAACCACAGCAGCGCCGCGGCGGTCATCATCTCAAACTCGGTGGGGTGGTCCTCCATGGAATCTGCAAGAGGCTTTATTTCCTCCACAATTGCGGCAACCTGTGCCTCCTCGATTTCCCTGCCGTTTATCTTCATTCGCTCGGTAAAGCGGCTGAGATAGGGCGAGGTGAAAAGTCCCGTTTTGTAGCCTGCGCATTTCAGAACTGAGGCAAGCATGGCGCAGATGCTTCCCTTGCCGTTGGTGCCTGCAACATGGACAAAGCGCAGCTCATTCTGGGGATTGCCCAGCTTTTCGAGCAGGGCGGTAACGCGCATAAGGCCGGGCTTGGTGGTCTGCCACGAAACCCCGTTTATATATTCCAATGCTTCTTTATAATCCATTGCGTTCTCTCCGTAAAAAGAATACAAACATAATATCACTAACTTGTCCGTTTCACAAGCTTGTTACGAAAAGTTTAAATTTGTCCGGTTGACTTATACATATAAAAACTGTATTATTTTATGATGTGTTAAAGCTTTCAAGAGGAGAACAAGTATGAAAAAACGCTTAGTGAGCATAGTTCTGACAGCGGTAATGCTGCTGGGTCTTGCTCCCGTGTTCAGTATAAATGCAAGCGCATCGACCTCCTATGTTTCCGATGCCGACGACCCGCGAATCAGCACCATGCTCAAGAATATTGAGTATCAGAACTTCAAGGGCAGCGGCATAAATGTTTCGCAGGCGCAGAATTACATGAAGCACTTCATGTTCAGCTCCGACTTCGCGGCAATCGGCGGCGGCACCTTCAACTATCCCAATTCGGGCGCCTACACATACCACGTCAACGACGGCACCTATTCAAAGGATATCCGCGGCTCAACGGGCTGCTGTGCCTACAGCTACTTTGTCAGCAAGGTAGTCTACAATGATGTGGCCAACGAGAACAAGATGTATCTCTCAAGCTTCGGCTATACAGCCGCAGGTCTCAAGAGCATGCTTCAGCGCTATGCCCAGGCGGGTGAGCATCTCCGTGCCGACCCCACCCACTCGGTAGCGTTCATCTCCTGCGATGAAAACGGCTTCTACTGCTTCAGCTACTGCGGCGACAGCAATCCCCATATCCGCCTTGACTACTGGACATACTCCGCCTATGTAAGCTATTACGCCGGCTACTCGATTTTCCTTTATAACGCCAACACGGCGGATAACTCCGAATCCACCTGCGCAGGCGGACATAACTACGGCAGCAGCTACTCCGTGTCCGTAACACCCACCGAAAGCAAAGAAGGCAAAATTTCCTGCTACTGCACACGCTGCGGTGCGGCAAAGGACGTAACTCTCCCCAAGCTCAACACCACCGATTACAGCTATAAGGTGCTGACTGCCGCAGGCTGCAGCTCCGACGGCACAGCCCGCTATACATGGAAAAATACAAGCTACGGTACATTCAGCTTTGACGTTAAGCTTCCCGCAAGCTCCCATAGCTACAGCTACTCACTTGTAACCGCGCCCACGGAAATCACCGAGGGACAGATTAAGGGCGTTTGCTCAAAGTGCAAGAATGAGGTCACGGTTACTCTGCCCCCGTTCAATAACGAGTATGACTTTGAGGTCATCGGTCAGGCAAGCTGCACCGAGGGCTGCATTCTCCGCTACACGTGGAAAAACACCCAGTACGGCAGCTACCATTTTGATAAGGAAATACCACCCCAGGGTCACGCCTTTTATGACTGCACCGTAAGCAAGGCACCTACCGTGGACAGCGAGGGTCTGCTCATCTGCCGCTGCTTCAACTGCAGCGACAGCATAAACGTAACGCTTCCCAGACTCAACGACACCGACTACACCGTTGCCGCAGAGGGTAAGGCAAGCTGCACCGAGGGCATTACCCTGCACTACACATGGAACAATGAGCAGTACGGCGAATTCAGCTTTGACAGAGTTGTTGCTCCTGCGGGACATCACTATGAAAACGGAATCTGCAGCGTCTGCGGCGCAAAGGACCCCGATTATAAGCTTTCCAACCCCTTCCTTGACGTAAAGGAAACCGATAATTATTACGATGCAATTCTGTGGGCATATTACCATACGCCCAAGCAGATAACGGGCGGCTTTGACGCCACCCACTTCCAGCCCGGCGCAAACTGCACACGCGGTCAGGTCGTAACGTTCCTGTGGCGCGCAAACGGCTGTCCCGAGCCTCAGAGTGTTGTCTGCCCCTTCAGCGATGTCAGCGCCGTTCAGGCAAACGGCAAGGAAAATCCATATTACAAGGCAATTCTGTGGGCGGCTGAAAAGGGAATCACCACGGGCTACCCGGGCGGTCTCTTCAAGCCCAACGACACCGTGACGAGAGCGCAGTTCGTGACATTCCTCTGGCGCGCCGAGGGCGAGCCTTCCACAAGCGGCACCGTCAGCGGATTTAAGGACGCTTCCACCATTGCAAGTGCCTATAGAACCGCAATCGCATGGGCGGTTGAGAAGGGCATCACCACGGGCTATAACGACGGAACCTTCCGTCCAAACGCAACCTGCACCCGCTGGGCAGTTGTGCTCTTCATGTATCGTGACATGGGAGACTGATAAAAACATAAAAAACCCCGGTTTGAGCGTTAATCCGTTCAAACCGGGGTTTTTGGTTAGGCCTTGCGCTTTTCGGCTTCCTCTTCCTCAAGCAAGCGGTAGGCAACCTTGCCCACCAGCGTTTTGGGAAGCTCCGCCCTGAACTCAATGTCGCAGGGCATGGCGTATTTGGCGATATATTTGCGGCAGTATGCCATGAGCGCGTCTTTGGTTTCCTTGGTTGCGGGAACACCGGGCTTCAGCATGACAAAGGCCTTGACCTTCTGCATTCTGTAGGGGTCGGGAATGCCGATGATACAGCTCATGTGCACAAGCTCGTTTGCGTCGAGAATGTTTTCAAGCTGACCGGGATACACGTTGTAGCCGGAGGAAATAATCATGCGCTTGGCGCGCCCACGGAAGTAAATGAAGCCCTGGCTGTCCATGACGCCGAGGTCGCCCGTGTGCAGCCATGTGAGACCGTCGGAGTGACGGCGCAGCGTGTCGGCGGTTTCCTGCGGCTGATTGATGTATTCCTTCATGACCGTAGGTCCCGCAATGACAATTTCGCCCTCCTCCCCGTAGGGAAGCTCCTCGTCCGTGTTGGGTCTGACTATTTTGTAGTAGGTGTCGGGGAAGGGAAGACCGATGCTGCCCTCCTTCGCCATGTGATACGGTGTGAGGCAGGAGGCGGTGACGCACTCCGTAAGACCGAAGCCCTCGCGAATCTGAACGGAGGCCTTGTGCTCGGCAAGGAAGCTGTCAAACTTTTTCTTAAGCTCAACGGAAAGAGAATCGCCGCCGGAGAAAACACCCTTGAGGGAGCTGAGGTCGGCGCCGTCCATGGCGGGAATGCGCAGGAGCGCCTCATAAAGCGTGGGTACGCCTGCGATGAAGTTGCATTTGTATTTAACAATCTGCTTTGCGTAGCTTTCCGCTGTGAAGCGGGGAATGAGGATACATCTGCCGCCCTGCGTCAGCATGGTGTGAACGCAGACACCCAGACCGAAGCCGTGGAAAAGCGGCATTGCGGCAAGCATTCTGTCGCCGGGACGGAACATGGGATTTGTTGCAATGACCTGCTGGCTGAGCGCATTGAAATTGAGGTTTGAGAGCAGAATGCCCTTTGTGGTGCCCGTTGTGCCGCCGGAGTAAAGAATGACGGCAGGGTCGTCAGCACCGCGCTCAACGCCCGCGAAGCTTCCGTCTGCCATGCGGAGAAAATCGTTCCAGTAAATAACGGGAGCGTCGTCGGGCAACTTTTTGATTTTGCGGCCCTCAGTGAGCCCGTAGCCCGCTTTCATGTGTACGGGAAGCTCATCTTTAACGCTTGTGATAATGAGGTTTCTGAGGCCCGTATTGCCTCTCACGCTTGCAAATTTTTCGTAGAACTGGTCAAGCGTGATGGCGGTGACGGATTTGGATTCGTTGAGGAAAAACTCAATTTCCTTTTCGGCGGAAAGGGGGTGAATCATGTTGCATATTCCGCCTGCGAGATTGACGGCGTAGAACATTTTCACCGCCTGTGGACAGTTGGGCATGGCAATGGTAACGCAGTCGTTTTCTCTCACGCCGAGAGCGTGCAGAGCGTCTGCGCAGCGCCGTATTTCCTTTAAAAAGGTCTTGTATTTTGTGGCCTTTCCCATGAAGTCAAAGGCGATGAAATCGGGATACTTTTCCGCGATTTTCTCAACCGCCTGAAACATGGTGCCGCGGAAGTAGTTGAGTGTGAAGGGCACGTCGCCGAGCCATTCCTTCCACGGAGCTTTTACATTGGATACGTCCATTTGATGTCCTCTTATGCAGCGGGTAATTAACCAAATAATATAACAATCGTAACCTAAAGTCAATGAACATAGAACTGCCGCGGATTTTGAAATCCGCGGCAGTTTCAGCTTGCCAAAAAAGTCTTTAGACTTTTTTGACAGCTTGCTTTATCGAAGCTGTACGCAGTAATAGGCGAGAAGATAGACCTTTTCGGTTTTGTAGGCATTCCAGACCTGGTCGGCCATATCCTCGGGAAGTCCGTTTTTGCGGAGTATGGAACGGATTTCCTCAATGATGTCCTGCATATCGTCGTCGCAGGCCTCCTCAAGCTCATAGAACCTGTCACAATGGAGGTAGGAATAAACCATCAGACTGCGGTATTTGCCTTCGGGCTGAGCCTCGAAGTCGGCACGCATTTCCGCAACAAGCGCGTCAAGCCGCGCCATGTGAACATGCTTTACGGCTTCAATTTCTGCCGCGGCAAGCGTCAGCTTATAGCTTTCGTTGTCAACGGTACCCGCATTACGCAGAACCTCCTTTGCAACCTCGCGATAGCTTATTTCGTCGTTGATTATGGCCTCTGCGGAGTCTTCAAATATGGAGTAATCCCAGTTTTCCGTGTTGGCGGACAATATATCATCAATCTGACTGTGATAGTTGTCGGCGATGGTGAGGATTTCCTCACTTTCGGAGGTGTGGGAAATTACATAGGACTTCAGCAGGTCATACTGCGCCCATACAAAGCCGCCCGCAACGGCGGCAAGAATGAGCATTAAGTAGATGAACGCTTCAAGAAGTCTTTTCTTGGGGCTCTTTTTCAGCTTGTTTCTGGGGTTTTCCTCAACCCTTTTCAGTGCTTCTGTTTCGGGAAGAACGCCTGTGTCGAGGAATTTCTTGTACTCATCGCAAACGGCGTTTGCCTCGCCGAACATGACCATGCGGCCCTTGTTGAGCCACAGCACCTTGTTGCACTGCTGACGCACGGTGGAAAGGCTGTGGGAAACGATGAGCGCAGTGGTTTTGCCGTTGCCGATGATTTCCTTCATGCGCTCCTGACTCTTCTTTTTGAAATCGCCGTCGCCTACGGCAAAAACCTCGTCAAGAATGATGATGTCGGGCTCAACCATGCTGGCGATGGAGAAGGCAATGCGGGATTTCATACCCGAGGACAGAGTGCGGAAGGGATTGTCCTCAAATTCGCGCATATCCGCAAAGTCGATGATTTCATCGTACTTGGAGTCAATAAATTCTTTTGAATAGCCGAGAAGAGCGCCGCGGAGGTAAACGTTTTCCTTAACGGTCATCTCGCGGTCAAAGCCCGCGCCCAGCTCAAGCAGAGCACAGAGCTTGCCCTCACGGGTAATCGTGCCGCTTGCGGGAGTCAGCGTGCCGCTGACGGCCTTCATGGTGGTGCTTTTGCCTGCGCCGTTGCGGCCGATTACGCCCAGCATATCGCCCTGCTGAAGACTGAAGGAAAGATTCCTCAGCGCCCAGAAGGTGTTGGGCTTTTTGTTCTTCTTAAACAGTCCGAGCACCAGCTCGGCGGTGGACTGGGAGGTGTTTTTGCGGTACTGGACGGAAACATTGTCCAGAGTCAGAACGGTTTTTCTTTCTTCCATCACGCACCTCCTTAAACGAACAGTGCTATGCGGTCACGGCTTATGCGGTAGGTAAACCAGCCGATGAGCATGCAGAACAGCGTCATGCCTGCCAGCACCAGATGATAGGAGATGGAGGGCACGGTGGAATGAATGATGAGCTGACGGAAATAATCGATGCACATATACAGGGGGTTGCACAGCAGAAGTCTGCGCATGATACCCGGCAGAATATTGACGTCATAGAAGATGGCGGAGGCGTACATGATTATACGGCACAGCACGGGATAGAGATAGTTAATATCCCTGAAGAATATGTAGAGGGTGGACAGCAGCATGCCAAGTCCGTAGTTTATGAGGAAAAGGCAGATGATCGGGTACAGAAGCAGCAGGAAGTTCCAGCGGAAAACAATGCCGTCAACCGCAACAAACACGAAGAATACCGCAAGAGAAACGAGGAAGTTGATAAAGCTTGCGGTGCTGTGGGACAGCAGGAAAAAGTGCTTGGGTACGGGAACCTTGCTGTAAATGGCGGCGTTGTTGTAAAGAACATTCATGGAGCCTCTTGTGGAGGAGGAGAAATAGTTAAACAGCAGCAGACCGCAGAACAGATAGATGGTGTAGTGGGGCATGTTGCGTCCGAAGAAGGTGCCGAAGACCAGGTCCATGGTCAGCAGCAGAAGCAGAGGCGACAGAGCGCTCCAGAGTATGCCGAAGGCGGTGCGCTTGTATTTCTTTACAAAGTCACGTCTTATAAGCTCGGAGAGCAGAAACCGGTTATTGAATTTTTCTTTCTTGTCAGATGTCATACAGATGTCTCCACATGAAAATCATAGAATAGAAATAAAAATGCTATACTAACATTAAAGGATAGTATAGCATAATAATATTAATTTTTCTACATCAATTTTTGCTCAGGAACTCATGGTAATCCTCGGGGGAGTTGAAATCGCGGGTGGAATTGTCAACGCGGATAAAGCAGGGACCGATTTCCCTGCCCTCAAGACCCATTCCTGCGTAGTGGTGGTAAACCTGCCAGCCCTTGCAGGAGGGCATTTTTCCGCTTGCGGCCATTTCACGAACGGCATAAAAGCTTTTCTTAAAGGCCTCGCCGTCACGGATAAGCACGGCGCACACGCTGTTTTCGTTTCCGAAGAAAACAACGGGGAGGAAGCCGCGGTTTCTGATGATGGTATCAACGGTTTTTTCCGCATACAAAACGTCGCCGTAAAGGAAGCAGACATCGTCGCCGATAAGCTCCGCGGTGAAGCGGTCAATTTCCAGCACGTTGTTTTTCGGCTCATAGCGCAGGGCACCCTCCACCTCAAAGGCGGGGTTGTGGGAGGTGATTATGACCTCTGCCTCCGCGTCCTTCTCGTGCAGAAGCCGCACGGTGCGCTGCAGCAGCGTTTCGCCGCCGATGCGGATTTCGTGCTTTTCGTGGCCCATATAGTGATTCCAGCGGCTGCCCTTGCCGTCAGCCATTATGATGTATTTCATTTGATTATACCGTGCTCGCGATAGAACTGACCGAGCCTGCCGTAGCGCTGGGGACCCCAGAGCTGAATGATGTTGACACCTGAGGAGGTGTTGGCCTCGATTACTGTGAAGCCGTCCTTTGTGGGAAGAATGTCCCAGGCGATGATTTCAAGATAGGGGAAGTTTTTGGAAACCTCAAGAACACCTGCCTTGATGCCCTCCCAGTTGGGAATGACAACACCCTTTATGGCCGCGTGGGTATCGGGGTGGGTTTCATAAACCTCAAGATTGTGCAGAGTGCGTGCCTCGCTCATTTCGCCGGTTTCGATGTCTATGCAGGCAACAAGACCGCCGCGGCTTCCGTTGTCAACGGCACCCGTCCAGCCCGCGCCGATGCGCTGCACGGCGAAGAAAAGCTCAAACTCCTTTGTTTCGGCAGAACGCAGGACTATCATGCGAATGGTGTTTGCGCTGGGCGCGTAAATTCTGTTGAGGTAATCCGCCTGAGAGGCGTATGCGCAAACCAGAACATCCTTTTTGCCTCCGAACAGACGGAGAATTTTTTCGCTGTCGCAGGGCTCGTCATTGCAGGAATAGCCGTCGGCGGTTTTTCGTACAATCTGAATGCCCTTGCCCTTGCCTGCACCGACGGGCTTGACTACATAAGCGCCCACCTCGTCCAGCAGTGCAAGAAGGTCCTTGCTGCAGCTGAAGCTTCTGCCGTTCATGCCGGCAAAGCGCCCTTTCTTAGTTACGCAGTAAAGCTCGGGAGTTGAGCAGTAGCGCTCGATAATCTGAGTGAAAACGACCTTGTTGTTGAGCATGTTGCTGTAGGGGTCGTTGATGGAACGTGAACGGTACCAGTCGAACTCGGAAAGGTACTGCTTCTTGTCATTGTGCTTAAAGTCGTAAAGGGCAACCTGGTCAACCATGTAGCCGCCGAAAACGGCGTGCCACAGACGCTTGTGAAGGGGAACCTTGAAGTGATTAGGGGCGAACAGTATCCTTGTCACCCAAAGCACCATCAATTTTATTTTGGCGAGCAATGCTCTCAGAAATTGCATCATGTTTATCTTTCTCCAGACAATCAATAATAAGCTCGGAAATCTTGTCCGTTGCTCTGCCGTTTAAATCCGGAAGATATTTTTTGCGGAAGCGGCTGTAGTTTTCGTAATCGTAATCGCCCTTTTCGATGGCGGCGAAAAGCTCACCGGGATTGCGGTAAACGCTGCCGGGAAATTCATCTGACAGCACAACGTTCAGACCGTTGTGGGCAATGTAATCCTCGTAATCGAAGGGGTAGAAATACACGGGCTTGCCGAGGACGGCGGCCTCAATGGTAATTGCGGAATAGTCGGTGATGACGCAGTCACACACCGAAAGCAAAACACTTGTGGGCAGCTTGCTGCAGGTGAAGGCGGGACGCACGGTTTCCATGTCAAGCTGCTGGTTGGGGTGACGCTTAACCACAAGAATGCTCTTGCCGTTTTTGAAATCAAAGGCATCGCGCAGGGCGCTGGTGTCAAGAACGTGGCCCTTGCGGAAGGTGGGGGCATAAAGAATGATTTTCTTATTTTTCAGCCACGGATAAGTCTTGTTGAAAAGCTCGCGGCAGGCCTGCTGATTTTCACGCAGGGAATCCATGCGCGGCAAACCCACATTGTAAAGAATGCTTTCGTCAACACCGAAGGAGGCACAATAGAAGGGGTTGAAGGCCCTGCCGCCTGCGATGATGACATCGTAATTACGGTGCATACGCATTTCTTTGGCAATCATCTCGCTTCTGCCGAGCTTCTTGCCGAGGGACTGGTAGCCCGATTTCTTGATTTTTCCCATGGCGTGCCACATCTGAATGACTGCAAGCCTGTCCTTGTGCTTAAGAACGGAAACCGCGGGCCAGTAGCCGTCAAGCACGCAGGCGCCGGAGGTGGCAAGGTGGCGCATGCTTTTAAGTGTGGCGCAGGCAAAGCGGAGCATACTGGAAGCATTGCTGTCGGCCCTCTGGGTAATCATGATAATTCTTATGTCGGGCTTAAGCTCCTCCAGCCTTGACTTCAGGCACAGAAAGTCCTCTGTGGGCGTGTCGGACTGGCGGCTTAAAAATACAACCTTATTGCTGTCGGTGGGGAAAAGCTTCATGAAAAAATAAATGAAATTCATCAGCCATCGCAGCAGAATTACGGCAATTTTCATATTACTCCAATTCTAACCCTGAAGGTTAATGGTGCGAATATAATCGCTGTACAGTATGGTACCTGAGTTGGCCTGAAATGCCGCAGGGCATTTTAAACTCAAGTCTACACTATTTTACAATTATTTTCACGATACTTCAAGAATAACTTGTAAATAAATATAAAAATGAACGCGCCGTCTTGAAATACCGTGTGCGTTGTGATAGTATTTCTCAGGATATGCTATCATCAGCATACTATGTGATTTTGCGTTTCAGAATTATTTCAGATTTATAGAGGAAAAAGAAAAATGAAACTGAAAAAGTGGATAAAGAAGCTTATTAAACGACTGTTTTTCAGTAAAGCGGAATACTCCAGATTTAAAATGACGGAAACCTTCCAGCACTTCAGACGCTTCCTCATCGACCGCCACTTCTTTAAGGATTTTAAAAAGGGCGAGTACGCAACGGTAAAAGCAAAAAAGATGAATTACCGCATGGAGCGAAGCGGAGAGCTTACCGATGCAAAAAAGGAAGCGCTGCTCGGCAAGATATTTGAGAAACAGCACGGCTATCCCATAGACTTCCGCGAACCCAAGACCTTCAACGAGAAGCTTATGTGGATGAAGCTCTACTATCAGGAGCCGCTCATTACCAAATGCTGTGACAAGTTTGCCGTTAAGGACTACGTTACCCGCATGGTTGGCGGGGAATATGTTGTCCCCACCATAAAAAGCTGGACAAACGCAGGTCAGATTGACTTTGACGCGCTGCCCGACAGGTTTGTACTCAAGGTCAACTGGAGCAGCGGCTATCTGAAGATAGTCAAGGACAAGTCCGAGCTTGATATTGCCGCAACCCGCCGCCAGTTCGCAAACTGGATCAAGCCCTACAGAAACTCCTATTATCAGACATTTAACTGGGGCTACAAGAACATGCCCCCCATTATCTTCGCGGAAGAATACATCGAGCAGGCCGATGAGCAGGTTTATGACTATAAGTTCTTCTGCTTCAAGGGCAGAGTTGACAGCCTCTTCATCGCCACAGACCGTCAGGACAAGAACAAGCCCACAACCTTCGACTTTTACGATGCGGACTTTAACCCCATTGACGTTACCTACGGCGGTCACGCCCATGTAAAGACGCCTCATCAGAAGCCCAAGAACTTCGAGAAGATGAAGGAAATTGCCGCAAAGCTCTCCGAGCCCTTCCCCTTTGTCCGCGTGGACTTCTATGACCTCGGAGACCGCGTTTTTGTCGGCGAAATGACCTTCTACTCAGGCGGCGCCCTGCTGTCCTTCGATCCGGTTGAATGGGACAGAAAATACGGCGACATGATAACCCTGCCCGACAAGGTGATTCAGAACACAGAGGACTATTTCGATCCTCTGACTCCCAAGGAAGCCTACATGATGGAGACGAGAATCACCCACGAAATGCAGCGTATGTACTGTCTGCAGAAGGCATACGCACAGATGGGCTATCTGCCTGACCTTGACAATCCGAAGAGCTTTAACGAAAAAATTATCTGGCTTGCGCTGAATTACCAGAATCCCGACATAAGAATTGCCGCGGATAAATTCAGAGCAAAGGAATACATATCCGCCAAGGTTGGTGAGCAATATGTTGTTCCTCTGCTCGGTGCCTATGACGATATTTCCGAGGTGGATTTCTCCGTGCTTCCCAACAAGTTTGTTGCGAAGTCAAACTGCGGCTGGGGCAGCGACCAGGTTATCCTTGTTTCCGATAAGTCTACTTACTGCCTTGACCATCTGAAAGTCATGATGACAACGTGGCTCTATCCCTGGTGCACCTACTACTATCAGAATATGTGCATCACCGATGAGAAGATTGCACCCAAGATTGTCATCGAGGAGATGCTTGAGGCTGAAGAGGGCGGCAGCGTTGATGACTACAAGTTCTACTGCTGCAACGGCGAGCCCAAGTTTGCCCTCATCGTAAGTGACCGCAAGGCAAAGACGCAGACAAGAACCTTTGTGGACATGAACTGGGAGTGCATTCCCGTAATGCGCAAGGGCAAGAGCACCGCGGCAAAACCCAAAAAGCCCAAAAAGCTCAAGGAAATGATGAAGCTGTGCAGGATTCTTGCAAAGGACTTCCCGCTTGTGCGAATTGACTTCTATGAAGTCAGCGGCAGGGTTTATGTCGGCGAGCTGACCTTTACCCCCGGCATGTTCCTCGGCTTCAAGCCCATTGAGATGGACTACAAGCTCGGCGAATACCTTGACCTCAGCGATTATATGAACAAGTAATCATTAAAAGAAGGACGGTTGACCGTCCTTCTTTTTCATTCTCTCAAAGTCTGCGGCGCTGTTGCGTTTTCGGGTGGAACGGGGTATAATTATTTCATAAGATTAAGGAGGCGAAGGCATGACCGACGGCTACGGAAGAAAAATTGAATACCTGCGTATGTCCGTTACGGATGCCTGCAATCTCCGCTGCGGCTACTGCATGCCCGATGACATGATACCCCGCTGCAACTGCAAAAACAATCTGAGCACCGATGAGCTTGTGGAAATCGCAGAAGCTGCCGCGGAGCTCGGCGTGAAAAAGCTCCGCATCACCGGCGGTGAGCCGCTGGTGCGAAGCGATATCGTTGAGCTTGCACGCCGGCTTGCCGCAATCGACGGCATTGAGGATATCTCCGTTACCACAAACGCAATTCTGCTTGCACCAATGGCGCAGGATTTGTACGATGCGGGCATTCACAGAATAAACATCAGCCTTGACACTCTTGACAGCGAAAAGTATTCACGCATTACCCGCGGGGGAAAGCTTGAAGCTGCGGTGGAGGGTATCCGTGCGGCAATGAAAGCGGGAATGAATCCCGTTAAGCTCAACACGGTGCTCATGGGCGGTGTGAATGACGATGAGATCGAGGCACTTGCTCAGCTCACGGTGGATTATCCCGTGGAGCTCCGCTTCATTGAGCTCATGCCCATAGGCCATACCTCAGGCTTCGGAAAAGAGGCATATATGCCCAACACCGCAGTGCTTGAAAGGCTGCCGCAGCTTGAATCGCTTGAAAGCGAAAAGCACTCCGTCGCAAAGCTTTTCAGGCTGCCCGGTGCAAAAGGCAAAATCGGGCTTATCAGTCCTTTGAGCAAGCATTTCTGCGCCGAGTGCAACCGTCTGCGTCTTACTGCCGACGGCTGCATAAAGCCCTGCCTGCATTCTGCCGACGAGATTTCCGTAAGAGGACTTCACGGCGATGAGCTAAAGGAAAAGATACTTTACGCAGCAGGCAAAAAACCGAAAATGCACGTTGAGCTTTCCGCAACGGCTCACAGCGAATCCAGACGCAGCATGAACCGTATCGGAGGATAAAAGAAGAGAGATGCTTGGGCGCTCTCACTTAGGGATTAATAGCCCTGAAAGAAGCTGTTTTTCCGTAATACATCGTTAAAAATGCTCGGAATACATAGCCAGTATTCCTGCGCTTTTCGCTTTGTCTTACTAAAAAACATCAATCTCTCAGGGTGCGAAGCAGTTTTGAGCGAGAGATTTTTCGTTCAGACAAAATAAAAAAATTCGGCAATGCTGACGCATGCCGAGTTTTTTTATGATGTATGGGCGGAAAAGATCCGTTCAAAACCTGTTCCTCCCTATGTGAGAGCGCCCTTATGCATCTCTCTTTTTGCTTGCTCTTTTGTATTCGGGGGGAACGTCGTAAAGTGTTTCGTGCTCGCTGAGGGCGGCTTCACGCAAATCGAAGGAACCGCCGCTGCGGCACCATTCGTAAGCCGCGCCGATGGCGATACGCACACCGAGGGTGACAATGTCCTCGGGCTTGTTTTTGTTGCGGATAAGGCCCTGCTCCTGACAGTTGCGGATAAGCTTAACAAACCATTCGTTGAAGGCATAGAAAAGGTCAAAAAGCCCCGCGGGCTTTTCAAGCTCCAGCGCAAACAGCGTTCCCGTAAGCTCGGGACCGAAATCCACGGCAAGACTCAGATAGCGGTCATAAAGCATCCAGATGCGGTCAAGGTCATTCTTTGCCTCCAGCAGCTGTGCGAAAACCGCCTGATAATCTTCCTTCAGGTTTTTTATCATATAAAAAACAATTTCGTCCTTGCCTGCGAATATGCTGTAAAATGAGGAACGGGGAACATCTGCCTCGCGGCATATATCGCTGACGGAAACATTGCTGTAGCCCGCAGTCTTAAACAGCTTAAGCGCGGCGCTCACAATGGCATCTGTGTTTTTTGAGCTGGAAGCGGACATAAAATCACTCCTTGGACAATTGTACAAGCCTTATGTACAGAATAACATAGATTGCCCAAATAGTCAAACACATATTCAAAACAGTTGTCAGAAAACTGTTGAGAAAATTAGGAAAAACATAGATTTTATCAAGCATTCTTGACGAAAAAAGATTGTTATTTTATTATTTTTTTACGGATTATTATTTTAATAGTGATATATACGAAAGGATGAATAACTATGGCATACGAAAAGCTTTTATCCCCGCTGAAAATCGGCACCATGGAGCTTAAGAACCGCACCGTAATGACCGCGGCTGAAGTCAGCCTCGGCCAGACCAACGGCTGCCCCACCGAAAAGCTCATGGACTACTACGAGGAACGTGCAAAGGGTGGCGTTGCACTGATTATCCCCGGTGTTACCCGCGTAAACGACAACTGGGCTGCATCTACCTACACCCAGCTCGCAATGAGCCACGATTACCATATCGAGCCCATGCGTGAGTTTGCAAACAGAATTCACAAGCACGGCGCAAAGCTCGGTATCCAGCTGCATCACCCCGGCAGACAGGGCTATTCCGCATCTATTCACTCTCTGCCCATGGTCGTTCCCATGGTCAAGGTTTTCCCCGGTATCATCAATCCGATCTACAAGTGCACTCCCGTTCTCAACAAGCTTGAGAAGGAGTCAAAGCTCTGGCCCGTACAGACTCCTACCGCAATTGAGCTTGCAAACCACGGTGCAATGAAAATCAAGAGCATGAGTCACCGTCAGGTTAAGAAGCTTGTTCAGGACTTCATCGATGCCGCAGAGCGCTGCTACAAGGCAGGCGTTGACGTGGTTGAGCTTCACGGCGGCCACGGCTACATCATTCAGCAGTTCCTTTCCCCCAACACTAACCAGCGTACCGACGAGTACGGCGGCTGCTTCGAAAACCGCATGCGTTTTGTCACCGAAATCATCAGAGGTATCCGTGACCGCTGCGGCGAAGACTATCCCATCATGGTCCGTCTTACTGCCGACGAAATGTACGCACGCATCGGCAAGCCCGGTAAGGGCTACGACATCATGACCGGCAAGAAGATTGCAAAACGCCTTGAAGAGCTGGGCGTAAATGCAATCAACGTAACCTCTGCCTGCTATGATGCATACAACTACTGGCTGGAGCCCACCTCCTTCGAGCCCGGCTGGAGAAAGTATCTCTGCGAAGAAATCAAGAAGGTTGTCAGCATTCCCGTAGGCGGCGCAGGCGTTATCCGTACTCCCGCCCAGGCTGAGAAGCAGCTCCAGGAGGGCTCTCAGGACTTCATCGGCTCCGCACGTACCTTCATCTGCGATCCTTACTGGGTCAAGAAGGCAGAGGAAGAGCGCCCCGAAGAAATCCGCCGCTGCATCGGCTGCCTGAACTGCATCCGCTCCTTCATGACAAACGCATGGGTCGGCAAGGCCTGCGAGTGTGCTCTGAACGTGGGCATGGGTCATGAGAAGGAATACGCCAATATGCCCAAGGACGGCGCAGGCCGCAAGATCGTTGTCATCGGCGCAGGCCCCGCGGGTCTCACCGCAGCACAGACCATGGCAATGCGCGGCTTCGACGTAACCGTGCTTGAAAAGGCAGAGAAGCCCGGCGGCCAGGTCATCACCGCATCTACCTGCAACCTGAAGGATAAGCTCTACTGGTCCATCGAAGACCTCATGGTAAACGCACAGAAGGCAGGCGCAGAGGTTAAGCTCGGCGTTGAAGCCACCGCGGAATCCGTTGCGGAGATGAAGCCCTATGCGGTTATCGTTGCAGTGGGCGGCGTTCCCGTACGTCCCAAGTCCATTCCCGGCCTTGACCGCGACAACGTCTGTGTTGCTCCCGAAATCATAATGAAGGACAAGGTCATCAAGAACAAGAAGGTCGTTGTTGTCGGCTCCGGTATGACCGGTCTGGAAACTACCGAGATCCTCAATGAAGACGGCAACTCCGTAACCATCATCGAGATGGCACCCGATCTGGCACCTGGCACCTGGTTCCAGCTTGTTGACGACGAGATGGAGCGTATCTCCAAGTACGACACCAAGATTATGCTCGCAACCAAGCTTCTGGGCGTTGATGACGGCGGCGTTAACATCGAAGACGTTAAGACCGGCGTAAAGAGCAAGATTGAGGCTGACGAAGTCGTCCTGTCCCTCGGCGTCCGTCCCGCAGTGGGCAACCTCGTAACCGACCTTGTTGCCAAGGGCGTAAAGAAGGTTGTCGCAGTCGGCGATGCAAAGAAGAGCGGCACCATTGCAGACGCATGCCACAGCGCATTTGACACCGTTATGACCATTAAGTAATTAGGAGAAAATACATGATAGAGAATAAAACCATAGTACTTACCGGCGCATCCAGCGGCATTGGCCTTGAGTTTCTGAGACTTCTTGATCAGGGCAAGGGCAACAGAATACTTGCTGTTTCAAGAAATGCAACCAAGAAGATTTTCGCAGATGAGTTTAAGTCCGACATCACCGTATTCGATGCCGACACCTCCACCAAGGAAGGCGTTGGCGCCGTTTTCGCAAAGGCTGAAGAGCTCTTCGGCAAAATTGGCCTGTATTACCAGAACTCCGGCTACCC